>VGZH01000006.1 GCA_016872645.1 Planctomycetota bacterium | reverse complement strand
TGCAGTTGCACTCGAATCAAGTCCCACAAGAAATCCAATGGAAGGGCCTCCAGCTGGAAACCTTTCCCGAGGACAAGCTGCTGACGGTCAAAGAGTAACTCGCTCAAAGCGAAGCAGCCCGGCCGCATCAAAGCGACCGAGCTGCGCATTTCAGACCCGCTCAAAGGGTGACCAAGCGGACTTGAACCGCCGACCCCCAGATCCACAATCTGGTGCTCTAACCAACTGAGCTATGGCCACCGTTGAATCGCAACGGCCGCTCGCGCGACCGCATGTGATGGGCGAAAATTACAAGGCGGGGCGAGTGCTCGCAAGCATCTCTCACACGGAACTGGTGCCATTGAGCGGTCTGGCTTGCAACTTTAACGGCTGGGATAATGCGGCTGGCCGCTCCAGCCGAGTTTGCGTTGCAGCACCGTGTAGTAGCTGTGCCCGGGTAACTTCGCGAGCTTGAAGGTGACTGGGGCACGACGAACCTCGACCGTGTCGCCTACATTCAGTGGGCGACGGTACTGGCCATCGACGACAAGGAACGCATCTTTCGATGTTTCCGTGAGGCTCAGCGAGTAAACACCTTCGGCCCCATCCACCAGAGGTCGGTTCGAAAGTGTGTGCGGGCAGATCGGCGTAATGACAAACACGGGCAGATTCTGGCGTAGCATCGGGCCGCCGGCGCTCAGGCTGTGAGCGGTCGAACCGACGGGCGAGCTGATGATCAGGCCGTCGCAACTGTAGGTCGTCACTAATTCGCCGTTGATTGTCAGTCGGACTTCGATCATCTGCAGCGAATTCGCCGAGCTGACGATTGACTCGTTCAGTCCCAGGAATGTTTCGGTCGAGCCATCGGCGCGTCGCAACAGGCATTCAAACATCAAGTTCTCGACGATTCGGAACTCGCGCCGCACAAGTCGCGGAATCATTTCGCGAAACTCATCAGGGGACAGATCCGCCAGAAAACCGAGACGGCCGAGATTCACTCCCAAAATCGGCCGCTGCTGCCGACCGAGCTGATGACAAGCTCGCAGGATCGCGCCGTCTCCGCCGAGCACTAGAATCAAGTCGGACTCGATCGCGTCGAGAGCCTGGGTTTCGGATTCGACGTGGGCGACGACTTGCACGCCCGACTGAGTACGAAGGAACTCGACGAGTTCCTGGCCAGCGCGTTGCACACGCTCGACGTCGCTGCGAGCCAACACGATCAACTTCAGAGGAGAGTCGCTCATGGACTCAGAATAAACGGCACCTTCGCGAAACGGTAGCGCGTTCGCATTCAGGAAAAACCGAACAGCCTGGCCGCGTTGCCGCCGAGCACCCTGGCTCGATCCGCCACCGACAAACCGGGAAGAAACGAACGGACTCCCTCGACGCTCGCCCGATAGGACTCGCCCGTTGATCCTTCGCCCCAGCCGCCGCCATAAATCAAGCGTTCGGGGCCGAACGCTCTAACCAGCGTGTGGATAATCGGCTCGATCTCCCGATGCGGATACGTCCGTTTGGTCGGGATCGACGAGAGCTTCATCACGGTGTTCTCGAACCGCGACCACTTCACAACTCGGTCGTGCTCTTCGGGAGTCCCCTGCAACGGACGGCCGAGGTGGTCCATGATGACTTTGGTTTTCGAGAACTCCTGGATCAGCGGTTCAAAGCCTGTCGCATAACGCGGCTCAAAGTGCAATTGGATTGCGAGCCCGAGATCTGCCGCCGATTTCCAGAGTTCACGCAACTCCGGCTTGCCGAACGGCGGCAGGCGGTTTGGCGCGTAGGCATGAATTCGCAGCGCGACAATCTTGCCCGGTTGACGCTTCACCAGCGCCGTCATCTCGCGAATGCTATTCAGCCGTCCGGCGAAGAACAGGCATGTCCCTTTGAGCTTCCCCTTACCGACATCGAGGCAGTGTTCGAGGTACCGATGATCGTCCTGATATGGCTCCGGATGCACAATGACCGTGAAATCCACGCCCGCTTGCTTCATGCAGTCCAGCAAGTCCTCCGGCGTCGAAGCCTTCTCCGGCTGATACGGCCCATCCTTGTGATACGGAAACCGCGCGTCACTCGTCCCTGCGAAGCAATGGACGTGAGTGTCCACAATCGGCAATCGCTTTTCGCTGGCTGGGATCGCGCGGCCGAGACCGGTCAGAGCCAACGCGGCGATTGATCGCGAAAAATTTCGGCGGGAGAGGGGCAGGCAACAAATCGGGGGTAACCGATGACGCAAAACAACGGCTCGATGCTCGCTCATTTTTTACCACCGATCTTTTGCCTGCCCTGATTTCATTTCTTCTTCAGCGTCGTCAGGTACTCGACGAGGTCGCTCATTTCTTCGACGGAGAGCGTCTTGGCGAGATCGGCGGGCATCAACGAAATCTCTTGCTTCTTGATTTCCTCGATGTCGCTCTTTTTGAAGTTGCGAGCGAGAGCGTCGGCTCCGCGCAACGTCACCGAGTCGGCGTCTTCGGAAATCTTCAGGCCGTTGGCGACGGTGCCGGATTTGGTTTCGAGGACGTAGCTTTCGTAGTTATGGCTGATGCCCGCGCTGGGGAAGATGATCGACTCCCACATCGCTTGGCGGCTGAGCTTGCTGCCGATTTCGCTCAGGTTCGGGCCGACTTCTTTGCCGACGTTGTTGACGACGTGGCAGGTGTTGCACTTGGCGGTTGTCGCGGCGGCGAAGAGTTTGGAGCCATTGTCGCGGTTCCCTTTCAGCTTGGCCAAGTCGGTCAGTGGCGGGAGCGGTTTTGAGTCTTTACCGGCTGGAGGCGGATAGATTTTCAAGGCCGCATCACGGATGTCCGAGAAGCGCGTCGCAATCAGAGCGGATGAGACGGCCGGGGTGAACGAGTCGTCGAACGATTTGGCTTGGGCCATTTTCAGGATGGTCTGTGCTCCGTTTTTAGACAAAGCCGCGCCGCGGATGGCGGCTCGGCGGACTTCGGCGGGGCGTTTGTCGTCTTGCACGACGGCCAGCAACAACTCAGACGCGACAGCGTCACCGGAGTTCGACAAAGCGCGAGCAGTCGCAAGTGCTTTCTCCCCTTCTCCTTTTCCCCTCGTCCCCTCTTCCTTGCTGGAAGAGAGAGCCTCCTTCAACAGTGCCGAGGCTCCCTTCCCGAGCAGTATGCGGACAGCGTCCATGCCCACCTGGTCATCGGGCTTGGCCTGAGCCAGCGCGAGCAAGTCGGCATAGCGGTCGGTGATGTTGAACTTTTCGACCAGCGTGACGAACTGCGGCTGACCTTTCAGGCCGTCGAGGACTCGGTTCAGAGCGGCTTTGTGTTCGGGGTTCTTGGCGACGTCGAACCCTTTTAGCCGGCTGATCGCTTCGGTGTTGACGAATTTCGTTTTCGCCGGATCGCCGAAGTCCCCGAACGCCAACTTCACCAGCGCGTCTTGCTTCTCCGGGCTGTCGGCTTGGAAGTCGAACGCGCGGAGATAACGCGGTGAATCGTCAGCGGTGACGGACGATTCGCCGATGACCTTCGCGAGCAAGTCGGGAGTCTTCCTGCCGCGAGAACGCCACACGATGTCTCGGTTGCGTGCTTCAATATCAATCTTCGGTCCGTATGGCGGAGAAATGCTGTTGTTAGGTTGCCAAAGTTCGAGGAATTCATCCCACCTCTTATCGAGCCCGACACCGATCGCTTCGAGATACCAACGATCTTTTCCGTCGTGGTATCGCGCCAATCCAATCAGTGCCGCGAGGTCCAGATCAATCTCACGAGTAGCGTCAATCTTCACCTTGAGTCCGGTTTTCATTTCTCGCGCGGCAATAAGTGCTTCGCGTGAGACTTCAATTGGCTGCGCCTTCGACGTTTTGTTGAGCCGATCAAACACAGCCCACATGAAAGGGACTTCGGCAACCGGCAGTCGATTGTCGGGCGATGCGACCATCAGCCGGGCTGTCGGCCGATCAAGTTGACGAGCCAAACGGATCGCAGCGACTTGAATGTCGGGTTGCGATTCGCCTGTCACAGCTTTCAGCACATAGTCGGCACCTTTTCCTTTGAGCTTGCTGAGCACTCCCAACGCCCGTGCGCGGACACGCGGGTTCGGATCGCTCTCGAAAACTTTGGCGAGCGCCGGTTCGGCCTTCTCGCCCATCGCGTGCAGCGCGGTCCAGGCGAGATACCTCGTGGCGAGGTTGGGGCTTTTCAGGGCGGCGATGGCTCCTTCGACGGTGGAGACATCGACCTTCGGGATTTTGTACGGGGTCTTGGGCGGAGCGACTCGGAAGAGGCGGCCTTTGTCGGCGTCACCCATGCGGTGGCCTCCCACGCCGGGGTCGTACCAGTCGGCCACGATCAGCGAACCGTCCGGAGCCACACACACGTCGCTCGGACGGAACCAGTTGTCGCGGGCTCCCTGCAAAATGTTGACCGTCTCCGCCGTGTAGCCCGCTCCCGACTTCTTCACCGGGTAGGCTCGCACCACGTTCGGCCCGGCGTCGCAGTGGATCACCTGATTGCGAAAGACCTCCGGCAGCAAGTCCCCTTCGTAAACGCAAATGCCCGTCGGCGAACCGGCTCCCGTTTGCAGCAGGTTCGGCACGACACCCGGATCGTTCAGATGCCAGTGCCGCAGCGGAATCTCGGTCTCCATGTTCGTGCGCGGCTGCTGCCAGCCGGCGCGAGTCAGCTCGTCCTTGTAGCCGTAGTTGCCGAACTCCATGACGAAGTTGATGCGGACACCCTTGTTGCCGTCGTCGTCGTTGTCGCTCTGCCACAGCGTGCCGAAGCTGTCGGTCGCGACCTCCCAGTTGTTGCGGAAGTTCCAGCCGAGCGTTTCAAACTCGGAGCCGTCCATGTTGCAACGAAAAACCATCCCCTCCTGATAGTGCGACTTCGAGTCATCGACCACGTTCCCCGCGAGGTCCGTGATCGGCTTGCCGCTCTTGTCCAGAATCCGCTTGCCGCTGTTGCCGAAGTTGAAATAGAGCTTGCCGTCCGGCCCGAAATGAAACGCATGAATGCCGTGATCGTGCTGCGTCCCCTGAATGCCGGTGAAGAACATCTCCTTGCGATCGGACTTCAGATCGCCGTTGTCATCGTGCAGGAAAAAGACGTTATCGTTGGCCGAGACGATGATCTTCGTCCCTTTGCCGTCGGGAGTTGGCAGCACGCAAATGCCGTGAGCCGAGTCCACATCCTTGCCCTGATGAAAGACGGTCTGCTTGTCGGACACACCGTCACCGTTGGTATCCTCGAGGATCAGGATGCGATCTCCTTCCTTCCGCTCGCCGTTGCGGTGGCGGTAGTTCACGACTTCGCACACCCAGACGCGACCGAGATGGTCGATGTCGATGCTCGTCGGGTTAAGCATCGCCGGCTTCGAGTCCTCACTGGCAAACAGCGTCGCTTCGAGTCCCTCCGCGACATCCAGCCCCTTCACGGCATCCTTCGAGTCACGGCTGCCAACTCCCCCTGCTTGTCCCCCCGCCGCGCTGGCGACCAGGAATTTGTCATCCGGCTTCTCCGTGAAGACGAGAAACCGCACGGTCGACCCGCAGCCTTGCGTCGTCCCGTGATCATCCAGCCCCGCTCGCCCTTTGAACTTCGCAAAGCCATGCCCTTCCGGCAGAGAAAACTCAATCACCGAATTCGCGTGCGTGCCGATGCCGTACTCGACCTTCTTTCCGAGGATGCTCAGCGCGTCGCCGCCGCAGTTCTTATTGACGTTGACCTGCCCGAAGCTCGCGCTGGCAGTCTTCCATTTCAGTTCGGTGAGCTTCGTCTCCTTCCCGTCCTTACCGACAAATCTCGGCTCGGCCCAATCGGCCCAGTCGCAACCGAACCCGTCACCACCATCGGTCGCGACGAGAAACAGCGACTTGGCTCCAACAACGTCCAAGTCGATCTCAACCGCGTGCCCCTTGGTCTGAGACGAGACGATTTTGCTGTCAAACTTGGGCTCCGCAGCGGAAACGCTCGACGCCAGAGAAACCAACGTGACCATCGAAACGCCGGAACACCACAACAAATCGTTCAAACGTTGCATTGCCAGCTTCTCCACGGGAGGGTCAAAACTTATTCGAACCCTGAGGGAACGAAATATTGGAGTCCGCATGGTACGCAGCCCAAGACCGACTCGCCAACCAGCCGAATGGAATTGGGGCGTGCAAATCCGACGATGGCGGCGCGAAGGCCCTGGCCAGTCACCAATAGTCTCAGCAGTGCAAAATGCAGAGTGAAGAGTGCCAGGCGGCGACCGTCGGCCGACCTTTTGCACTTTGCAATTTGCACTCTTCACTTTGCACTGACCGTTGAATTGCGGGCCAAGCACGCACCAAGATTTATCCGTCGCTCCGGTCAGTTGTTGCTTGCTGCGATCGCGTCCGGGTGTGAGCGGTTGCTCGCTGCCGAGATGGCGTCGCTCGATGATCCTTTGTCGTGGACTCGTTGCGGACAGGGGTGTGAATTCCCGGCCGGCCACGCTCCAAAAGTTCGGCGACAGCAGCTTGCAATTCGAATTTCAGCGACGGCGCGAACCATTTCTCGTCAGCGATCAGCGTCCCGACGCAACGGCCGTCGAGATACACGAGGCGATGTGACGCGACGCAGGGAACTCGCGGCTGATCGTCCAGAATGCCGATTAAATTTAGCGGATCGGCGGCCGAGATCAGAATCAATTCGTGCTGCGGCCCGCCGTCGCGCAGCAACCGCAACTGGCGAATCGATTCGCTCATCGAGAACTGTTCTCCCGCCACGCCAGTGATGAACCGGCCACCGCGAATCTCGCCGCGAGCTTCCAGCCGGCGGTAAACTTGCAGCAACTCCCACCACGACGGCGCACCTGACTCACGCGTTAACAGATCTTTGAACATCACACCCCAGCGTCGAAGAAGTTGCCACGCCCATTGCTCGACGACGTCGGATCGGGACAGTTCCGGTGGCCGACTTCCGAGGTCCGAGTTCGATTCGCCCGGACGATGCTCACGCCACACGGACCAGCGGCCGGTTGTTCCAGTCGCACCGCGTTGTCGTAGCAGGCCGGGGCGACGACGGCTGGAACCGCCGGATGAGGACGATCGGCACGAATCGCTAATGAGCTGTCGCAGTCCCGAAAATCCGTCGGCAGTCACCACGCCACGTGAGACAAGTTCACCCAAACCGTCTTCAACATGCGCCGGCAGCAAGCGACTCTCACGCAATAAGTCCGTCAGGAACATCGCCCCGCGAGTCTGCAACAGCATCGCCAGATCTTCGGCCGACGAACTCAATTGCAGTTCACTCAGAAGTCGGAACTCGGAACTCGGAACTCGCTCCCCGTCCAGCCACGGCAAGTCGCTGCGGAGGAACAGCGACACCGGCACGACACGAGTGACTCCGGACAACGGTTTGCTTTTTTCCGGGTCGACCCGCGGTGGATACAGTCGACCCCAGGCAACCTCACCACCCAGGCACAATTCATCGAGCCATTCCTGTCGATAATTCTCAACGCGCGCCGTGAGGATGTCCCGTTCCCACGCGATCGCGGGAAGGTCGAGACCTTGCAGCATCGCAACGACTTCGAACACGCCATTTGAACCCGCTCGCTTGTCGACACCGGTGATCCCCTGCCGCCGCGCGAGGTATCGCCAGAACGTCGAAATATCGACTGGATCGATCGAGCGGCGCAAACCTTCGATCGTCAGCCGATGAATGCGAGCCAGCAGGCGGCGATGGCACCATTCGACTTTGGAGTGCGATGTGTCAGCATCGCTTCGGATTTGTTCTTCTCTTGGATCCCCCGAAAGCGGCGCTGACACATCGCACTCCAAAGGACGAAACGCACCGCGCAACAAGACCCCTTCTCCTTCGAGTGCCTCCAGCGCCGCGCTGACCGACGAGACCGAAAACGTCGTTTGTTCGGCAAGTTCTTCTGCGGTGATCGGGCCGCACATTTCCAGCCAGCCGCGCAGGATGCTGACGCGCGCGTCGGTTGTTTCCCATGCCGTGCGCACTCCCGGCGGTGCTTCAATTACCGGCTCGATCGCCATGTCGGGAAACAGCACACGGATTGCCGGCAGTCGTTCGGCTGCGACCCAGGCCAGTTGTCCGTTCGGCAATTCAATCGTCGTCGCTCGGCGATCCGCGGCGAGCTCAACAAAGTAACCCGAAGCGTCAGCGAGGCCAGACCCTTCAAGCAGCATATGTGTCATGGCATTGGGGAGCGCACACCCTCGCGGATTCTTCGGGGTAGTCGGGACGAAAAACAGACTCAGCAGTGCGTCGTGCAGTTCGTCGGCGTTGCGGATCAGTGGTTGAGCCTCGCGGACAACCCGTTCGATCGCGGCCGGGTCAAGCTTGGCCAGATCGCGGACGTCTTCAGGACTGAGCGTGCGACGGTTGGCGACCGCTCGCGCGCGGCGTTCCTGAATTTCGCCACCGTCGAGAAACGCATACGGGTTCGCGTTGAGCAATTCGTAGCAGAACGGCGAAGGTTCGCGCGTGTCGCGAGCAATCAGCTCGATCTGGCCCGCTTCGATTGCTTCGAGCACTCGATGCAGACCGTCGAGGTCCAACGCTTCGGTCAAACAGTCGTGCATCGTCTGCTGGATCAGCGGATGATCGGGCAACTCGTGATCGCCGACGATGTTCTCCTGGCAACCGGTCAACTTCGGAAACACGGCCGTCAGCAAATCGTCCGAACGAAACCGTTGCAGAGCCGGCGGCACCTTTACGCCGTTCCGCATCTTCAACACGAGCAACGCTCGATTCATGTTCCAGCGCCACCGCGTTTGAAACAGCGGAGTCTGCAGAATCGCTTGCTCCAGCAAGTTGCGTGAATTCTCGCGTGTCAGCAGCGGAAACATGCTCTCCAGCGGAAACGAATGCTGCGGGCCAAGCGACAAAATGAATCCGTCATCATCGGCCGTCGCCTGCAATTCAAAATCGAACGAGCGGCAGAACCGCTTTCGCATCGCCAGGCCCCACGCCTTGCAGACTCGCGCTCCGAACGGAGCATGCACGACCAACTGCATTCCGCCCGACTCGTCAAAGAATCGCTCGAAGACGATCTTCTTCTGGTTGGGGATCACGCCGATCGCAGCTTGCTGCGTGGCGACGTAATTCGCAATCTGTTCGGCCGCCCATTCAGAGCAGTCGGTTTCGGATTGCAGCCAGTCGGCGAGTGACGGGGAAAGAGAGTGGGAGGGTGACAGGGTGGCAACGACGTCTTCTTGACACTCTGCACTTTGCACTTTGCACTCGGCACCGCCTTCCGCGACGGCTTGCGATTCCGTGTATTTGTGTGAAACGTCGTGCAATCGCTGTTCGATGTCTTTCCGCAGCCGCGAGACTTCTTCCGACAGCTCCCACGTCCGACCCGGCGCTTCGCCATTCCAGAATGGGACGGTCGGCGGGGCTCCGCCCGCGTCGGTGACGACGACATCCAGGCCGCGAATGCCTTGAAACCGCCACGACGTTGAGCCAAGCAAGAAAATGTCGCCGCGAGAACTCTCGACCGCGAAGTCTTCGTCAATCGTGCCAACAACCACACCGTCGGGATCGGCGACGACTCGGTACGAACCGATATCCGGGATCGCTCCGGCGTTGCTTGTCGCCGCGATCCGCGCCGCGGGCCGGGCTTTGATGCGCCGATTGACTCGGTCGTGATGCAGGTAGACTTTGCCACGGCCGCTCGTGTCAGTGATCCCCTCGGCCATGATCTGCACGACAGCATCGAATTGCTCGCGAGTCATTTCGCGATACGGATACGCTTGGCGAAACGTTTTGAACAGTTCGTCGGACGAGCATTCGTCGTTCGCCGCGACCTCGGCGACAATTTGCTGAGCCAGGACATCCAACGGCGCGGCCGGAATCGGAATCACGTCGAGCCTTCTGGCTCGGATCGCTCGCATCAACGCCATCGATTCGAGCAGCTCGTCGCGAGTCAGCGCGAACAGCCGACCTTTCGGAGTTGCATGAATCGCGTGACCCGCTCGGCCGATCCGTTGCAGGAAAGTCGCAATGGCCCCCGGCGAGCCAAGCTGAATCACGAGATCGACGTAGCCAATGTCGATGCCCAGTTCCAGCGACGCCGTTGCGACCACGCACTTCAACTCGCCCTCCTTCAGCCGGCGTTCCGTTCGCAACCGCAGCTCCATCGACAGCGAACCGTGATGACTGCTGACCTTGTCCTCGCCGAGAAGTTCCGTCAGTTGATGAGCAGCTCGTTCCGCCATCCGCCGCGTGTTGACGAAAATCAAGGTGCTGCGGTGCGAATTGACCAGCTCCACAAGCCGAGCATTGATCTGCCCCCAATGCTCGCAGGTGCAGACGGCTCCGAGTTCGAGGTCCGGCACTTCGATGCCGAGGTCGAGGTAGCGCGAATGACCGACATCAACGATTGTGACTTGTCCGGTCGATGGCTGTAGGCCAATGGCTGATGGCCGTGATCCGTTTCCTTCATCATCAAATGGCAAAGCCCGCTGTGACATGAGCGGACCGGCGACAGAAACCGGATCACGGCCATCGGCTCTCGGCTCTTGGGGTTCGGCCGAACCCGCTAAAAACTCAGCCATGCGTTCGATCGGTCGCTGCGTCGCTGACAGACCGATGCGTTGCAGAGGCTTTTTGCACAACGCTTGCAGGCGTTCGAGACTGAGCGACAGATGCGAGCCGCGCTTGTCCCGGACGAGCGCGTGAATTTCATCGACAATGATCGTCTCGGTTTTGCGGAGCGCGGCGCGGCCTTTGACCGACGTTAGCAGCAGGTACAGCGACTCAGGTGTCGTGACCAGAATGTGCGGCGGCTTTCGGACGAGCGTTGCTCGTTGCGAACTCGACGTGTCTCCGGTGCGCAGGCCAACGCGGATGGGTGCGGGCTGCTCGCCGTGAATCGTTCGCAAGCCGGATTGCTGGACGAGTTCGGTGATCTCTCGCAGCGGTTCCTCGAGATTGCGGTGCATGTCGTTGGAGAGCGCTCGCAACGGCGAGACGTAGACGACGCGAATTCCGTCGTTGAGTTTCTCTTTCAACGAACGGCGCAGCAGCCGGTCGATGACCGCGAGGAACGCGGTCAACGTCTTTCCGCTGCCGGTCGGAGCGGCGATCAGTACGTGCTCACCAGCGGCGATCGGCGGCCAGCCAAGTCGTTGCGGTTCGGTCGGCGCGGTGAACCGCGACGCAAACCATTGCTCGATAATCGGGTGAAACTGTGACATGCTGACATCCTGCGATTCACCATTCACAACGAGTTTGACACGACCTTGAGCAACTCAACTCAGCATCCTCACGCGGCTAGTCTTGCTGTTGCGTTTGTCTTGAAATCTTTCAAACGAGACGGGGCCGCAGGAAGTGCCTTCATCACTTCGACGAGAGTCACTCACTCCCGCTCGATGTTGCCGGCTGCTTGCGTTTGTCAGTGTCCGCAGTATTTAGTCCCGGAGCGCCGGTGCGTTGCAGTGGGTAGATGACGAGCGCTTCGGCAGCAAGGTTGGCCGCAGGATATTTCGCGCGAGCGAGGCCGACGGCTCGGCCTTGGGCGTTGTCGTCCGGTTTCACTTTCAGGTGCTCGGCGTTGTGAAACTCCGCTTTGGCTTTGTCGCCAAGTTCTTCGTAAATCTGATGCAGGTTGTGGTGGGCCGCCACATTTTCGCTGTCGATCTTCAGCGTCTTTTCAAACGTCGCGGCGGCTTTCTGAAGGAGAAGGTTTCGTTCCGGATTCCCCTCTTCACGGACAGCTTTCGCCAAATCGAACAGCGTCAGACCGAGCAGATTGATGACCTCGTAATCACCGCTGAAGTCGAAGCCCCGTTCGATCATTTCCGGCGTGCGTTCCTCCAGGACGGCGCGGAAATTCGCTTCAGCCTCCTTTAATCGACCTTGCTGGCGATTCACCCGGCCGGTGAGCCACTGCAACGTCCAGCGCGGCGCGGGAGGATCGTCTTTGGACCCTCCGTGAGCCGCCGTCCGCTGCAACGCCTCGACCGCCTCGCTGATGCGTCCCTCGCGTTCCAGCACGCGGGCGAGATTCAACGGACCGTCAAAGCGGCCGAGTTTTTCCACCTCAGTAAATGCGTCAATCGATTGCCGCAACTCGGCCTTGTCCTCGAGGAACAAGCCGATGCCGTAATCGTTCCAACGCTGCCACTGCGGGATCCCCTCGCGCGGTTTGTTTTCGACGGCAATCTCCACCCCCTCAACTGGAAACGTCACCGAGTCGGTGGCCATCGTCGTGATCGGCAAATCGTTGAGGTATTTCTGTTCGGGTGAGTGGTTCTTGATCGGCTTGTCCCCCGGCTTGGCGGTCTTCGTCACGAAGTCCATGTACTGCTTGTCGAATTTGCGGTACTGCAATTTGACTTCGACGGTGATCGGTGCGGTGACCTCAACGGGCACGGCGAACTCGTAGTGCACGGCTTGGCCAGCTCCGGGCGGGACCTGGTGGTTGTAAAGCGGCGTGAAGATGTCCTGCGGATTGCGGCGGTCGATCCGGTTTCCTTCCTTGTCGAGCATGAACACGTTGATGAAGTGCGAGTACGGATCGACCTCACGATCGGCGTCGAGCCCGCCACTCTTGCCGATGACCTTGCCACCGGAAGTCATTGTGACTTCGACCCAGAGTTCGTTGGAATCGACCGTCCCTTGCGTCAGTTGATGTCCGAGCTTCAGCGTGCGAACTACGGCTTCGAGCAGATACTTCTCGCCCCGTTTGAGCGTCGGCACGTCAGGCCGAATCGGAGCGTGAAGCTGGCCGTCGATCGTGCCTCCTTCCTTGACTCCAAAAATGTCCACACGCGTGATCTCTTGCAAGAACTTCTGATGAGCTTCGATGACCTCCGGTCTCGCATCGCGCAACCAAGCCAGGCCCGTGTTGGCGGCAGGGAAGAGATGGTTGTGAATGCTCAGCTTTTTGGCGTCGGCGAACAGCTTTGCTCCGAAGTCGTTCGATTCTTTCAGTGGCATGTGACAGCCAGCGCAATTCGAGATGGCCTTAGGCGGGTAGTAGAAGCTGCGAGCACCGTGGCCAACGCCGCTCAGCCAGTAGGCATCGAAGTGATTTTGGCCGCGCAAGAAATCTTTGTAGTGGTTGAGGGCATACGGCAAATGAACTTTGTGGCACGTCGAACAGAACTCAGCCGTCGTGTGCAGCGGCTTCAGGAACGTCTTCTTGTGAAACGATGGCTTCGCCTTCACCAACTGATTGTTGACCCATTGCAGCACTGCGTTTTCGCTCTGGGCAAAGGGATAGTGCGTCGGCTCTTCGATCGTGAAATCGGCGTTGCCGCGCGTGCTGTTGACGTGCGTGATGGCATGACACGTCGTGCAAGTGATGCCGGCGTGAGCCGTCGAATGCTTCTGTAAATCGAACTTCGGATCGTCGAAGGCTCCGCTGAAGAACGGCACGGGATCGTGGCAGCCGGCGCACCAGCGCGAGGCTTTGACATGTCCGTCTCGTTTCAAACTGACCTCACGAGTCTCGCGAATCGACGCGAGATAGGCCGGGTTGTTGAAAGAGCTGAAACGATGCGAACTCTCGGCCCACTGGGCATGCGAGTCGGGATGACACTTTTGGCAATAGTCATCCATCATCAGCGTCTTGGCCGGGATGAAGTTGCCAGATGATGTGCGTGCAAGACTCGGTTCGAAGTACTGCGTCCCCTCCTTAGGACCGACGACGTTCCACCTGCGCGGATCCTGCGAGTGCAGTCCGATCATGCCAGCCACCGCAACGCCAACGACCCCGAAATACGCAACACCGATCTTCCATTTGATGCGGGGACCCGTCAGCCGATGCAGCCAATACAGCCAACCGGCCAGCACCGGAGCTACGACGTGCAGCCAATAAACCGTGGACCGAGCTATCGGCTGTTTCAGATCGAACGAGCCGATCCGCATCAGCAGTAATCCGCTGACCAGAACGATGATCGATACGGCGAACAGAACGTAGCCAACTCTGACCGCTCGACGATTGCGGCGGTCCTTGGCGTAAAGCATGTGCTTGGTACCGAACACAACAAACGGGGTAATCACCAACAAGCCAAGCACCAGATGCCCCAGGAACATCAGCTGATAGAAATAATTCTGATAAGTTTCCCGAAAGATCGCTTCCATCGCCGTGATGGCGACCAGATACACCGAGTTCGCTCCGAGCAGAGCCAGCAGCCCGAACACGACG
The DNA here is from genome assembly GCA_016872645.1 of Planctomycetota bacterium. GTDB lineage: Bacteria > Planctomycetota > Planctomycetia > Planctomycetales > Planctomycetaceae > SXKJ01. The sequence continues at coordinate 77,954 of VGZH01000006.1, read as the reverse complement.
TACAAGAGTTTGCGCAGTCCTGGAGTCACCGCACGGACATAGAGCTTTCCGGTCGGCGGTGCGACACTCGGCAGTCGAGCCTCAGGCAGATCAGTGATCGGAGTTTTTGCTGCGTCGTCCATCCAGAGGTTCCACAGGCTTCGTTGACACCAAACTCATTCCCCGCGAAGACATACGATCCGCTCCTACTGGTCAAGTTGCTTCGCCGGATCTGGAGAATACGCCGAACGGAATCAAAGAGCTTGGAGATTCACCGAATCTTCGCTATCGCATCCACCCGAACTCCCCGCGTTTTGACAGTCGTTTCTTGATTTTCCTCTTGACGGAATTTGGTGAGCGGATCGACCAGTGTTTATTTCTCGGCAGACGCCGGAACAGCCGCAAGTTTGCCATTCGAGTCGATGGCGAACACTCCCTTGGCTCGAGGGTCAATCACCAGCAAAGTCTCTCCTCGCCACGTCAGTCCAACGGGATTTATCAGCGGTTCGCCCGACACGAGTTTCTCTGGCTTGCCTCCCAACGGCACCTTCCAAATACACTTGCCGTAGCCATCTGTGATGAACGCAGTCTTGTTTTTGTCGAGTTCAACTTCGTGCGGAAACCCCCACGGCCGGCCCTCGACAACGACTTCGACCTTCGCGTCGGGAGTGATTCGCAGCAGCTGATTCTTGCCGTGATTGACGATCCACAGATTCTTGTCGGCATCGATCGTGATCCCGCGTGGAGCCTCAACTTCGGCAAACTTCTCCGCCTTGCCCCCAGCGGCGGGAATCTTCCAAATCCATTTGAGTTCCAGATCCGTCACGAAGAGGTTGTTGTCCGGATCGGCGACCAAGTCCATCGGAATACCGATCCCGCCATTTGTCAGCGGCTGTGGCTTGCCTTCTTCGTCGAAGCGATAGACCTCGCGCGTCGACGAGTCCCCCGCCAACAATTTGCCGTTACGATCCAAGCCGATGCAACGGACACGATTCAGCGGAGTGCGAAATTTCTTCGATGCCTGAAAGAAGACCGCCAGCTTGCCGTCGCTCAGCTTCCAGACGCCCGTCTGATTCAGGTCGGCAATGAAGAGGCTCTGGCCATCAGCAGAGGCCACCGCCGTCAACGGATACTGCAGTTCATCGGCTCTGACGAACCCCGGCCCGACAGCCAATCCAAACAACAACACCAAAAACTTCCAAAGCGTGGTTTTCGACATGAATCAACTCGCGAAGGGATCGAACGGAACTGACCACAACAACCGACTGGCATCGTAATGAGGAAGCGACAACGAGACCACGACTCACCCTCGTCCAATGATGTACCGCAGCGGATCAACCTCGTTCCGCAGGATTTCCAGCGTCGCCGGCTCGGGAGCCGGCGTCGCTTCGAGCGGAGTGCGTACGAGCAATTCGAATCCCGTGCGGTCGCGGACCTCCTCAAGTGTCGTTCCCGGATGCAACGATTCGACCTGCATTCGCTTGGTCGCATCGTCGAAGCCCAGTACCGCTAGATCGGTGATCACCTTATATGGTCCCGTCCCCGGCGGCAGGCCGGCTGCCTCGCGAGCACCGGGGCCGGTCAGATAACCGGGAGTCGTCACGAAATCGCACCTCTCGACAAACCGTCGCCGGTCGTGCGGTGTCAGGACGAGTATCTTCCAACAGAGGGAACCGAGATCATTCGCTCCACCGCTGCCGGGCAGTCGCACTTTCGGGTGCTGATAGTCGTTGCCAATCTGCGTCGAGTTTAGATTGCCGAACTGGTCGATCTGCGCTCCGCCGAGAAACGTGTAATCGACCATGCCGCGCTGACAGGTTTCCATGATGTCGGCCATGCTGGTCGCCATCAGCCCACGATAAAACGTCCGCGAGTCTCCCACGCTGATCGGCATCCTCGGCAAGAGCGGTCCGACCCCTCCCGCTTCGAACAGCAGCGTCAGATTTGGAGCCGTCGTCTTCTGAGCCAACATCGCCGCCGCGCACGGAGCACCGGTGCCGACCACGACCATCGCTCCATCTTCCAGCCAGTGCGCGGCCAGGCAGATCATTAATTCCATGCGGGTGTAGTTCGACATGCCTCGCAATGTAGAGCCGTGGGGCAGGTTTTCAAACTGGCCGGCCGCCTGAACGGGAAGGTTGAAAACCTGCTCTATGTTATCTGTAGAATCCCCGCCACACTTCTTCGATTCGTAAAACGAAATGGATCTCTGATGGCCAGCCAGGAATACGAAAAGCTCGGCGCCTTTTATCTCGGCAAACACTTCGATTTAGCTGCACAGCAGCCAAAGCCCGAGTACCTGTTGTACGACGCGAAGGATCTGACGACGCACGCTGTCGTCGTGGGCATGACGGGCAGCGGCAAGACGGGATTGTGTTTGAATCTGCTGGAGGAGGCGGCGATCGATGGCGTCCCCGCACTGATCATCGACCCGAAAGGGGATCTCGGAAATCTGCTGCTGACGTTTCCAAAGTTGCAGGCCGAGGACTTTCGTCCGTGGGTGGATGTCAGCGAGGCGACGCGCCAAGGGCTGACACCCGATCAATTCGCGGTGGTGTCGGCAAAGACTTGGGCAGACGGTCTTGCTGCGTGGGATCAGGATGCCGCTCGCATTCAGAAGTTTCGCGAGGCGTGCGACGTGGCGATTTACACGCCGGGCAGTCAGGCGGGGCTGCCGCTGACGGTCGTGCGATCGTTCGGAGCTCCGCCGCAGGCGGTGCTCGACAACAGCGACGCGATGCGTGAGCGAGTTAACGGCGCGGCAGCAGGCCTGCTGGCGTTGCTGGGCATCGACGCCGATCCGATTCGCAGTCGCGAGCACATCCTGCTGACAAACATCTTCGATCGCGCCTGGCGAGACGGCAAAGATCTCGATCTCGGACAGCTCATTCGCGAGATTCAATCGCCGTCGTTCAAGCAGGTCGGCGTGCTCGACCTCGACACGTTTTATCCCGCGAGTGAGCGCTTCGCGCTGGCGATGACGCTTAACAATCTGCTGGCCTCGCCCGGTTTCTCCGCCTGGATGGAAGGCGAAGCACTCGACATTCAACGCTTGCTCTGGACGGCAGAGGGCAAGCCGCGACTGTCGATCCTGTCGATCGCGCATCTGTCCGATTCCGAGCGGATGTTCTTCGTGACGATCTTTCTGAACGAGGTGCTGGGCTGGATGCGATCGCAGTCCGGGACATCCAGTCTGCGATGCTTGCTCTACATGGACGAGGTCTTCGGCTACTTCCCGCCGACGGCCAATCCACCGTCGAAGACTCCGATGCTGACGTTACTCAAGCAGGCCCGCGCGTTCGGGCTGGGTGTCGTGCTGGCGACGCAGAATCCGGTGGACCTCGACTATAAGGGACTGTCGAACTGCGGCACGTGGTTTCTCGGCCGCTTGCAGACCGAGCGTGACAAGGCCCGAGTACTCGAAGGGCTGGAAGGCGCGTCGGCCACGACGGGCCTGAGCTTCGATCGTTCGGCGATGGATTCGATCCTGTCGGGCTTGGGCAAGCGGGTCTTCGTGATGAACAACGTCCACGATGACGGGCCGAGTATTTTTCAAACGCGGTGGTCGCTGTCGTTTTTGCGCGGGCCGTTGTCGCGCGATCAGATCGACACGCTGATGCGACCGCGCCGCGAATCGTCGCCGCAACCTACATCGTCCGCGTCGGCCGGCAGCGTTTCGGCGACGTCGGATGGGATCAGCGACCATCGCCCCGTTTTGTCGCCGGACATTATCGAGTTCTTCATTTCCACACGCCGCGATCCGGGTGCCGGTGAGCGATTCGTCTATCGCCCCGCGCTGCTGGGGATCGGGAAGGCTCACTTCGTGAAGAGCACGGCCGACGTCGATGTCTGGGATTCGGTGTCGATCCTCGCGGCGGTCGCAGACGAGATTTCGCTCGACCCCTGGGACGACGGCGAACTCTCGCACGATGGTCCGCCCGATTTGGAGAAGTCCCCGGTCGAGGCCGCCGCGTTCGCACCTTTGCCGGCCGATCTGGCCAAGCCCAAGAAATACGTGACGCTGACCAACGCGCTCAAAGACCATCTCTATCGAGTGCATCGGCTGACCATCTGGAAATGCAAATCGCCGAAGGCCGTGTCACGCGCTGACGAGAACGAAGGAGCTTTTCGATCGCGGCTCAGCCAGACGCTGCGAGAAGAACGCGACCTGGCCGTCGAAAAGCTGCGCCAGAAATACGCCCCGAAAGTGGCCGCTCTGCAAGAACAACTCCGAAAAGCCGAGCAACGGAAGGCCAAAGAAGAAGAACAGGCCAAGTCGCAAACCTGGGGTACGATGCTGACGGTCGGATCGTCACTGCTGGGGGCCTTCCTCGGCAAGAAGAAGCTGAGCGCAACAAATGTGAGCAAGGCCGCAACGGCGGCACGCTCGGCTGGCAAGCTCGCCAAAGAACGGACCGACATTGGCTACGCCGAAGAAAATGTCGTCGCTTTGCAGGCGCGGCTAGCCGCGCTCGATGAGAAGTTCACCGAGGAAGCTGACAAACTCTTCGCGCACGTCGATCCCACCTCGATTGAGCTGGAAGAACTGACACTGCAACCGAAGAAGGCAGACATCACCATCAGCCAGGTGGCACTGGTCTGGAAACCTTTTTCTGTCGGGGTCGATGGCCACGCAATGCCTTTGGCTTGAGACATTTCAAAGCTCATCGGCTACTGGAGCCTGCAACGGCTTCACGACAGCTTATCCACGTTGTCACTCACCCCGACGCTTTCCGGAAGGAGCGTGCGTGATGATTGTGAGTGGGAATTGGCTTCGAATCTGACTGGCGGCGGCCAGCAATTGGTTGTTGCTGGCTGGCACGACGACAACGAAGTACGCCAGCCTCGGCTGCGCTCAGAAGAGCGCTGGCCGTATCTGATCGCTGACCCTCGCGCTGTACACTCTGCTGCGAGGCGCAGCCGCCGAAGTGAGCTAAATCGCGAGACTACCGGAGCGTGGAGTTCGTGGGCTTTTCGGCGGTCACCGGGGGACGAGCGCGTTTCGGGACGACGATCTCAATTCCCGGTTGCGAAGTGCCTGCCGACTGCGGTACGACGGAGTTCAGTTGAACTTCGGTGGTCGTCAGGTTCGAGTTCTCTTGCTGTCCGCCTTTGACGCGTAATTTCGGCTGCGGCCATTGGGCACTCGGAGCCGCCGTCCAACCATTCGCGCCGGACGGCGTTCGTTGTGCCACACGAGCGGCGATCTGCATTCGCTCGAGGAAAATCTGCAAGCCATCGACGGCGTGATACAGCGGGCCGCAATCGGCGTTCTGATGGCGATTGTCGATCAAATCCTGGGCCACACAGCGAACCCCATTTTGAACCCAAGGCTCCGACAGCCGTGACTGAGGCAGAGCGACCATCAGCCATTCGACCATGTGACCGGACCCTGTGATCCGCGTATTGAAGTCGTTGCTCAAATCGCGGCCCTTGAAAAAGTACTTCGAAAAACTGCCATCGGAGTTCTGCAGGGCTTTGGCCTCGGCGATGAAGCGTTGAATCTTCTGATCGGCTTCGAGCCACACGCCGCGTAGCGGTTGTCTCGACTGCAAGTGCGCGTTCCGAGCGTACGCGATCGCGAACAAACTGTGAGTTCCGCCACATGCGCTGTCGTAGATCGCGTTCCGCAATTCTACGCGGAGCAGTTCTTCCATGCTCCAAGGCTCGCCGCTCTTGTTGACCCATTGAGCCGTCGGTTCGAGATAATGAGCCAACGCCCACAGCGTCCAAGTCATTTCGACTTCGGGCGAGCGAGTGACTTCCATCTTGGCGTTGTTGATGATGTCCTGAACCGTTACGACCTCACCGCTGTCGGTCTTGAACTCATGTGTCGATGGCAGACGGCTCATCGTCAAATAGGCCATGAACTGCGTGGGATGGCCCTCGAAATAGTAAATCTGACTGTAGGGATGAGCGCGACCGCCATAAGGCGTCTTCTGGAACAGGGACTCGCCCCGGAAATTTACGCCGCTGGAAGCCCACTCGATCGCGTTGATTTTCTTGTCGCTGTCTTTGAGCTTGAGTTGAAAATCCTGACGGTATGCCAGCAATCCATGAATGATTTGCCAAGGGGTGTGCATGTCGGTCGTCAAGTAGCGCCGGCTGCAAACCTCAACGGCTTCGGTGGCCAGCTTCACAAGCGGATCAACCGGTGCAGCGACCGCTGGAGTTGGTTGCGGCAGCTTGGGAACCTCGCTGACAGGAGCTTGAACCTTGGTTGTGGATGGGCCGGAGAACGTGGGACGAGGACCCGCGTTCGTCGGTAGTGGATTGACCTCGATCGGCGTCTCAAATTGCGAATCGATGTCCATCGGCGTCAATGGCTTGGGGACGCTGGACTCGCCAGTCGGAGGTGTCACTGTCGTTGTGGGAAGCGAGCTATCAGGCTCAGGGCTGAGTGCTTCCGCGGCGACCTTTGGTTCTGATTTGGACTCTGTTTTCGAAGCCGGGTCTGAGTCGTCTTCCGAGACGACGTCTGGGGTGACGGCAGCCGGACGATCAGGCTCCAGCGGCGACTGCGAATCTTCCGAGCGCACCGGGTTGAACGCGGTCCAGGTCGAAATGGCCAGCAGCAGCCCGACTTGAGTCCAAGTTCGAAGCGATTTCATCGTGGTGGCGACTCCTGGTGGAAGATTCCGATGAGGTAAAACTGCCGGATCACGGTGACTCTTCAGTCAAGCGCATTGTCCAATGCGAACGAACAATTCGCCCCAAGTTAGTTCGACCAAAGCGCGTATCTGTCTTGGAGCGGAGCGCGCGGTTACGCCCCAGAAGTCGAATGTTCGAGTCCGCCCGCCGGACTGATTCCGCGAAAAGACACAACCGGTAGAGACAGCGATGGCCTCAGAGTCTGCCAAGTTAACTCGACACGAGCAGCTTTCGCGTGACAAATCGAAACAAGAGGATTTTTTCGAAGATCATTGAAGTGCCGAACCACACTCAGTCTGCCGAGTCTTGAAACGGCAACCAAGCGCGAGCCGCGTCGATCACTTTCAAAGGCAACTGCAGTTTCGCCTGAGATGGCTGCCCGACTTCAAGCAACGCGACCGCAAACCAGCGTCTTCGACGTTCCTCGACGACCTGCAATACCGACCACGGAATCAGCAGCGGCGCGTGTCCCACGAAGATCGGCCACACCGCGAGATACAAACCTTCGGGCGAAACTCGAATCGTCATGCAGCCGTTGTAGTCGCACCAGCCAATGCGTAAAAACTGGCCTCGGAAACAGGTTCCATCATCCGGCTCACGGTCGGCTCGGAAGCGTTCTGCCAATTTTGTCCAACCGCTCAGCTTCGCGATCACGACCAACAACCCGGCGAAGAATCCGGGAATCAACGCGAACGCAAAGTAGACTTCCCAAGGCATGATGGACTCGCTGAGCAGTCGTGGCCGAAGCGACGAACGCCGGTCGGATGCAAGACGCATCCACCACGTCACTCCCATTCGATCGTGCTTGGGGGCTTGCTGCTGATGTCGTAGACGACACGGTTCACTCCCCGCACGCTGTTAGTGATCCGAGTCGAGATGCGCTGCAACACTTCGTACGGTAGATGAAACCAATCGGCCGTCATGAAGTCGTCGGTCTGAACGGCTCGGACGGCAACGGCGTCTTCGTAGGTTCGGTCGTCTCCCATCACACCCACCGACTGCACCGGGAGCAACACGGCGAAGGCTTGTTGAATTTTCCGATACAAACCGGCTCGATGGAGTTCTTCGATGACAATCGCATCCGCTTGACGAAGAGTCGTCAGTTTTTTGTCAGTGATCTCGCCCAGACAGCGGACCGCCAGGCCAGGACCGGGGAACGGGTGCCGCCAAATCAGGTGCTCCGGCAGGCCCAATTCCAGGCCCATTTGACGCACTTCGTCTTTGAAAAGGTCGCGGAGCGGTTCGATCAATTCGAAGCCGAGTTCCTCCGGCAGACCGCCGACGTTGTGATGGGTCTTGATCGTCGCCGCTGGGCCATCCGGACTGCCGCCCGATTCGATGACGTCCGGGTACAGCGTTCCTTGAGCCAGAAACCTGGCGTTTGGAATCGATTTGGCCTCGTGCCGGAAGACCTCGATGAAAACACGGCCGATGATTTTACGTTTCTGCTGCGGATCGCTGACTCCCTTGAGTTCGTCGAGGAATCGCTTTCGAGCATCCACCACATGCAGGTCGGTCTTGAAGTGTTGCGAGAAACGATCGCGCACCTCCTCCGCCTCGCCCAGTCGCAGAAGACCGTTGTCCACGAAGATGCACGAGACTTGATCGCCGATCGACTTCGACAACAGCGCCGCGACCACCGAGGAATCGACGCCGCCGGATAGCCCACAGATCACCCGATTGTCGCCGACTCGTTTGCGAATCCCGACGATCTCGCTCTCGATGAAGTCGCTGATCCGCCACGAACCGCGACAGCCGCAGATTTTCTTGACGAAGTTCGCCAGCAACCGGCCGCCGTGATCGGTGTGCGTCACCTCGGGATGAAACTGCAAACCGAAGATCGGCTTCGTCCGATGCTTCGCGGCAGCGTGCGGACAAGTTTCGGTCGCCGCGATCGGCTCGAAGCCCGCAGGCAGTTCGCGGACTTGATCGCCGTGACTCATCCAAACCTGAAACTCCGACGGCACGCCGTCGAACAATCCGCTGGAGGAAAGGACTTTGCACGGAGCGTGGCCGAACTCGCGCGTGTGCCCGGCGGTGACTTGGCCTCCTTGAGTCTGACAGGTCACCTGCATCCCGTAGCAGATACCGAGAATCGGGATACCGAGATTGAAAATCTCCGGATCGGGCTGCGGCGATCCGGTGCCGTAAACACTGGCCGGGCCGCCCGACAGGATCAGTCCCTTCGGTGCAATCTCGCGGATGCGAGCTGCCGACAAATCGTGCCGCACCAACTGGCAGAAAACGTTGTTCTCACGAACGCGGCGAGCGATCAACTGCGCCGTCTGCGACCCGAAGTCGAGCACCAAGACTTGTTCGTCCACCGTCGCACCAATGGGAGTCACGGTCCGTTTCGCCGACGTCGAATTCGCAGACATGAGTGGCTTTTTCCGATCCAATTCCGAGCGAGAGAAAGGGCGGATGGTATTACCGACCCCGCGAAAAGGGTATTGTCCGACCAGCTTAGACCGGACACCCACGTCCGGTTGTTCGGAGGCAGGCATCCGAACCACTTCAGGACACAATCATGGCCGAATGGTGGCACGAATTCCGTTGTCAGATGCCGGTCGCCGAGCGTTGGGCGTACTTCGACCACGCCGCCGTCGCGCCGCTCAGCCTGCCGGCGAAACAGGCTCTCGCCGACTGGGCCGACGAGGTCACGAATAACGGGGACGCCAATTGGTCCGAGTGGCGGAAGCGAGTCGGTTCCGTCCGCGACTCTGCCGCGCGGCTGCTCGGTTGCCAGTCGAGCGAAGTTGCCTTCGTCCCGAACACGACGAGCGGCCTGTCGATCATCGCAGAAGCGTTTCCGTGGCAACCGGGGGACAACGTCGTGCTCGCCAGCGGCGAGTTCCCGGCGAATCGAAACGTCTGGCGATGCCTGATTCCGCGAGGCGTCGAAGTCCGCGTCGTGGAGAGTAATCCCGGCTCCGACGTCTGTCCGATCGACCGGTTGTTGGCCGCGATCGACAAGCGGACGCGAATCGTCACCGCCAGTTGGGTCGGCTTCGTCACTGGCTGGCGGCACGACCTCGATGAACTCGCCGATGCCTGTCATCATCGCGGCACCCTGCTCTGCGTCGACGCGATTCAAGGATTGGGAATCATCCCGCTCGACCTGTCCCGCACATCGGTCGATTTTCTCGCGGCGGACGGACACAAATGGATGCTCGGCCCCGAAGGAGCCGGCGTGCTTTTTGTCCGGCAAGAGCATCTCGATCGACTGCGGCCAATCGGCATCGGCCCGAACAGCATCGGCTTCTCCGGTTCGTACCTCGCTGAAGTCACCAACGATTCGGACACTACCGACTGCTATCGCGTCGCACGTCCGCTTCAGCCGCGCGAGATGTGGTCTGCCGCGCGCCGCTTCGAAGGAGGCACCGCGAATGCTGGTGGCATCCTGGCACTCGGTGCGAGTTTGGATTTACTGCTTTCGTTTCGCATCGAGGCCATCTGGTCGCGATTGTGCGAGGTCACCGATCAACTTCGACAAACACTCGACTCGCTGAACTTCACTGTCCGTTCGTCGGCGGAACCGATGCGACGATCCGGCATTGTCTCCTGCGAAGTCTCCGCCGACGATCGGCGTCGGATTCTGGCCATCGCGAAACCGGCCGGCGTCGTGCTCAACTTCCGCGAAGGGCTGATGCGATTCAGCCCACACGCCTACACCAACAACGCCGATCTTGATCGGCTACATTCCGTTCTGGCCGAAGTCCGGCTGCCGTGATTCCAACCTCAACGATTTCCATTCCAATGCGTCACCAACCCAAGCCCGCCAGCCTGTTATTCCGCCTGACCGCCGTCGCTGGCGGCGTGTTCGTTGTCACGATTCTGGCCCTGATCGCGATCGTGATCGGCAACTCGCAGTCCCCCGGAGCCGTTTGGTTGAATCGCAACGCCGGCTCACTGTTCGCCGTAGAAGTGTTCGCCATCCTCGGCCTCGGTTTCGCCGCGATGTCTCAAGACCGAAAGCAGACGATTCACGAACAAAAGGACGCTGATCCTCAGCCGACAACTCCGCCAAAGGACGCGTGAGTGCGGCGGACTTTTTGTGTTCGAACCAATTCAAACGCCGACGATCGCTCCTGATTCGACGAACAGCAGCTTTGCGTCGATTTGATCCGCCTCGATGCCAAAGATCTGCATGACCGCGCGGCGGTATGAATCCAGCTGCGGTCGGTAGGTCGCGACTCGCGCGTCCAGCGTCGACGGATCGGCGATGATGTCGGTTTTGAAATCGACGATTTCCACCGCAACGACCCGATTCCCAGACGACCACAGCACGAGTCGGTCGATGACGCCGCTGATGAGCGTCCGCTCGAAGCGGCAGGCGAAGGGATGCTCACGGAGCACTCGCGGCGTCAGCGCGCGGTGCGGTGACTGATCGCGGCGCATTGCGGCAAAGATCGCCGGCTGGTCGAGCATCGCAAAGAACTCCGGCAGCACTTTCGCGCAATCCAGCGTCATCGGCGAAAGAGATTGCGCAGCAGCAAGCAGTTGCTCATTCGACGGACGGCCGTCGTCGAGCCACTCGATCTGCTCGAACCATTTGTGAATCAGCGTGCCGCGTTCGAACGCGTGGACCGGGCGAATTCGCAGCAATTCGCCGAGCCGTCGCGACGACGGCGATTCGTGAACCGACGGAGCCTCCCGCTGCCAGCCGCGTGTCGGCGTCGCCAACGGGGGAGCAAAACGGATTTCGGAGGGCAAACTCGACCGCAGATCCAGCGAGGGGTCAGATGTAAGCGTTGAACTGACCACTGGCTGGCCCGTCGTGCTGTTGTCCCAACCCGCGTCCCCCGTCCAAAACAGCAGCGTCTCTGGCGGTGCGGGAGCGTTGTCAGCCAGCGACGCTCGCAGCAATCCGGCGAAGGTTTTCGTCGGCTCCTTCTCGTGCGGAGCGATCAGCAAATACATCGCATGGATCGCGCGGGTCAGTGCGACATATAGCACGCACAGCGACTCGTGCGCGCGACATTCGACATCTTGCTCGAACAGTGCTTGCAGTTCGGGCGGCAGGAGTTGTTGGACGGATCTGTCGCGGTACAGGCAAACCGCGTCGGGTGGCTCCGTCGGATCGACATTCCCGGCCACCAACGCCGGTGTTTGGCCGACGATCAGCTTGTCCAACTCCGGCAGCACGACGATGTCGAACTGCAAGCCCTTTGCCTGATGCACCGTCATCACTCGAATGCGATCGCCGCTGGGATCGGCGACTCGTTTTTTGCGAACGCATTCGACAAAGTCGCCGGGACGCAGCGTCGCCGTTGGCTGATAGCTGTCCGCCAGTTTGATGAGCTGTTCCAAGCGGACTCGATCGCGCGAGCTGCCGTGATCGGTCAACAATTTCGACCATTCGGCAAGGCACCGGCCATAACCATCGCACAACAATCGCCGTCGCAACGACTCGGCCAACCGAGCGGCGGCGGCATCGTCTTGAAAATCGCCGAACTGAAACGCCGGTCCCAGCGGCGAGGTCGCGACATGAAAGCGGACGTTCCGGTCTCCCGGATGATCGGCCAGCGTCAGCAGCGACAGCAGCAACCGCACCGCGACCGAATCGATCAGTGGATGACCTCCCTCTTCGCTGGCCGGGACTTTCAGGTGATGCAATTCAAAGATCAGCTTCGCGACCGCGTCGTTGCTGCGTGTCAGTACGCCGATGCTGCGAGTTGGATGCTTCACCGCCAACTCCGCGACCAATTTCGCCGCGACCTTCAACGTCACATCGGACTGCGATGCTTCTTCTCCTTCTTCGGCAACCGACCGGAACTCGACGTAGCCGCGCAGCTCCGATCGCGCAGTTGTGTGAACCGGGAATGCATCGCACCACGCCTGAATCGGCGCGGCCAATCGTTCGAGTTTCGGATGCCGAGTCATTCGCTTGAACACTTGATTGACCGTCTCGATGATCGGCTGAGCGGATCGCCAACTCTTCGCCAACTCTTCCGGCGTGAGGTTCGGAAATTGCCGCAGCATTGTGTCGAAGATGCGTGCGTCACCACCGCGCCAGCCGTAGATCGCCTGCTTGACATCGCCGACACAGAAGAACGACGGCGGCAATGTTTCGCCGTCACATTCGTCGAACATTTTCTTTTCAGCAGCCTTCTTCACTGGCCGTTGCTTATGAGCAATTTGCTCGGCAAACGGTCGCAGGACCGACCATTGCAGTGGCGACGTGTCCTGAAACTCGTCGAGCAACAGATGCGACAGCCGCGAATCGAGCCGCTGCTCGAGGCTGCCCTTCGAGGATTCGGTCTCCGCCGACAGGTCATCCCAGCCAGCCAGCGCGCGAGCGACATCCGTGAACGAGCAGCCCCCTTGCCGGCGCTGCAGTTCGCGGAACTCGCGATCGAACTTGTCGAGCAATTCGCGTGTTCCTTCCGTCTGCACCGAGAGCCGATGCAACGTCAGGCGCCGCACGCGATCCAGAATCGCCTGGTAAACCGCCAGCGTGCGGGGATCGATCTCCTTTTTGTAGTACGTCAGCCCCCCCTCCAACAGAACCTTCAAGATGCCGCGACCGAGCAGATCCTCCCACTGGTCGCGCTCAGCCGATTCGAGATCCTTCAAGATCGAATTCGAAACGCGCTTGTCCGAATACGCTTCTGTGTCAAGCAACTCCTGCAACTGTTGCCGAGACTCTTGCAGTTCGGCAAACGTCGGCATCGGCGGCCGAGGGACTTTGAGCCACGCCTCTGGTGAAGTTTCAATCGCGACTTCACCGCACTTCTTGACGGTATCGTCGATCACGTCGCTAACCGAACGGGACGTTGTCCCCTTTGTCAGTAACCGCAGCAGTCGAACGAGTTCGTCATCCGTCTCCGCTTCGAGCAAAGCCTCGATGGCTTCCTCGCGCAGCCTCTCCGCTTCGGTCGCTTCGAGGATCCGCCAACCGGGCGGCAAGCCCAGCTCCAGCGAAAAACTACTGGCGAGTTTCGCGAAGAAGCTGTCCAGTGTCCCAACCTGCAGCCGATGCAACCGCTGCGTCATCTTCGCCAGCAACTCACGACACCGTTGACTGGTGAGTTGCCGTGAACCGATCGCATCCGCCAGCTTGCCCCGTTGCTCATCATCGCTCGCCGCCCGAGCCAACGTCTGCAAGATGCGTTCGAGAATTTCCCCCGCTGCCTTGCGAGTGAACGTCGCCGCCATGATTGACTCTGGCGGCACGTCCGCATCGAGCAACTTCAAGAAGCGGCTCGCCAGTTGATGCGTCTTGCCGGTCCCGGCCGACGCGCGAATCACGATGTCGGGAAGCGATCGGGGCATGGACTTCCTTGGAGTGCGGTGGCTCGACAAATTTACCGAGGTTGCACTTGGATTTGGTCTCGGATGCGATCACTGGGATGAACGATGACGAGATCACTCTCGTTTAAACCGCTGAGCACTTCCGCTTCGAGTCCGTTGCGGCGGCCGATTTCGATGTGGCGTTTGACGGCGAGTCCGTTCTCGACCACGAATACCACCCAGATGTCGGCGGCCGGCTTGTCGTCGTTGGCCGGCTGTGCCGCACCTTTGTCGCGGAACAGCGCACCGGTCGGCACCTTGAGCAAATCCTCCTTTTCCCAGATCACGATCTCGGCTTCGACACGGTAGCCATCGCCGAGCGTCGGCCGGTCGGCGTACGGCGTGTCGAACTGCGCGATGACGTGGACGCGCTGCTCTTCAACGCCGAGCGCCGAGAGCTTCAGATAACCGGATGGTTCGACCAACCGGACATGCGCCAGCAACGGCTTTTCGCCACCCCAGTGCTTCAGTCGCACGACTTGTCCCGGACGGATTTTGACGGCGTCAGTCGTGAGGACTTCGATGTCGATCTCCAGATCGCGCGGGTCCCCCACTTCCAGCAGTGGCGTCCCTTGTTGCGTGATCGTTTCGCTCTCTTGCAGCACCTTCATCACCAGCCCGTCGATTGGCGAGTGCAGCCGCAGTTGCCATTTCTCGGCGTCCTCAACCGCGAGCGGTTTCGAGCGCAGCAACGCCGCGCGAGCCAGTTCGAGTTCGTACTTCGCGGTCTGTTCGGCGAACTTCGTTGCGTTGAGTTCTTCTGTTCGCGAGCGAACCAGCATCTGCGCATCTTCGAGTTCCTGCTTCGTGTTGGCTCCCTTGCCCGTCAGCCCCGCCCGTCGATCAAGGTCGAGCCTTGCCCATTCGCTAGCGACCGTCGCCTTGGCCTTCGCGGCAGTCGCACTTTGCAACGCAGACTCTGACGCTTTAACGCGCAGTTCTGCCTGAGCGATCTGTCGGGAGTCCAGCAGGCTTGGATCAATCGGATCGATGATCGCCAGTTCGCCGACCGGTGCATTTCCGAGCGAGACCGAAGTCGAAATCGATTCGGTCGCAGAATCACCATGCCCGTGGTCCGATTCCCCGTCGATCGGCGTGCTCGCGAGTCGCTCAGCCGATGTCGGAACCGACACTGGATCGCCGGCTCGCACTCTGATCCGATGCAATCGCCCCGCCAGTGGAGCGGAAATCACGAACCGATCGCGGACGCGCGTCTTGCCATCCTCGGCCACCGTGACAGAAAGGACTCCGCGACTGACACTCGCCGTGTCCACCGGAATCGGCTTGGGCAGGAAACCGTACACGACCGCCGCCACAATGCCGGTCAGCACGCAGAGCCACAGAAATCGTTTGAGCCAGCGAAACACAAGACACCTTTCAAGAATCTCAAATCTCGAATTAAAGATTCGAAATAGACAACCCGCGACCTGACATCTCAATCCTCAACTTCACCCGAGAAATCTCGGAACTGGAATTCCGTCTTTCTCATTGCTGAAACCTCAATTTCACTCGCGAGTCTTTAACACGGCGATCAAATCCAAATGGTCTAGACGGCTGCGGACTAGCAGCCCCGACAGGATAGCGGCAATCAGCACCACCGTCGTCGCGAACGAGTACGTTCTCGGCTCGATGATCAGCGGAATGCGATACAGCTCGGTGTCCATGAACCAACAGACGAGCCCCGCCAACCGATTGCCGAAAAACAGTCCCACGGGAATCGCCGCCGCTGTCAGCAGCGCGAGCTCCCCCAGCAGAATGCGCGAAATCTCCCCGCGAGTCAGCCCCAGCACGCGGAGGCTCGCCAGTTCGCGGCCTCGTTCGGAGAGCGCGACCCGAGCCGTATTGTAGACCACGCCGAACGCAATGATGCAGGCGAAGACGACATTGAAGGCCTGCATGGTCAGCAGGTTGTTCATCACGGTGTCTCGAAAACCCTGGATCGATGCTCCCTTGAGCATCACGCTGGCCACGCGCGGCGTCGCCTTCAAGCGGTGATACAGGTCGTCAATCGAATTCGGATCGGCGGTGATCGCGATGCTCGTCACGGCTGGGCCCTCGCCGATCAACCGATTGAGCGCTCGCATCTCCATATAGCAGACCGTGCCGAGATACTCCTGGCTGAACGCCGCGACGCGCACCGGGCGAACGCGGCGGCTGCCTGACATGATCTCCAGCCGAAGCGTATCGCCGATGCGAACCCCCAGCACTTGCGCTAATTTCTGATTCAGCACGATCCCTTCCGGAGGCACGGCGACCGGCTGATCTTGGTCATCAATCAGATGATTCAGCTTCGCGTCCAGGTCGATGCCCAGCAAAAACGTCCGCTTCTCGACTTGGTCCTTGAAGAGTTTGATGCCGACGCCGCGCCGCGGTTCGGCGTGAATGACTCCGGGAAGCTGCTGGATCTCGTGGAGTGCCCGGCGCGACGTCGGCTCATTCAGCGACACGTCGATGTCGTGCCGATTCATGTACTCGAACTGCATCCGCACCAGCCAATCGAGCGAGTCGGCCGAGAACCGACCGAGCACCAGAATCGCCGCCGCCATCGCGATTCCGCAGACCGACAGCAACGCCTTGACCGGCCGCCGCTCGATGTTCCGAATCACAATCCGGCCGATTTGCGACAGCCAGGTCTCGAAACCAAGCCGCTCGAAAATCGTCGGCCGAAAATCCGCCGGAGCTTCCGGTCGCATCGCCTCAGCCGGAGGCAACGTCACCGCTCGGCGAACAACGCCCAACGTGCCGACCATCGAAAAACCAAAGCAGACGCCGAACGCTCCAGCAATGACCTCCGGAGGCAGTTGATAGTGCAGTTCCGGATAACGGTAGAACTCGGCATAAATCCCCATCATCTTCCGGCCGATGAACATTCCAGCAATCGTCCCCGCGATGCCGCCAACCACACAGATCAGCAGCACCAACTTCAGATAGTGCCGACCGACCGCCCAGTGCGAATACCCGAATGCCTTGAGCGTCGCGATCTGATCCCGCTGCAACGCAATGATCCGGCTGAGCACCACGTTCAACAGAAACGCCGCCACGCCGAGAAAGATCGACGGTACGATCATTCCCATCCGCTTGAGATTGCTGATCTCGTCCGACAGGAACCGATGCGAGATTTGATCAGCTCGCGCGTACGACCCGAAACCGCCATGCTTCTCGATCAACCGATCCAACGGCCGCGTGACCGCCGCCTCCGCCGTTCCGGGCAACAATTCGACAAGCACGTCGTTGAACGCCCCCTTCATGTCGAACGCCGCTTCGAGCGCCTCGCGACTCATCCACAGAATGCCGAACCGCTTGTCATCCGGCACGAGCTGTCCGTACTTGATCTGATAGACGTACTCCGGCGACAGCGCGATACCAACGATCCGCAGCTTCTTCTTCTTGCCATTAACGACCGCCGAAATTTGATCGTTGAGCTGCAGCTTGTGAGCCTTCACGAACCCCTCGCTGGCGAGCACCTCGTCATCGCGCCGCGATTCAATAAAGCGTCCCTTCCGCAGAAACAGCGCGCACAAATCCGTCGGCTGCGGATGCTCCGGGATCGACACCAACCGCCCGGCGACCGGTTCCGCGAATGACGGCACATCGAGCGTCACGTCCTCGACCACGCGTGTCTGAATCCGAGCGACACCAGGGATCTCCGCGATCCGCTCGGCCAACGTCAGCGGAGCACGCTTCAAGTTGGCGAACACCTGCGGGAAACGATTGTCGGAGTAGAACCCGTCCATCGTCCCCTGCAACGAGACCATCGCGCTGGTCGACATCACGAACGTCGCCACTCCGCAAGCCATGACCGCGCAGATCGCCAGCACCTGCCCCTTCATAAGGAACACATCCCGCATCAACTTGCGATCAATCGCTCGCATCGTCTTTCCATTTCGAGCCAGCCAAATCATCGGGACCGTCGACCAGAACCACCATTAACTGTCCTGCGAAATTGAACAACAGCCAACGATTGGAAAGGTCGCAAAAAGCCATCGCGACGCCCCTGGTTCTCGTCACGGACGGATGGAATTGCGATGCTGTTCAGGCTCTGGAGGCCGGGATGACTGGCGTCTGGCTGCGATTCGCGATATCTATCGCTCCCCGTTTTTGACATTCGCTACCGAAAATGCAGGGTTGAAGGATATTGAGGCATGGCAACGAAGTCTGAAGAATTGGCAAATAAGGCTCGCGTGAAGCTCGCGCTGGCCAAAAAATACGAGAATCTGTGCCGTATTTCCGGCAGCAAGCCGGCGCGCGGGAAGTTCATCCGCCGCTCAAACCAACTCCGCCGCCAAGCGATCGAGTTTCAACGAGCGGCCGACGCGGTCAAAACGTAAAGCGGAGTCCCGATCTCCAACCGAGTGTCACTGCGGGACTCCAATTTGGGCGATTAGCTCAGTTGGTAGAGCGCCATGTTTACACCGTGGATGTCGCGGGTTCGAGTCCCTCATCGCCCATTGACCTGAAGAGACCCCGCGGAATGCGGGGTTTCTGCATTTTCAAAAGACGGCTTCGTTCATGGCCGCTTTGATTGACATCGTTGAGATCACTAAAGATTACGGCCGGTTTCGGGCGTTGGATTGTGTGTCGCTGCAAGTCGAGTCCGGCATCACCGGATTGCTGGGACCGAATGGAGCGGGCAAAACAACGTTGATCAAGGTGCTACTGGGGCTGGTAAAAACCAGTAGCGGGCGCGGACGGTTGTTGAACTACGAGCTCGGCTCGCAGTATCGCGAGATTCGCGCGAACGTTGGCTACATGCCTGAAGACGATTGCTTCCTGCATGGCATGACGGGCGTTGAATGCGTGCAGTTCGTGGCTCAGCTTTCGCGAATTCCAGAGATCGAGGCGTTGCGTCGATCGCACGAAATTCTCGACTTCTGCGGACTGGCTCAGGAACGCTATCGCACGGTTGAGACGTACTCGACCGGGATGCGTCAGAAGCTGCGGTTCGCTCAAGCAATCGTTCACGATCCGCCGGTGTTGATTCTCGATGAGCCGACGTCGGGTCTCGATCCCGAAGAGCGGGTCATCATGCTCAACCGCATTCGGGTGTTGGCCCGCGATCATGGCAAGGCGGTGCTGATCTGCACGCACATCCTGCCGGATGTGCAGTCAATCAGCGATTCGGTCGTGATTCTGGCTCGCGGCCGAGTGCAGGTCGCAGAACGACTGTCGGAGTTAAGTCGCCCGGCGGAGCCGGCGCTGGAAGTCCGATTGCTCGGATCGCCGGAGCGGTTCACTGATGTCATTCGTGGGAGTGGCGTGCCGATCGAGTCACGTTCGGACGGCACGCTGGTCCTGCGTGGTGCTCCGGAGGAGTTGGCAACTCAGGCGTGGCAGGTGGCCGAGCAAGTTGGAGTCGGCGTGCGATCGCTGACGGCGTCACGCAACTCGTTGGAAGAGATCTTCTTGAACGCCGTCCGCGAGGGAGGCAAGCCATGATGGATGGGTTGCTGGGCGACGATGTCGTGATGGCAGAACTCGACTCCGACGCGAACACGGACGGTCGTGGCGTGAATCGGCTGGGCTATCGTGGCTGGTCGGGGAGATTGGAATCGGGCTGGGCGCGATGGACCGTGATCTCTTCCGTGGGCATTCGCCGAGCGTGGCAGAGTCGCTGGCTGCGACGCATGTTGTTCTTCGCGTGGTTGCCAGCCGTGGTGTTTGGCATCGGCTTCTTCGTCTGGGAACAGGCCGCCTTGTATCCCGATTGGCAACGTCCGGGGATGAACTTTCTGGGAGGCTTGTTGCCGCCTCACGTGGCCAACGAAATCGGCGAATCGATTCGCAAGGGGGACTTGCAGAGCAGCCGACACACGGTCTGGGCTTCACTGTTGCAATCGTTGTTTCGCTATCCGCAGGGAGTCCTGATGGTGATGGTGATCGGCCTGATTGCTCCGCCGATGATCTCGCAGGACTTCCGGTCACGAGCGTTTCTGCTGTACTTCTCGCGACCGTTGACTCGTGGCGAATACTTGCTTGGTAAGCTGGCGAGCGTGTGGGCCTATCTGTCGCTGATCTCGACGCTGCCGGCACTCGCGCTGTACGTCCTTGGAGTCTTACTCTCGCCGAATCTGAGCGTCGTCTCAGCGACGTGGGATCTGCCGCTGAGGGTCATGGCGGCTTCAGTAATCCTGATGTTGCCGACGTCGATGCTGGCGCTTTGCTTCTCATCGCTGACTCAGGAAAGCCGTTATGCCGGCTTTGCTTGGTTCGCAATCTGGATTATGGGCTGGTTCACCTTCGGTGCCGCCACAACCGCGGAGGCGTTCAATGCTCAGATGACTAACGGTCGCATGGGCCGAGAGCTCGTCCTGGAACAATCGCCTTGGACTCATGTGTCGCTGTATCACACTCTGGGCCGTGTGCAGTCGTGGGTGTTTGGGTTGACGGATTTTCGCGAAGTGTGGATCTCGGCAGCGATCTTGATCGCGGTCACGGTGATCTCTCTGGCGATTCTGCTGCGGCGCATCTCGGCTCCGATGCGAGTCTGATTGATTTCCCTGTGGTGCTTGCATGATCGAACTGCGGAACGTCACAAAACTGTACGGCAAGGTGATCGGCGTGAATGACTTCACGCTGACGCTGGAACCCGGTGCGTACGGACTGCTGGGGCCGAACGGCTCGGGGAAATCGACGTTGCTAAACTTGATCACCGGCCAACTGCGGCCGACGCTGGGGACCGTGCTCGTGTTGGGCGAGCCCCCTCGCAACAACCCCGAACTGTTTCGCCGGCTCGGGTATTGCCCGGGCAGCGAAGGGCTGTACGCCGGTGTTTCAGGCTTCGATTGGGTGAGGTATTTGCAGCAACTCCAAGGAATGACGTCTCACGAAGCGGGCGAAGCGGCGGAGAAAGCTCTCGGATTGGTGGGGATGACTCAGGCAATGCACCGGCCAATTTCAAGCTACTCACGCGGCATGCGACAGCGGACGAAGTTGGCTCAGGCAATCGCGCACGATCCGGACTTTCTGATTCTCGACGAGCCATTCAATGGACTGGATCCGGTCGGCCGTCACGAGCTGACGACCGTCTTGCGTCACTGGATTAGGCAAGGGAAGAGCCTGCTATTCGCCAGCCATTTGCTGCACGAGATTGAATCGCTTACGCAATCGTTCTTGTTGATTTGTGGCGGCCGATTGCTGGCTTCGGGGACGGCTCAGGACGTTCACGACATGATGGTTGGACTGCCCAACGAGGTCGCGCTCCGAACTTCAGATCCGCATGCCTTGGCGGCGCTGTTGCTTCGGGAACATGTCGCCGATTCGGTACAGATCAAGGACGGGTTTCTCACCGTGGCGACACCTCAGCCCGGACGTTTGTTCGAGCAGCTTCCCGGCTGGCTCAAGGCATCGGGACTGGAAGTTTCCGAAATGCATTCGGCGGACGATTCGTTGCAGGAGCTGTTCAATTCCCTGATGAAGCTGCATCGAGGTGAGCTGTGATTGGCAACGTGGCTGCGGTGTTTCTGTTTGAATGGAAGCGGGCGTTAACTCTGCCGCGCATGGCGTGGTGGGCGGTGCTCGCGCTGTTCCCGGTGTTCATCGTCGGCGTGATCCGCTTCACGATGCCCGATGAAGCTCGGAGAGCGATGAACCCCATCCCCGCGGAACAGATTTGGAATTTCTGGGCCGCCATGTTTTACGCCTTGATCCCGATGCTGGTATCAATGCTGGGGACGTTGCTGTGGGCCACGCCCGCGATCTCGGCGGAACTGGAGCGGCGGAGTTGGGTCTATCTGACCGTGCGGCCCAATGGCGGCACGGCGGTGTTGCTCGGAAAATATCTGGCGGCGGTCACCTGGGTGATCCCGCCGGCGCTGATCGGATTGACGATCGGGGTTCCACTGGCCGACACCGGTGACGGTTGGAGAATGTGGTGGGCGATGGTCCGACTGGTCTGCCTTTCGTGTCCGGCCTACGGAGCCATCTACCTGATGTTGGGCACGCTGCTGCCTCGCCGCGCACTGGTCCTGGCCGTGGCCTACACGTTGATCTTCGAGCTGGTCATCCGCTTCATCCCGGCGGTCATCAACAAATTGACGGTCCAGTTCCGATTGCAAGCACTCCTTGTGGAATGGTGCAACCTGTCCCTTGCCGGTCCTGGCGGACGCCCGTCGGGGGTCCAGGCACTGATCGGAGACGAGCCCGCTTGGCAACACGTTTCGATTCTGCTTTTACTGCCACCCGTACTGTTGCTGATCGCCGTCGCGATTCTGCGCTGGAGTGAGTTCTCGGCGTCCGCCGAATCCGACGTCTGAAGCCGCAACGAATACGAGTGCAGTTTGCTCCTATCCGAAGCACTTTCTATCATCTGGTTGTTGAACACCGCACCGAGCCGTCGCAGGTTGCCCTGCGGCGGCTTTCGCTTTCCGTTGGAGCCATGTCATGCAACGTCCTCCTCAAGCCCCTTCCACTCCGCCGACCATCAAGCTGACCGAAGGCTGGCATTGCTTGCATCTGTATCTGACCGTCAATCAGAAGGAATGGCAGCAGCTTCCCGATTACCAGCGAGCGGAAGGGCGTGAGCAGTTGATTCAGTTGTTCGACCCCAATCGCGAGGACGCACCGAAACGGATTCAAACGTCGGTTGTGTCGCGGCACCAGGCTGACCTCGGTCTGATGATCATGGACCCGGATCCGCTGGTCATCAACGGCATTCGACAAGGCCTCCGAGTCAGTCGGCTCGGATCGGTACTGACGCCGAGCTACTCGTTCGTGTCGATCACTGAAATCTCGGAATACGTTCCCTCGATCGAACAGTATTCCGATCGGCTGAAGCGTGAAGGGACCGATCCCTCCGACCCGGCCTTCCAGGCAAAGCTGTCCGCCTACGAGCAACGGTTGCCGATGATGAATCAACAGCGGCTCTACCCGGACTTCCCTCCCTTCCCGGTCGCCTGCTTTTATCCGATGAACAAGATTCGGCATCCCAATGCCAACTGGTATCAGCTCCCGTTCAGCGAACGAGCCGACTTGATGGCCGAGCACGCGACGTCGGGAATCAAATTCGCCGGCCGTGTCTCACAACTCATCACCGCCTCGACCGGCTTCGACGATTGGGAGTGGGGTGTGACGCTGTGGGGTCGTGCTCCCGAACACATCAAAGAGATCGTCTACTCGATGCGCTTCGACCGCGCCTCAGCGCGGTACGCCGAGTTCGGACCGTTCTACATCAGCTATGTTTTGTCGCCAGCCGACGCGTTGAAAGAGCTGCGGATGTGAGTCTTGTCGGCCGCCCTCGTCGCTGTGATCGGCAAAAATCGCACGACGTGCCAGCGAGTGGTGCATCGGAAATCGCTCGCTGGTGCGTCGTGCTGGTGCTGCGATCCGTTCAAACAATTTGTGCGGACAATCAAATTGGCCAGTTGCCGAAATTCTCCGGCGGCGCTCCTCGACTTCACACGGCTTGCCGATATACTTCCGCATCCTCGCGACGCATCCGCGAGCCAAAGGACCGATTGATGCGACTGACGCGGGGTGGAGCAGCCCGGTAGCTCGCGAGGCTCATAACCTCGAGGTCGTAGGTTCAAATCCTGCCCCCGCCACTCAAACGAAAGCCGATCCACCTGGGTCGGCTTTTTCCTTTCTGAGATTGGGTACTGCTGCCCGGGCATTTTCTTGCTGGCGATGCCGAAGCCAGGACGGGCCAAAGGTCTCCTCCAACGAACCGCCCTTCGCGCGTTCCGATGGCTCGGCTAAAAGGCCGCCCCTTGCGAATCCCCATTCCAACGTCTCCACACACATGCGTCTCGCGTTTTTCGAGGATCAGGCGGCGAGCGGTTTCGCTCCGATCGCTTGGATGCGTCCGGTGTGCGAGCTGCTCTGCGGGCAGACCTCGTTGCGAGAGCGTTTGCTGAAATACTTGCCCATCACGGAATGGGGGGCATTCATTCGACCTTTTCTGGCCGAGACGTATCGCGAAGCTCAGCCGCAGGCGGTCGTCAACAATCTGAACTGGCTCGCGCAAGAACCGACGCTACTGGTCAACGCGCGGTGGCTGCCCGACGCCACTGGATTGCAATGCCTCGATCACGCGCGGCTCGAAGAGGCGGGTGTGATCGACCAGACGTTGGTCTGGCTGCGACTGCACCCCGACGAAGTGCCGCTGCTGTCACTGGAGAATTGGGATGACTCGTTGCTGTCGCTGGCTCGAACGCGCCGATTGAGCGAAGCTCCCGGACGACTGGCCTCGCGCCCCTGGGACTTGGTGCTGCACAACGCCGATCAACTGCGGATTGACTTTCAATTTCGCCGCTCCGGAACGTTGCGCTCGTCGCGACTTCGAGGAACACACACGCTAGGTGCCAACATCGCCGTCGTCGGCAATCTGTCGCAAGTGGAAGTTGATCCAACGGCTCGGCTCGATCCGTTCGTCGTGCTCGACGCACGACAGGGACCAATCACCATCGACGCCGGCGCGGTCATTCAGCCCTTCACACGGCTCGAAGGGCCGTGCCACATCGGAGCCGGCTCGCAACTCTTCCGAGCCAACGTGCGCGAAGGGACCACCATCGGCCGCGATTGCCGAGTTGGCGGCGAGGTCGAAGCGTCGATCCTACACGGCTTCGTCAACAAGTATCACGACGGGTTTCTTGGACACAGCTACGTCTGCCCGTGGGTGAATCTCGGCGCGCTGACCACAAACAGTGATCTCAAGAATGACTACTCGAACGTCAGCGTGCCGCTCGAAGGGTTTTCGATCAACACCGGCAGCACGAAAGTTGGCAGCTTCATCGGCGATCACACGAAGGCCGCGCTGGCGACGCTGGTCAATACTGGAAGTTCCATCGGCGTGATGAGCATGTTGCTGCCAGCCGGAGAACTCTTGCCGAAGCATGTGCCGTCGTTCTGCCGCATTTGGCACGGCCAACTCGACGACCAAATCGACCTCGCCACAGGGATTGAAACCGCCCGCGCAGTCCTCGCACGCCGCAAGCAAGAATTCACGCCGGCTCAAGAGCGGCTGCTGCGGCACGTTTTCAAGCTCACGCAAGCGGAACGCGAGACCGCTCTGCACCGCTCACGCGAGAAGCGCCGCGCGGTCCCGGTGACTTGAGCTTATGGGCACTTCGCCTGAATTACCGACAGCAGAGCTTCGCGATTCTCTCGCCATGCGACGCTGCCCGCCGCATCAGATGGCAGTTCCAGAGTGATCGTCGGCAGTTGAAGGTCGATGCCAGCCCAGGAACCAAAGCTGCCTGAGGTCGGATAGCCCATCGATTTGAGCACCGAGTACTCGTTGTGAAGACTCATTGATTTGGCCAGTTCTTCGGCCGGCCCATCGAAGTTGTTGCCGTGCTTGCCGCGTTTGATCGCGTGCATGGTGATGATCCGATTGGGCTGCCAGTCCTCAACCAACTTGATCAACAACTGAGACTCTGGCTCGGAGGCCGGTTGCTCGCCGCCGAAGTAGCGTCCCTTCTTGCCGACCGCGAAATTCTTGGCGGGAAAGTTGCGGTTCAGGTCGATTTCGCGAGCGTTGACCCGAGTCCCGCGAGCGAGCCCATCCGGATTCGCAACCGGCACGATTGCCACTCGCCGCGCGATGTACGCTTCCGGATTTGCGGTGAGATGCTCGACGAGTTGATGTGCAACGAATGCGGTGTTTGCTTCATCGCCGTGAATCGCGGCGAAGATCAGCGTCTTCGGGCCAGTCACTCCAAAAAAGTGCCCGACGATCGGCAGTCCCAGCACCGACTTACCCAACTGTCGCGTTTGAAAATCAAGGATCGGCAGCGGTTCTGGGGCCCGCTTCTTGCAAAGGCGAACTCTGGGGAGCGGACGATTCCAAATTCGGCAGGTCGCCACGTTTCCTAGGGTCACGAGACCGCCTCGACAGGAATACTCGCCTGGGTCGGCCGGATCGAAATTGAACGGAGTGACCAGCGGCAAAGCCTCGGCCACCGCCGGGGATAACACGGCTTCCTCGCCCAACAGGTGTGTCGAAATCAGCGTGAGAAATCCGCTGAGCAGGAAAACTCGCACAACAAAGGTGTCGATGCGCGATGCGGCTCGACACGGAGACAAAATCGAATCGAGAGAGATCATGGTCGGCTCACGCTTGAGGATTCCGCGAGCCTTCCGCGCGAACTTCGACCTGCAATGCGCCCAGCATCTTGGTGATCTGCGCTTCCTTTCGATTGATGTTGATGATGTTTTCGAGCACGAACGCGCGCGGCTCATTCGTCGGATGTAAAATCAACCGACCGGATCGCAACAGCATGTACTCGAAGACGTCGTTGATCTCTTTGCTGATCCGCAAATTCGGAGCGGAGAAGCGTTCGAGGTCGCTCATGAACCCGTGATGGTGCAGCAGTTCGTTCGGACGAACTTCCCAGTAGTCGAATCGCACCAGCAACCAGACAACCACGTACAACAATCCCAGCAGCATCGAAAACAGAAAGTAAAACGGGGCATTGGCTCGCGGCGTTAACGATTCAAAGAACGATTTGAAGGGGCCGATCAGTTCCGGCTTGTTGGTCAACAGCAGTATCAAGCCCATTACAACTGCTGAAAAACCGAAGAACAGAGTCAACGAAGTTGTTCGAGGAAAATCGAACGACAAGACCACCAGGTTGACGGCCATGAGCATCAAGAATACCAGCGAGACGATCTCTTCAAATCGTCCAGCTTTGCCCTGGGCATCAGCTCCCAGTAACCACATCAGCATTCCGCTGAGAACTGCGAAGACCAGCGTCGGATACAAAAAAATGATCTTCGGGTACGAGACCAAGTAAATCGAAAGCGGCGCGGGATCAGTGTCGCTGTTGGGGGGTGCCGTGGCGATCACGGGCGGGGCAGGGGGCGCGGCTGAGGCATTCGCGGGAGTATCGGTACTCATGAAGTCGGTCTCCCAGATGTGAATCGGTTGTCGGGACGAGTTTCCACCGCGAGCGATTCGCGGCGGATCGCAAAATCTTGAGCTGTCGGCGACCGGAGCAATTTATCGAGGCTGTCCGGCAACGTGTAGCGAGTCTTGAATCGATACAAAAATTACTCAGCATCCCGGTCTGGTCGTAGCAGCATCCAGAACTCATCCAGCCGCAAAATCGCGGCGAGAAGTGCGTAACTGACGATCGCCGCCAAGATCGTGGCACACAGCTGCAGCAAGCGGCCCGACGAGTTCATCGCTCCCGCCGCCAACTGTTGCAAGACCAACCAGGCCACCGCCGTCATCCCAAGCACTGCCAGAACCGCTCGCCCCGCATGGCTCGCCAGCGACCACCACGGCAGTCGGCCGATGCGGCCTTGAATGAACAGTAAGCACAGCCCGAACTGCAAGATGCCACACAACGACGTGCTCAGGGCGAGTCCGCGGCCACCGATCCAGAAGATCAATCCAAAATTCAGCAGAAGATTCACGACGACAACAGATAAGCCGATTCTCAAGGGTGTGATTCGGTCGCCGATTGCGTAGTAACCACGCTGCACAATCAACAGTCCGCAGAAGGCCCACACGCCGAGGCCGTAGGCGGCAATCATTTCAGCAATCTGTTGAGCATTCGCGTCAGTGACATTTCCGCGCTGAAAAAGCACGACTGCGAGCGGATCGGCCAACAGCCACAAACCCGCGCTCGCGGGCATGCCTGTCAAGAAAACCAATCGCAGGCCGAGTGACAAATCGTCTCGCAGTCGTTGCCAATCGCCTCGTTCTGCATGACGGGTCAGCACGGGAAAGATCACGGTCCCCAGGGCAACTCCCAGGATCCCCAGCGGAAATTGATACAACCGCTGACCAAGGTTCAACGCCGATGCCGTACCAAACTCCAAGGGTCTCCAGGCAGATGCCGCGACATCCTGCGGCCGAGACATCACTAGCGCAATCAGTGTGTCGCAAAACGTGTTGACTTGGGTGATCGACAAGCCGATCACGACCGGAGCCATCATGCTGAGCAGTTCGCGAATCCGATCGCGCATCGCCAACCAGTTTCCACGAAGCCGAAAGCCCAGCCGCCACAACTGCGGCCAAGGAGCAGCCAGTTGCAAGAAGCCAGTCAGCACCACAAACCCCGCCAGCCAGTGAGCCTGGTCCTCGGCCGTCAGCTCGAATCGCTGCAACACCCAAATCGCAGCCAGTGAGCTGACATTAAACAGCACCGGCAACAGCGCTGGCCACGCGAAGCGACCCAGAGCGTTCAACACGGCTCCCATCTGCGCGGTCAAACAGATCAACGGCAAATACGGAAGCATCAATGTCGTGAGCACCAGCCACAACCGCAACTCGGCACCTAATGGTGCGAGCCAAATCGTCGCCGCGATCACCAACTCAACAACAGCGACCAGCGCCGTCAGCCGAAGTCCCAGCCACACAAAAACCGAACTGGCTAATTGCATAGCCGCGTTTCGACCAAGTTGTTCTTGCTCGCGCACAAACAGCGGCGTGAATGCCGCGCTCAACGCTCCCTCGCCGAACAATGCCCGCGCGAGATTCGGGATACGGAACGCTCCTATGAACGCATCCGACACGGGACTCAGTCCCCACAGGCCGGCGATCGCCAATTCGCGAATGAAGCCGAGCACTCGGCTGACCAGAGTGCACAGGCTGACGATTCGCAGGCCAGAGAAGAGGCCGCCAGCTCGCTGGTTCTGTTCTTTATCGGCTGACTCCTCACGATCCATCATGCTGGAGTGCTCCGCTCATTTCACGAGCGGACTCAGCCGGGCCTCGTTGATGCCAAGTGTTGAGAGCACCACTCGCACCCACTCGATGGGCCAGCCGCATCCGTGCGCGGATAGAAAAATTGCCAAATTCTCCTGGCCTTCCCAGAAGCAATGGATGACTTGCCGTTCGATTTGATCGCGCAGCTTCATCCCTGAGTTGAATTGCGACGCCAAAAACTCCTGAAACCATTTTCGGCCGGTGAGATGCAGCCAGTGGCACCAACGGTAAGAGCATTTGAAATGCCGACGGCTCCAATCCTTGACTGCCGCGTGCCCCAAGTCGCAACCGAGCCGCTCACTTTCGATCCACTTGTGCCGGTGATCAGGCTGCCACGCTTGGTCGTACACGCTTACCGGAATCGATGAATACTCACGACACATGTCCCGCATCCCCTAACCAGGATGTGCCCTACCGCACCGGTCGTCCGACCATCTGCGAAGAGCACTTTCGCAATCGTCAGCCTCGACGCCCAGGACGCGAGACTTATACCGCCGGCGCGAAGCACTCTCAAGCAGCGATTGGGGCGGTCATTTGCTGTCGGCATCACGTCGTGCGCTGCAAGATGTCCGGCCTGAGAATTGGTACGCCTCGGACATTTACCTTGGACATCGGCCATTGCTCAGCGGGAGTCAGCACTTCCAGTCCGTTCGGACCGATCAGCATGGTGTCACCAATGTTGGCGGGGCCAACCGACGGATGCCAGAACATCGGCATGCCCGCTCTGAGCACGAAACCACTGTTCGGAGTCACGCGAACTTCGCACGGTTCGTAGCCGATGATCTCCGCCTGGTCGGCGAATTCCCATTCCTCCGCATGGCCGAACTTCTCATAGATGCGGGCCACCCGCTTCCAGGTTTCGCGAATCGTCCACGTGGCTTGAGAGAAGTACATCCCCGTCGCCTGCGTCATCAGCGTGATGAGATACGAGGCGCGCAGTTCCTCCGGAATTTCGCCGAAGCAGACAGTTCGAGTCACTCCCGCGCACAGGCCGTCGCGGCGTCCAATCACGGTCAAGGAGCAGAATCTTTCGACCCGTTCGCAACTGGGTGCCCAATGCCGGAATCGATTCGAGATCCCATCGGCGCAGACTTGGATGCGCTCCGGCATGACCTTGTGTTTGAGCAGTCGATGCGACAATTGCGCCGCGATTTCCGCTTCGGTGATGCCCTGCTCGAAATTGCGAGCGGTCGCCTCGACCGCACGCGCGACGTGCAGGCCCAGTTCGCGCAGTCGTTCGCACTCCAGTGAGTTCAATGGCAAGCGCAGATCGAGTAACTTCGCTGAAACATCGGTCGTTTGACCGACACCCGAGTCGCTGCCGACATGTCGGCCGCGGCAAACATCTGCCACCAAAACGG
This sequence comes from Planctomycetota bacterium, assembly GCA_016872645.1. Lineage (GTDB taxonomy): Bacteria > Planctomycetota > Planctomycetia > Planctomycetales > Planctomycetaceae > SXKJ01. The sequence continues at coordinate 48,017 of VGZH01000006.1, read as the reverse complement.
ACGGCGGTTCATGCCACGGTCGCTCTTTGAGCTGAAATCCAAGACCAGCCAACGTTCCTTCGAAGAACTGCGCCGAATCGACATTGCTCGTCAAAACGACGCGAGCTTCCGGAAGCAGGAAAAGCGATGCGGTCGTGTCGGACGAACCACTTCGCGTGAAGTCCGTCCCGCTGGTGAACCAGGCCAAATTGGACGGCCACTGCAACAGCAGAGCGGCAACCTTGTTTTCCTTCAAGAACTGAGCGACTCGCTCGTGCTTCTGGTCAATGTCATTGGCACGCTCAGCGCTGATGACCGGCAGTTCGCCTGACGACTGAAACGGAGGGGGGTCAACCAAACTCGCCATGACGATTTCCCACGCGGAACGCTTCGGGACGATGGGACGCGAACGCGAAGATCGACTTGAAATCCTGAAGCTGAAAGGATTTTCGTCCGCGATGGGGTCTGCCACGCAGCGGGCCTGCCGATTTTGCCGGAAGCCGCCGTGCCACGAATTCGGGAGCTGGAGGGCGGAAGGGGAGAACGGAACGAAGACTCTGTTCAGGCTTTCCCCTTCCGACTTCCGAATTCTCTGCTGGCACAACCCGGACAATCCGTAAAGTTTGCCAAGCCTCAAGGCCGATGGAAGGAGGTAGCCGCCGGAGATTTTGTTCGGTGGAGACTCTGTGAATGTTCTGCGAGTCCCTGTTGGATCACAAAGAACCGTTCACTCCCTCGCCTTGAGGAACCCCATGAAGACTGCTTTGCGATTGTGCCTGGGACTGCTGCTGACCATCAGCGCCGTCGGCTGTCACACGTGTCAGACAAGTTGCCAGTCAAGCTGTGACACTGGCTGCGGGCACCGATCGTGCCTGCATAAATTCACCGACAAAGTTCGGGGTAGCAACCGCGAATGCCAATCGGAATGCGGAGGATGCGAACACGAAGCGTGTGCTTGTCGTCATCATCACGGCCACAAAAAGTCCAAGAACAGATACGAAATGCCGCCCGAAGCCGCGATGTACGGCTACGATAATTCCGTGGTCTACACCGGCGACGATTGGCAGGGGATTCCACAACCTGCCATGGGCATGATGCCGATGGCTGGCGGATGCAGCGGCTGTGCTGGCGGTGCTCCGATGATGTCCTCGCCCTCAACCGGTTGTGCGGGATGCGGAGGCAGTGGCATTGCTCCGACTCCGAATGGAGGCGGCTGTGCTTCGTGCGGAGGGACCGGCAGTATTCCGCAACCGGCTCCGGGGACCTGCGCCAGTTGTGGCGGAAATCATCCGACACCTCCGACCGTTCCGTCAGCTCCGCCGGCCGGTGGCGGTTGTGCGAGTTGCGGAACTGGAGCAACCACCGACTCCTTCTATAACCCAATGGGACCAAACCATCAGGCCCCGGCACCTGCTCCGCCAGCAGAGTCCGTTCCGGCTCCAATGCCTGAAGCGGTCCCTGGGAACAATGCGGCAGGCTCTGCCGAGCAAATTCAAAAGATTCACTGGGTGCCTCGGCAACTGTGAGCGTATGATCGTGCAGATCTTCGACGCCGAACCACGCACTGCGGACAGCACCCGAAAGTCACGACACACCGGCCACTCACCGGTGTGTTTTCTTTTGCGCCAATCAAAAAGCCGTTAGGTTCGCTCTCCAATTACGGTGTTGAACTTGGTCGTGCATCACAACTCGGAAATCACGGATCGCTCCCCATGACCGCCTCTCTGGAGATTGATCGTCTCGCCCCACGGTTCCGACCGGCTGGCTCCGTCGCTGGCCACCAGTTTTGGTCCGACTTGTTGTTTGTGCATTGGCGAGTTCCCGCCGTCGAGCTTCGTCCGCTGCTTCCACCCGAAGTGACCATCGACGAATTCGATGGTTCGGCCTGGGTCGGCTTGGTCCCGTTTCACATGTCAGGCGTCCGTCCGTGGTGGTTCCCCGCGGTGCCGGGAGTCTCGGATTTTCACGAGACGAATGTCCGCACATACGTCACATGTCGAGGTGAGCCGGGTGTGTGGTTCTTCAGCCTCGAAGCCGCGAAGTCGCTCGCCGTACGAGTCGCTCGCTGGCGTTGGCGGCTGCGATATTTTTTCGCGGAGATGTCGATCTCGCGACGCGACTCGCGGATCGAGTACCACAGTCAACGGTTGTGGCCACCTCCGTTACCCGGACACACTGATGTCGCCGCTGAGATTGGTGACTGGTTGCCGCACGGAGGTCCGCAAGGGGAAGCGCAGCCAGGCACTTTGGAGTTCTTCTTGGCCGAACGGTATCTGCTGTTTACTGAGTTATCACCGGCACGGATAGCTCGCGGACAAGTGCATCATCGGCCATATCCTCTCCAGACCGCGACATTGCAGCGCTGCGAACAATCATTGCTTTCGGCCGCCGGAATCAACGTCGTGGCTCCACCGAATCACGTGCTTTTCAGTCCCGGCGTGAGCGTGGACATCTTCCCGCTGCGGGCGATCACGATGTAGTGTGGAACTACCGCAGCGCCGGCCCATCATTGATGCGAGTTGAGTGACTTCGGTGGGCCAGCGCTGCCCTGGTCACACACTAAGAACTTATTCGCTCGAGCATCTCGGCCAGCGCTTCGAAGCCGGCGAGTGTGATCGTGTGCGGGCCATCGAACTCGATGAAGTTCATTTTCGCACCGGCTTCGATCAGCAGGTCGCGCAGTGCGACGGCGGCGGCGAATGGCAGGATCGGGTCTTGGCGGCCGTGGCTTTGCACGACCGGAATGCCTTTCAGGCGACTCACGTTCGCTCGCCATTGCGCTTCGCTGACGAGCGTGCTCGACCACAGACAGAGTCCGCCGGGAGGCTCGGACCAGTTGAGGGCGGTCTCGACAGCGAGCATCGAGCCTTGTGAGAAGCCACCAAGTACGAAGCGACGATTCGGAAGGCCGGTCTTTATGCGCACTTCGTCGAGCATCGCTAGCAGTGCGTTGCGAGCCTCGTCGATCCCTTCGGGGCGACGGTCTCGCAGGATACGCAAATTACCGTGCTCGATCGCACCGATCAGTTCGTTCATGTCGATGTGCCACCACGCTCGGCCTCCGAACATGCCCAGGTGATCGAGGCTCAGCGGTGCGGCGGGAAAGATCGCTTCGACCGAATCCGCCAGCGCGGGACACAAATCGAACAACTCGTCGGCAATCGGCACCAAGTCGTGCCCCGACGCACCAAAACCGTGACAAAGCACGACAACCAACTGGGGGGGCACGCCCTCCGGAAGCCGGCTGATGATGCGGCAAGTCAGGCCGCCCAGAGTCTCACGTCGCATCGCCATTTGAGAAACCTTTCGTGTGTCGTTAGAGGATTGTGAACAGGATCGGCGTCCCTTGCGAGCGTCGGGCAGGGCCGGTCGAATGCCTCGCGTGGCTGACGTGCCACGAGAAGGAGAGGTGGCTCATGGAACGTGTCGTCAGTGCGTTCGGCTTATTCGTGATGATCGCGTTTGCATGGTCGATGAGTTCACATCGCTGGCGAGTCAATTGGCGGCTGGTCGCAATGGGATTGCTGCTGCAATTCGCGTTCGCCTGGCTGACGCTGAGAACCGAACCGGGCCGGATGACCTTTGATGCGCTGGGAGTGTTGTTTTCCAAAATTCTGGACTTTGTGGATGCAGGCTCGGTCTTCGTCTTTGGCAAGAGCTTTCAGAGTTTTTACTTCGCGTTCAAAGTGCTGCCGACGATCATCTTTTTCTCGTCGCTGATGTCGGTGCTGTACTACATGGGCCTGATGCAGCGGATGGTGCAAGCGATGGCCTTCGTCATGCAGCGGACGATGCGCACGTCGGGAGCCGAGAGTCTGTCGGCAGCGGCGAATATCTTCGTGGGACAGACCGAAGCTCCGCTGGTCATCCGGCCGTACATCGCGCGGATGACGAATTCCGAATTGATGGCGATCATGGTTGGCGGTTTTTCGACGATTGCTGGCGGTGTACTGGCGGCTTACGTCGGCATGGGGATCGACGCGGGACACTTGATGACGGCATCGATCATCTCCGCGCCGGCCGGGCTGCTGATCGCGAAGGTCTTGCAGCCGGAAGTCGATCAGCCGGACACGCTGGGATCTGCTGAGACTAAGTTGCCGCAGTCGAATTCCAACGTCATCGAAGCGGCGGCGGAAGGCGCGTCCGAAGGACTGAAATTGGCGCTCAACGTCGCGGCGATGCTGATTGCGTTCTTGGGTTTGATCGCGATGCTCGATTGGATGTTGACTTCGTTGGGACAATTTTATTTCGGACAAAAGTGGTCGCTCGCGGCGTTGCTGGGCTATCTCTTTTCACCGCTGGCTTGGCTGATTGGCGTGCCGCGGCAGGATTGTGTGCACGTCGGCGAGTTGCTGGGCATTCGCATGGTGGCCAACGAATTCATCGCCTACGAGCAGCTTTCCGAATGGACCAAGCATCCCGATCTCGGCGTGACATTAAGCGAACGGTCGCGCGTGTTGCTGACCTATGCCTTGTGCGGCTTCGCGAACTTCGGTTCCATCGGAATTCAAATTGGTGGTATCGGTGCGTTGGCTCCGGAACGGCGCAGCGATCTCGCTCGGCTGGGTTTGCGAGCGATGCTGGGTGGCACGTTGGCCTGCCTCATGACCGCATGTGTCGCAGGGATGCTGCTGTGAGTGGCGAGGGGATGTCACGAGTGATCGCATTGGAAGAACATCCGCAAGGAGTCATCGTGCCGGTGAAAGCTCAGCCTAGAGCACGCCGCATCGGATTGGCGGGCCAACTTGCCGGAGTGTTAAAAGTGCAAGTCGCGCAAGCTTCAGAAGACGGCAAGGCGACCGACGCGGTACTGAAACTTCTGGCTGAAGTTCTGAACGTGAAACGTCCGCAAGTGAAGCTGTTGTCGGGTGCCAGTTCACGGCAGAAGCGATTCTTGGTGACCGACCTGTCGCTTGCTGATGTCTCGACTCGCTTGCGACTGAAATTGGAGACCGCATGACATTGAACGCGACCAACGCTGATGAGCCGTTTGATTGCGAGGCTCAGAGCGAAATGGAGACCGACGCATTGGGCGCGAAGCTGGCTGGCGCGGCGGAGCCAGGACTCGTCGTCGGCCTGATCGGTTCGCTCGGAGCCGGCAAGACCCGATTGGTTCGCGCGACCGCGACAGCGCTCGGTGCCGATCCGAGCTGCGTCAACAGCCCGACGTTTGTGCTGATTCAAGAGTACTTCGGGCATATCCCGGTCTATCACTTCGACACCTATCGCCTGCGCGACGTGCAAGCTTTCGCTGATCTCGGTGCCGAGGAGTATTTCGGCGGCGACGGGATTTGCTTCGTGGAATGGGCTGATCGAGTTGCATCGGAGTTGCCTCTCGACCTCCTGAAGATCGAAGTCACTGCTGTCGCGCCGACCGCTCGACGATTTCGGTTTACCGCCAGCGGTCCCGTCTCGCAGCGAGTACTTTCGCGAATGAAGTAGGAGGGCACTCGTGCCCAACCTAAGGATGGCTGGCCAACATCGCCTGAATGGCTGCCACAGTCACCGGCTTGATGACTCCACGTTCGGTGATGATCGCAGAGATGAGTTCGGCCGGAGTCACATCGAACGCCGGGTTATAGGCGGCAACGCCATCGGGAGCGGTCTGACGTCCGAATCCATGCGTGATCTCGGAGGGAGATCGCTCCTCAATCGGAATCTGCTCTCCGCTTGCCAGCGACAAATCGAACGTGCTGCTCGGTGCGGCGACGTAGAACGGCAATCCGTGCGTTCTTGCCAGACAAGCGACCGAGTAAGTGCCAATCTTGTTGGCCGTGTCGCCGTTTGCCGCGATCCGATCCGCTCCGACAATGACGGCTTGAACTCTTCGTTGCCGCATCACGGTCGCAGCCATCGAATCGCAAATTACTGTGACCGGCACTCCGCGTTGCGAGAGTTCCCATGCCGTAAGTCGCGACCCTTGCAGCAGTGGCCGCGTCTCGTCAGCGAACACTCGAATCGTCTTGCCTGCGGCAATCGCCGCGTAAATTACGGCGAGCGCCGTCCCGTCTCCGGCCGTCGCCAGGCCACCGGCATTGCAGTGCGTCAGAATTGTGTCGCCATCGTTGAGTAGCTCTGCGCCGTGCCGGCCAATCGCCATACACATCGCTCGATCATCACGCTCGATCGCGCGAGCTTCAGCCAATAATGCTTTCACAACGTCAACTGACGCCGCGCTTGTCGATCGCTCGGCGATCCTTCGTTGGCGATCCAACGCCCAGAACAGATTCACCGCGGTTGGTCGGCTTTCAGCAAGCAGCTGGAGGACCTCATTCAATCGTTCGTTTAACTGCGAGCGATCCGCCATCATGAACTCGCGCAGGCCGACAACGACGCCATAGGCGGCCGCCACCCCGATCGCCGGTGCGCCGCGGACACGCAACGAGCGAATCGCTTCGACGACTTGCTCCACCGTACGACATTCAATCGACTTTGTTTCACAGGGCAACAATGTCTGGTCTAGCAGGCGCAGCGAACCGTCCAGCTCGCCGACCCATTCGATGACCGGAGCGCTCACACGCTCAGCCGCTTCGTTCCGACACGCGGTGCTGTCCCAATCTGCGTGCATCGAATTCCCTTCGCCATGCCTGACGGCATTTCGACAGGCTTGGCAACAACCGGACTCACGTCGTTGCGACCGCCGATTTTTTTTCGTCGTCTTCGTCGTCGAACGGCCTTGGCTTGGGGAACCAGCGGCAGATCACGATGCCGACCTCGTACAGCAGGATCATCGGGATCATCATCATCAACATGCTGTAGGGTTCAGCCGGAGTCAGGATCATCGAGATCACGGTGATGACGAAGATCGCGATGCGGCGTTTCTCCTGGTAGTCCTTGATCTCGAAGATCGACAAGCGTTCGAGGAACAGCATCACCAGCGGCAACTGGAAACTGATGCCGAACATCACCGGCAGCATGATCGCGAAGTCGATCCAATCCGCGATACGAATTTGCGTTTGAAATCCCAAGTCGTCCGCGAATTGCAGCAAGAAGCCCAGCACGAACGGAAACACGCCGTAGAAACAGAATGTCGCTCCGCCGAGGAACAGTCCGGAACTCATTGGCAGATAGATGTGGATATATTTCCGCTCGTGCGGATACAGCCCGGCCGCGACGAACAGCCAGATTTGGTAGAAGACCCACGGACTGGAGAGCACCAAACCCGCGACGAACGAGACCTTCAGCCAGGTCATGAAGCCTTCTTGCACCGTGAGCACGACAGGACGTAAATCTTGCTCGGCGGCACGCCGCCATTCCGCGATCTCTGGAGCCTTCAACTTGAGCGTGACGGACTTCTCGTTCGCCTCGGTGGGGACCTCTTCAATCAACGGCGCGGGCTTTGGTTCGGCGGGAGCCGGAAAACGTTCCGGAGCTGCTTCGTGCAATGCGGTCAGCAAGTCGAACGACTTGATTTGCACGGTTACCGTCTTCAGGTCGGTATTCGCTGGCAGCGGCATTTCCGGAGTGGGCTTGGATTTTCTGCGTACCCAGTCCCAGAATTCGTTCCAGGTCTTGCTGGCATCGAAGGGCTTCGCATCTTCGCTTGCCAGGACTTGCCTCGACCGGAGAGCATCTTCAATTGGCTTGCGAACGATCGCCATCACCTGATCGCCGAAGTACATCGTCACGCCGGTGACGAGCACCAGCCCGACGATCGCTCGCCACAGACGAATTCGCAACTCTTCGAGGTGTTCCCCAAAGGTCATCGTGGTGTCGTCGAACAAATCTTTCGAATGTTTTCGTGACATGGCAGACTCCCCGCGCGAGACCCAGAAATCACGGGTTGTGGCGCGAGCCGGCAGACAACGGCGGAACCGATGCCTTGAGGGATTCGTTCGCGAATCGGCCCAGCCGCTTGGCGAATCGTCGCTCTACTTGCCAGCTCGCGGTGTGACCCGATGAACCGCAAGGCCGAGCCAGATTCCCTGCGGGAACGCTCAGCCGGATGACATCGGAGGGTCCACTCGCTTCCCCCGCTGTCGCGAGCAGGAACTGGGAGCGGCCGACGGCTGCGGATTCTAATCCGATATTCGGATAGATGGAAACAACGGATCGCAAAAACATCGACCTGCAAGCGACACGCAAACGCTACATCGGCGGAGCCAACGCTGCCGCTCCCGCCGGATTTGCTGGGGGCGCGCCACCCGGTGCCATTCCGCCGCCCGGCGCCATTCCGCCGCCCGGTGCCATTCCGCCAGCGGGGGCTCCTTGGCCTTCCGGCTGAGCGGCCGGGGGCGCGGCAGCGGGTGCCTGGTGGGCCGACTTCCGGACGTACCACCAAACGCCGCCGCCCAACACCACCAGGAATGCGATCGTCGCGGTAATATTCTTTATGAGTTCCTGCTTTTTCTTCGCTTTAGCGACGGCCGGATCATCGTCGATCGCCCCCTTTGCAACCCATTTGACCTCTTTGGCCATCGTCTCCAGTTTGAGATGTTTCTTGAAATACAGCCCCAAGAGGCCATTGGCTCGCATCGCCAGGACCGCACTAAAACCAAACATCATCTCCGAAAAAATTAGCCCGATGATTGGAGCGATAACTCCCTTCCAAGAAATTGGGTTGTTTTTGTATTTCGGATCGTCCGAATTGGGCTCGACCGGTGCTGCCTCATTCTTTTTGGGGTTGTTTTTGGCAGCATGGAAGATTTCCCAATCCTTACCCAGGGCAGCATTCGCTTTGAAGTTGTGGGTCATGTCTGCGGTGAATTGTTTGAATCCCCGATAGCTGATCGCGCCAGCCAGACCCAGCGGTACGAGTGTCGGCAACACTACGACTGTCGTGAGGCCGCACCAATACAGACAGACCCCGAATGATTTGAACCACGCCTTGAATTGAATGTGCATCAGCCAGCCGCGCGTAGTGACGGGCATCACCATGTGGATCATCACCTGCGGGATCATCAGAAACAAAATCACTTCAGTCACGGCAATCAAAGCGATTCCGGGGATGACCAACCCCTGGCGAAACAGAAAAACCGCGACCACGGGAAGCACAAGCTGAGCCCCCATGAGAGCCTGCCAAACGAAACATTTAATCCCCAGCGCCACGCAGGTGAACATGTCGAAATTGATGCGCGGCATGGTTTCGCGTTTGTCCATTGTGGCCTTGATGACTTCGCTATTCAGAAACCATGTCCAGCCGAGGGGAACCATGAAGGTGATGACCACCAGCCCCATCCAAAACATGCGAGGTGGCGGACTCACGCACCACGTCACCAGGTACATGAACACGAAGGTCAGCAGCGTGTAAACGAGCGTGTAGATACCCGTCCGAATTGCGAGCGACTTGTTATCCAACAAGAACTGCTTGGAGTCTTTCAAGACGACTCGGTAGAAACCTTTGGGGTCAATTCCCTTTTGCTTCGCCTTGGTCAGGCCGGTGCCAAAATTCAGGCCGCAGGCGGGGCACTCAATAGTGTCCTCTTCGTAGATTTCTTGTCCGCATTTGGGGCAGACGCGAGTGTTTTCATCTTCGAGTTTGCCAAGATCAAGGTTTTTCAGTGCGTACTCGTGATCGTCGTGATCGTCCTTTTTGGCGGGCTTCTTCGCTGAAGCTTTTGCCTCCGTAGCCGATTTGGCTTCATCTCCCGCCGGGACTTTGACTTTGCCCTCGCAACTAGGGCACTTCACGGTTTTGCCTCGTGCCGCATCGGGGACTGCGAATACTTTTTCACAACTTTGACAACGCACCTTCACCGGCATTGCAATTTCTCCGTTCGCACGAGCGAATCGAAATCGGTTTAACAAGTATCACAATCTAACGGCGATTCCCGGCGAATTCACGGCCAGCCAGAAGCCAAAGGCAAATCGATCTTGGTTGACGAACCTCCGCAGAGCGGCCATTGTGAGGCACCTTTCGATTTCAGGAGCATTCTTGGCCTATGGTTTGCTTTTGGCGATTGATTCTGACTTTCAATGCCCTGCCGGCCGAAATACGTGCGAAGGCTGCGGCGAAGTTGGGGGACGCCAAGAACCCCAATGCCGTGCCAGCGCTGATGCGTGCTTGTCACGACAAGAACTCCACCATCGCCAAGGCCGCCGTCGCGGCAATTCGACAAATCGGCTCGGCGGCAGTCGCGCAGTTGCTCAAACGACTGTCTCACACCGACCCCAATGAGCGGGCGAATGCGGCCGAAGCTCTTGGTTGGTTGGGCAAGGATGCAAAGCCTGCGGTCGCGGCGTTGAGAACTCGGTTGGGTGATCCGCAGACGTTGGTCCGAATTCGTGCGGTGGAAGCGCTCGGTCGCATCGGCCCGGCGGCCGTCGAAGCGGTGCCGGAATTCATGAATTGGTTAGCCGACCGCGAACCGCGTCTGGTGGAAGTCGCCGCGCGAGCGCTCGGCGGTATTGGCCCGCTTGCAAAGGATGCGTTGCCAGCGCTAGTCGAACAGGTGGTGCATCGTGACGAAGCGGCACGCGAAGCGGTCGCCGAGGCGATCGGCAAGATCGGTTCGCTGTCGCGCATCTTCGTGCCGAAACTGGCGTCGCAGCTCAATCACGTCGATTCCGATGTGCGTGAAACGATTGCGCGAGCGCTCGGAGGCATCGGCCCCGATGCGAAAGCCGCAGTCCCCGCGCTCATTCCGCAACTCAGCGATATCGACCGCGCCGTGCGAACGGCCTGTGTGAAAGCGATTGGTCAAATCGGGCCGAACGCTGCGGCGGCTGTCCCACAACTGATCGAATTGTTCAACGACAAGGATTACGGCGTGCGTGAGCATGTCGCTAAAGCACTTGCCGGAATCGGCCCCGGCAGCGCGCCCGCTGTGCGCGGTTTGATGAAGCTGCTGCAAGACGACCGAGGCAGCGTGCGACTTGCCGCAATTGAAGCGCTCGGTGCCATCGGACCTGGCGCGAATGAGGCAGTCGCCGCGATCAAGGCTCTCGCAGAAGAAGACAAGTACGCCAAAGTTCGCGAAGCCGCCACGATGGCGATCGAAACGATCACGTCTGGTTGATATCCAGCAACCGTTCGATGACCGCTTGAATCTCGGCTGGTTCCGCCATGCGGCCCTGGCCAACCTGGCCGCAGCTCAGCCAACCATTGCCAGGCTCGACGAGGTGAACGCCATCGGCTCGCAACTGCGTGACGTTGCGTTGCACGGATGGCTTGGCCCACATCTCGCAATTCATTGCCGGAGCCACGAGGATTGGAGCGGTCGTGGCCAACACAAGCGTCGAGAGCAGATCATCCGCGAAACCCTGCGCGAGTTTTGCCAGAAAATCCGCCGACGCGGGGGCAATCACCACCAACTCGGCGCGCCGCGCCAGACCGATGTGCTCACCCTGGTAAAAGCCTTCCTGCGGTGAAAACATGGCGCGATGCACAGGCCGGCCGGTGAGAGCCTCAAAAGTCGTTGCTCCGATGAATCGTTCAGCGGCCTCGGTCATGACGGCAGTAACGGCATGTCCGGCTTGCACCAACTTGCTGCACAAGTCTGCCGACTTGTACGCAGCAATTCCGCCAGTCACTCCGAGCACGATCTCGCGATGCTGAGACATTCGATTACTTCTTCGGCTGACCTTTTTGCTGCTGTTTCTCGGCCGCCTTGCGTTCGTTCTCGATGCTCGAGTCAATCCCGCGCGAAATGCCCAGGCCCATCAACCGCAAAAAAGATTCGTCGAATTGCAGGCGGATGCGAGCACCTTGGTCGGTCGGCTTGAAGTCGACCCGTATTTTGTCGTCGTCACCGCTGAAAGCTTTCTTCTGCATCGAGTTCCAAGTGGTCATAAACGATCGACGTTGCTCGAGGCCTTTATTGTAGTTATCAATGGCGGCTCGGTCCCCCGGATTGCGATCCGGACGATTGGCCTCGCGACCACTCGGAGCGTTCCCCGATTCATTCGGCTTGCCACCGGTCTTGTCAGGGGCAGCTTTGGCGGCGGCTTCTCGCTTGGCGACTGCCACCTCAATTCGCTCCAGCCGTTTTTCGCTGTTGGCCTCGCCGAGTGCGACCCACTTTTTCATGTGCATGTGGAATTGGAACGGGATGAAGTCGCGTCGGTCGGGGCGAGCGACCGGCTCGGTATTGGCTCGGTCAATGACGAGCTTAAGCTGCGGCAACGAATCGGGCTGTCCCAGCGCGAACCACACCGCTTGCGAACCGACACCCAAATAGACCGCCGGTTTCGAACCAAACGTTTCCTGCGTCCCTTCGTCCGTCTCCAATCCGCCTCCCGCCAGGCGATGGAACGTAATCCCGGCGTGCGTGTCGACACTGAGGTCCATCCGAGCCATGCCCGGCCGGTCTTTGAGTTGATTCAAGATTTCGGTGATTCCACCGGCAAACCTGGTGCCGTCCGCGATTTTTGCTCCGCCGATCAATGTGAACTGCGGTGTCCCTTCAGACTTCGTGTCCGCAATGAACTGCATGAAGAAATCGACATGCCCGGTCTTGGCCGTTTCTCGCAGCGATTCGAACACATCGTGCAAAGCGGGAGGGACCGGAATCTTCGCTTTCAAGGCTTTGTTCCCGGTGGCTCCCCGTTTCGATTTCGGCAAGCCGGTCGATTTCGGCGCGTCGGCCGGCGGAGCCGCGGCGTTGGCGGGCTTCTTGGCTTCGCTCGGCTTCTTCTCTTCCAGCAAGTTGGCCATCAGTTCAGCGGCGTCCTGTTCGGCGTGCTCGAAGAATTCCGCGAAGCGTTTTTGATTTTGCGGCGTCATCATCACCGACATCGAAAAAGTCAGTGGCACGTCGTCTTCGACAACGTTCGCGAAGAAGCTGGGGCGAGCGGCGGTGTCTTGCAAGGCCTTGGCGAAAGCACTGTCCTGCTTTGCCATGATGTCCAACTCGATGGTTGCATGTCTGCTTTTGGGATCGACCTTCGCACCGATTGTCAGTCGCTCCCCTTGCAGTAGCAGTTGATCCAGCCAGTCGAGCGTGTCGAGCGCATTGAGCCTCCGCATCTGATACGCCGTGTTCGGCTCGCCGTCGCGCTGCTGGATCGAGGTCTCGGTACTGGCTCGCAGAAAGTCGAGAAAGATGTTTTTCATCCCTTCCGGAACTTGCGTCAGATTGAACTCAAGGGCGATGTCGTATCGTTGGGTAATCCGTTTCGTCACGGCCAGCGGGTCCGGGAATTCGTAATCGAGTTGATCGGACTGTGTGGCAATCCAGGCGTAATCGCCGACGAGCTTCGCGTAAAACGTTTGATTGCCGGCGATCAAGTCGTAGTGCGTGTCGTCGACCTTCTTCACATTGAACGACCCGCTGCTCACCGTCCCGATCGCGTCCGCCAGATTCTTCACCGGCACGAACGTCACCGGGTACGGCTGCGGGATCAAACCCGGCCGCAGAAAGATCAACATCCCAAGTGGTTTGTCTTTGTCGAAGCCTTTGAAGTCGTTGACGCTTGCCAGCTTCCCGCTGACGAAGTCCGACAACTCTTCGCGCTCGATCGTCCCAAAGAGGTAGTCGATGTTCGCCATCCAGCGTTCGAATCCGCTGCCACACAGGATCATCAGTGGGATCGCCTGCTCACGCACGGGTTCGGTGGACTTCGAGGGCTCCTTGGTCTGAGCCTGAATGCCTGAATGAGACACCAATACAACGGCCAAAAACGCAATCACACTCAGCATTCGCCCGTGGCGTTGAAGACTTCGCACCATATTCTCCTCGACAAAAGACGCGATTTGAAATTTCTCTTCGGCCAGCCTCATGATTTGAGCAGGTTAATCACCTGTTCGAACCGTGACGAGTGGCCGGGCTCTGACAAAAACTCTTAGTACCAGAGCAGTCACGATTTGGTGTCAATCACCGCCTTCCAATCCGCAGGTATTCGAGCAGATCCAAAATCTCCACCTCGGTCAGCGAGTTCAGCAGTCCGACCGGCATGGGCGAAACGGGGCTCGCCTGCCGAGTTTCGATCTCGTTCAGAGGAATCTTCGTGACTTTCGTCGGCCGCAGTGGATCCGGGGCGAGCAGCAGATTCTGTCCATCGCCACCAACTACTTGGCCGACTAAGACTTTTCCGGACTTCGTCTCGACCGTCGTCTGCCGATACTTGCCGTCGATGACTTTTGACGGCACCAACATGTGCTCCAGCAGATCCCGCGGACCAAAGCGACTGCTCACGAACGTCAGGTCAGGCCCCAGCGTGCGACCTTCAGTCCCAAAACGGTGACAACGAATGCACAGCGCGTCACGAAACAACCGCTCGCCGCGAGCGACGTCGCGCGGCGCGGCGGGTTTTTTGAGCGTCGCCTCCAACTCTTCGAGCTTCCATTCCCGAACAACTGGCCGCGCGGCGGTCGTGGCCAGGATGTCGCCACCCCCTTCCGCAGCCGGTTCAAGGACCGTCTCCAGTTCGCGACGCTCGTCAGCGGACAACATTGCCAGCGCATCCTCGCGAATTCCGTTGACCGCGATCGGCAACAAGTTGCCGCCGTCGAACAGATCCGCCTTGCGCAGTTCGGTGAAGTACCGCCGCCGCAGGTCGAGCGTCCAACCGACCGGCACGTCACGCAGCGTCGTCAGGTACGCGAGCTTGTCGGCCTGTTCAATGGCCGCCTCCAGTCGCGGGATCGACTGCTCGACCAGCGGCGGCCATTCGAGGTACGCGAGCAACTCGCACAGCTTTTGATTCGGCTCTTCGAGTTCCTGTGGAAACTGCTGCGCGAGAACTTCCGTCACGGATTTCGCGATCGACTGCGACGGCTTTCCCAATCGAGCGAAGACCACGGCGTACACCCGCCAGGCATCAAGCCGCTGTTCGGTCGAGAGTTCGGCAAACGACAGCGCATTGAGCCGCTTGCAAATTGATGGCAGCGTCATCGGTTCCCCCGTGACGCGCGCGAGCGCCAACAGCGCCGAGATCGTGGTCGTTGCCGATTCCCGCGTCGTCGGTGACTTCAACGCGCGCTCGCGCCATTCCTTGACCGGCTGACGTTCCAATGCGACGCGTGCCGCGTGACGCAGCCAGACATCGTCACTTCCAAGCGCCGACCACAACGTATCAATCGCGGCCGAGTCTTCGACCGTGTGCCAGCGTTCGAGTTGTCGGCGTTTCTCATGGGGTCGCCTTTCAACCTGCTGTCTCTGGCCGGGGAGATTGGAAACCTGTCCCACGGACCGGACTCGATACAGTCCTGACTGTGTGCCGCGCCCGCCGGTGACGAAGTACATCGCGCCATCAGGTCCGAACGTTATGTCGGTCACGTTCAGCGGTTGACCCTCGAGAAACACTTCCGATCGACAACGGTACGAAGCTCCGTTGAGGTCGAGATGA
The DNA here is from genome assembly GCA_016872645.1 of Planctomycetota bacterium. Classification (GTDB taxonomy): domain Bacteria; phylum Planctomycetota; class Planctomycetia; order Planctomycetales; family Planctomycetaceae; genus SXKJ01. Next base: position 32,810 of record VGZH01000006.1, on the reverse strand, counting down.
ATCGCGTGAATACGGCCGTAGGACCAATCGCAGACGAACATGGCTTCGCGATACGGCGACGGAAATGTGCCGCGATGTCCCGACTTCACTCCGGTCGGCGAAGCCAAGCCCATGTCGAGGATGCTCGGCAGGTGCTCAGCGTAGTGCCCCGGTCGATTCGCCGAGCCTTGCCGGAATCCATAATCGCCGCCGCTGACGATGTGATTGATCCGCGTCGGCCGATACCACGGAGTCCCCTGATCCCCCTCGTTGTCGGCATCGAACGTGAAGAGTTCGCCGTCGGCGTTGAAGTCCACTCCATAGGGATTGCGAAAGCCTCCTGCAACGACTTGCCAGCTCGAACCATCGGCATCCGTGCGAGCGACGTAACCGGCCGGCACTCTCGCGTCGGAGTCGAACAGGAATCGATCCCAGAACGCCGGCCTCAATCGATCTTCGGCAAGATGCTGCAACGGCGAGTCCTCGGGAAGTGCGCGGTCGGTCTCCGACACCAGCACATTGTTGCCGTGAATCACATAAATCAGATTGTCCGGTCCCAATGCCAGCGCGTTCCGTCCGTGCCCAACTCCGCCACCGGTCGCTCTCAACAGTTTAACTTCGTCGAATTGGTCATCGCCGTCGGTGTCACGCAGCCGGTACAGCCCCTTCGAGTTATTCGCGTTGGCGAAGAGACTCTCGAACGCCCACAGCAGCCCGCGACATTCCAGTAGTTTGTCGTTGATGAGTTCGACCTTGATGGCGTCGGACTCGCCGACCTGCGGCAACGTCATCCGCAGAATGCCTGGGCCTTCGCGGCCGACAATCAGGCGGCCTTTGGCGTCGAACGTCAGGCTCACCCACGAGCCTTCTCCCTTTTGGGAACTGCGAACCAACTCGATTTCAAAGCCCGGCGCCACCCGGATGCGAGCCGCCTCGTCCGCTTCCCCCGTTCCAATTGCTCGTTTCCATTGGTCATAGTCATCCAGTTCGCCGGCCGGTCTCCACCAGGGAGCGATGCCGAGCAACCCCAAGCTGACTGCTCGCCGCCATTCGCCGGTTGCGTCGCGGACTTCCCAATCACCATCGGTCACCAGTCGCTGAGTCCGACCGTCGCTCTCCGTCCAATCGAGTTGCAACCAGACTCCCGCCGCCCCGGATTGGTTGGTCGCTTCGATTTCGACGAGATGCTTTCCCGCTGTCAGCGAGGCCACCTGTGCTGTCGCAAATCTTCGAGTCGACGTGAACTGCGCAACGTTACGGCCATCGAGGAAGACGGTCGCTCGATCATCCGCCAAACCGCGCAGCTCGGCGCGTGCGACAGAGTCGGCCACGTTGAATTCGCGCCGCAGCCGAATCGTTTCGTTGACGCGCGGAGAACGACTGCTCCACAGCCAATGAGCTTGCAGGCCGACTCCGCCAGCGATCGCGATTTCGGGTGCCAGCCACAGACAGAACAACAGGCACGTCGATGGGCTGCGCATAGCGGTTGTTCCTGCAAAGCGAAAAGCCCGGCTTGTCGAACAAGCCGGGCTCTGATGATCGCGGTCTCAGGACGAGAGAATTACTTCTTCTTTTCGACTTTGAAACCTTTGTCGAACGCCTTGTCAGCAAACGCGAGCTCGAGCTTCGCATCGCCTTCAGCCTTCTCGACTTGACCTTTACAGTCGCCGCAGCAGAAAGAAACTTTCACGTTGGCGATATCGACGGTCTGGCCTTTGTCAACGGCTTGGCCGCTGAGCGGGCACTTCTCTTGCTTGGCTTGACCGGTCAGCGCGAGCTGGTGGTTGGCCTTCGTCGCGAACTTGGCTTTGTCCTTTTCGTAGGCCTTGGGGCAATTGTCGCAGCAGAAGTAAATCTTCGCGCCACGGTATTCGACGAATTTGTCTGCCTTGGCGGGATTCTTTGCAGCCAAGAGACACTTGGCACCGTTCAGTTTGTCTTTTTCATCAGCGGCAAAACCAGGCAGCATTATTGAGGTCAACAGAGCCAGAACCAGAAGCGCGGAGTTCGTCTTCATGTCAGCATTCCTTAGGGAGCCAGACGAGGCGGGGTCGCTCGCGCCGATCGCAGCGACCAGAACGGCGAGAAAACTATCGTTCCTTCTCGATCTTGTCTGCGCCCAAAGCGGATTTTCTTGTGTCGGACGCAAATCGCGCCCGAACCGACGCAAAACCCCTCAGCCACGATAGTTTCAAATTTTGCACCGTCATTACGGCTGCGGGGCCAACCAACACCATGAAAATGCCTCAGAAAATGAAAAGTACCCGGGAAAAAGCATCTGTACGGGAGTCTTTATGAGCAAGTTCTTCGGCGTACTGACGTCGTTTTAGACCCATCGTGCCGTACTGCGTGCGCAAGGCCGGACCGATGGAAGATCTAAAGCGTTCGGCATTAGTCAGCGTCGTGACACAAGGACTCGTACGTCGTCCACACCTGTCCGCACACCCAGCTCACGCAGGAATTCGCGACGGACTTTGCCCCTCTGAAGCGGCCTGTTGCAACGATCGCATTCTTCGCAGAGTTCCGGAGCAGCAACTTTCAATTCATTCCGAGACGCGCCGCATTCCGGAATCCCAGCCCAATCCCGCCTCAACACAGACGACCAGCAGATCCAAAGCATCGGGGAGTTGCATGAAGATTTTCTCCTGCAGGCCTCTTTTCAGAACTGAGAGTGCCAGTTCGGGGATGAAGCATCCGGCACCGCCGCCAATCAGCCGAGCGGCGAGGCTCTCAAGCTTCAGTCCATTGATGGTCACGCCGATGCCCCCAACCTCGACGATCATACGTTGAAGGCCGTTCGGTGAAACCAGCTTTTGAGAAGAATTGGACCTGTGATCCAAGGTCGATCACAAAACAAATCCAAATCGCCTTGGAGCCGCGACTATTGTCAGCGACTGAGTTTGAAACGGCACTGCTGGGATAATCTTTCGCACAACACCGCTACGAGACGGATACAAAAACTCGCACGCTGCACGGGGAGATCATTTAAAACTGGTCCTTCAATCCAATGACTCGAAAAGTTTGCGAACTACGTTGCCGCCTGTATGACGCGCAGCTCTTTGGGCAGCGGGAAATAGACGTGCTCTTCGCGGACGACTGGATTTTCGACGGTTGCCTGAAAGCGATTGACGAGTGCCTCGACGCAGGCTTCGACGACCACTTCCGGAGCGCTCGCTCCAGCTGTAATCAAAACCGTTTCCGAGCCATCAAAATCGTCAAGCGACAACTCGTGGACGCCGTCGACCAAGTACGCTCGGCCGCTGATCGACTGACCGATTTCGCGCAGTCGCTGGCTGTTCGAACTGTTCTGGCTGCCGAGCACGATGACCACGTCGGCATCCTTGGCCAGCACGTCGACCGCCTCTTGCCGGTTCGTCGTGGCGTAGCAGATGTCTTCTTTGGGTGGACTGACGATTCCAGGGTAGCGCCGCTTCAGCCGTTCGATGACGGTGCTCGCCTCGAAGACGCTCAGCGTCGTCTGCGTCAGGTACGCGACCTTCGCATCCACCGCGAACGGCAAGCGATCCACCTCAGCCGGCGAATCGACCAGCGTGATACTTTCGGGAGCTTCCCCCATCGTGCCGATGACTTCATCGTGTCCTTCGTGGCCGATCAGGATGATGTGATAGCCCTCTTTCGCGTACTTGATCGCTTCCAGATGCACCTTCGTGACCAGCGGACAGGTCGCATCGATTGTCTTCAGATTCCGCTCGCGGGCTTGCTGGCGAATTTCCGGCGAGATGCCGTGCGCCGAATACAACAGGATCGAACCGCGAGGCACTTCGTCCACGGAGTTCACGAACTTCACACCCTGCCGGGTGAACCGCTCAACGACATATTTGTTGTGGACGATCTCGTGGTAAACGAAAACGTTCGAGCCACACAGGCGGATGACTTCGTCCAGACACTCGATGGCCATGTTGACGCCGGCACAAAAACCGCGCGGATTGGCAAGCAGGATTCTCATGAGAGAGCGACTAGGGGTTAGGGACCAGGGGTTAGAAAGTTTCCGGCAAGAGTCTAGCGGACGATTCGACGTCGCGGGATATTGATGGTCCTTGCGGCTGCTCTCACCTCGACAGAACATTCCGACCTTAAGCCCCGAACCCCTAACCCCTCCTGACCCATGCCCGAACTTCCCGAAGTCGAAACGATGGTCCGCGGCATCCGTGACGTGATGACTGGGCGAACTCTTTGCGAACTACGATTGTGTCCGTGCGATTGCCGGCCGCTGACGATGTCACCGCTGTTTGCCGCGATGGCACGGCGGGCCAAAGGCCAGACAGTCACGGCTGTGCGGCGCGTGGCCAAGCGGATCGTAATTGAACTTTCGAGCGGTGATTCGTTTGTGATCGAACCACGGATGACAGGATTGATGTTGATTGCCGACCCACCCGATCGCGAACACTTGCGACTGGAATGGCGCATGGCTGGCGGTGGTCGAACTCGGCAGACCAGGTCGGTTTGGTTTTGGGATCGCCGTGGCTTGGGAGTCGTCCGGTTGTGCGATCCGGAAGAACTGGCTCGACGATTGGGAGGAGAGTCACTCGGCAAAGACGCGCTGCTGCTGACAGATTCGGACTGGTACGAAGTCTGTCAGCGAACTGCTCGGCCGATCAAGGTCGCGTTGCTGGATCAAAAGCTCGTGGCTGGCATCGGCAACTTGTACGCCAGCGAGATCCTGCACGAGGCCCGCATCTCGCCGTTGCAGCCAGCGTCGAAAGTGACTCGCGAACAAGCTCGCCGATTGCAGACGGCGACTCAGCATGTCTTGCTGGAGGCGATCGAGCATGAAGGATCGACACTCGGAGACGGCACATACCGCAACGCGCTCAATCAAAGCGGCGGCTACCAGAACGCTCATCGCGTCTACGACCGCGAAGACGAGAACTGTCCGACATGTCGGTGCGGCCGAATTGTCCGAATCGTGCAAGCTCAACGTTCGACGTTTTTCTGCCGCCGCTGCCAGGGGAGGGGCAGGGGATAAGGGGCGCGGGAAAGACAAGGGACTCTGGCCAAGTCTTCGTCCACTGTCTCCACTGCGCGCGGCCGATACACTCCACTGAGTGCTCAATGTTCTGATTAATGTCTTCCCTACTTCCAAGTTCCCAATCCCTGACTCCACCGTCCCCATGTCGTACCACAAGCTGAAACGTCTGTTGGGGGAAGCCAACTTTGAGTTGAAGGTGTTGGTGTTGTTCGGGACTGGCCTGACGTTGTTCGCAGTCGGGACGTTTTTTCTGTATCGCTGGCAGACATCGAGCTTGCTGGATCGGTCGACTCAAACGAGCGCCAAATCGTTAGCGGCCAGCGTGGTGCTCAAAGCTCACTGGCAGGCGATTCAAGACACGGAAGCTTTTCGTCGCACGGTGACGGACGCCGAGTTGGTCAGCAAGGCCGAATGGCTGCTCGATATCAGCAAAACCAACTTCATCAATGTGGACATCGAAGTGCAGCCAGAAGAATTGAAAGAACTCAAGGGAGAGTTGCTGCATTCGCATCCGCTCGATCAAGGGGTGGATCCGAAATACGTGCCGATCGAACAGCGTGGCCGAGACGTCCTGGACTTGCTGAAGGCTGGGGGGACAGATCACGTGATCAAGGAGGTCGATGGTGATCCGCCTGAATACCAATATTACGTCGCGCTCAAGGCTGCTGAATCGTGCCTGTCGTGCCATCATCACGAAAACAGAACCGACGCCAACGGGACCAAGATTCCGCGTCAGGTCGGTGAGTTCATGGGAGCGGCCAAGATCACGCTGCCGCTCGACCGTGTGAAATCGCCGTTGCACAGGGCCAACGCCTTCGTGATCACCGGCGAATTACTGAAGGTCGTTCTGTCGATCATCGCGATCTATCTGGTGATTCGTTACGTCGTGACGAAGCCGGTACTGCACCTGAAAAAAGTCAGCGATGCGATCGCTCACGGCAAGCTCGACATGCGTGCCGACATCCGTACCGGTGACGAGTTCGAGGAACTCAGTCATGCGTTCAACCGCATGCTGCGGCATTTGGTCACCGTGCAGGAGGAACTGCGCAGCGTCAACGCGGACCTCGACGGCAAAGTCGACGAACTCGCTCGCGTGAACTTGCGGCTATACGAACTCAACAACATCAAAAACGAATTCCTGGCCACAATGAGCCACGAACTGCGCACGCCGCTCAACAGCATTCTCGGTTTCAGCGACGTGCTGAACACCGCGGACAACCTATCGGACAAACAGCGGCGTTACGTCGGCAACATACAAATCGCCGGCCGCTCGTTGCTGTCGCTGATCAACGATGTACTCGACCTGGCCAAGATCGAAAGCGGCAAGATGGAACTGCATCTGGTCGAGTTCTCGCTGAACGACCTGATCGAACGGCAGACAGGAGCGATGGCTCCACAGGCTGAAAAGAAAAATATTGACTTGTCCTGGCTAGTCGAACCCGGAGTCCCGAAGCTGTTCCAAGACGTCGGCAAGTTGCAGCAAATCCTCAGCAATCTGCTGTCAAACGCGATCAAGTTCACTCCCGAGGGGGGCCGTGTGCGAGTCCGTGCCGGCTTGCGCGACGAACCGCGATTCCTCATCGAGATCGAAGACACCGGCATCGGGATTCCGCTCGAAGAGCAGGAACGCATCTTCGAGAAATTCCGTCAGGGCCGGCAGCAACCGGGGAAAGAGGAGACCCTCACTCGCGAGTTCGAAGGGACCGGGCTGGGCCTGTCGATCGTGAAGGAACTTTGCAAACTGCTGGGCGGCGAAATCACGCTGGTCAGCGAGTTCGGCAAAGGGAGCACGTTTACGGTTTCGCTGCCGATGCGACTCGAGCCAGTGACGACGACCACTGGCGACGACGGTGGAGTCCGTTCCGGCACCGCGTCGGGCCTGAGTCGGATCAAGCCGGAAGAAATCAACCAACGAGCGACCGTGCCCGCCAAAGCGGTTTAAATCCAGAATTCGGGAATGGACACAAAACTCACCACTGCCCACTGCCCACTGCCCGCGTCCGCTGCGCTCCAGATTCTTCCTGTCCTCGATCTGCTCAATGGCATCGTCGTGCGTGGCGTCGGAGGCCGGCGCGACGAGTATCGACCCGTCAAAAGCGTACTCACAGACTCCGCGAAGCCGCTTGACGTCGCACGGGCGTTTCGCGACCGATTGGAACTGACGACGTTGTACGTCGCCGATTTGGATGGCATTCTGCACCAGCAACCAAACGAAACAGTCTTTCGGCAACTCGCGACCGACGGATTTGAATTGTGGATCGACGGCGGACTGCGAACTCTCGACGATGCCAGCCGTCTGCTGAAAGCCGGGGCCGCGAAGGTGATTGTCGGCCTGGAAACGCTGACCGACTTACGATTGCTGAAGCTGCTCATCGATAAGTTCAGCGCGGAACGAATCGTGTTCAGTCTCGACTTGCAGGCGGGGCAACCGATGCTCGGTGGCGTTCGTTGGTCCGACGCGACGCCGCTGGGAATTGCCCGCGCCGTGATCGACATCGGCATCTTGCAGATGATCGTGCTGGACCTCTCCAGCGTCGGAGAACTACGCGGCCCGAGCACGCTCGAATTGTGCATCGCGATTCGACGACTGGCCCCGTGCTGCCGCCTGATCACCGGCGGTGGAGTGCGAAACGCGGCGGACCTCGAACCGCTGCAAGCCGTCCAGATCGACGGTGTGCTGCTCGCCACCGCTCTGCACAACGGAGCGATCGGGCCACGGGATCTGAATTCAGAAATCTGAACTGTCAGAATTCAAATTTCAAAAAGAGCGACCCGGCCTGACCGCCAGACCGGGTCGCCCGAAGGAGAGCCGTGAACGAGTCACCCCACTGACGTCAGGGTGAAGCGGCCTCGTCCCGCTCTTTGGAGGTTATTCTCTTCTTCGAATAGCTGGCTCGAAAGATGAGCTCCGTGCAAAGTGACGCGTGCAAACAAACAAGTGCGGTGTCTGTCCTTTTGCAATTTGCAGTCTTCACTCTGCACTTTGCACCTCTGAAACGTCACACGCCATTCAGGTTGTCGAGCAGCGTTTGCGAGAGCAGAAACGCTTCGTTGACCAGATCGCTGGCGTCGAGCACGAGGAGATCGTCCCCTTCATTCCCCGCGACGATGTCACCACCACCTTGACCGTTGATGTTGTCGTCGCCATCGCCGCCAAGCAGCGTGTCGTTGCCCGCTCCGCCCAGCATGGTGTCGTTGCCGTCGCCGCCGACCATCACATCATTGCCGGCTCCGCCGTTGATCACGTCGTCGCCATCGCCACCGTTGAGTCCATCGTTGCCGCTGCCACCCAACAACAGGTCGTCGCCATCGCCGCCATTGATCTCATCATCGCCGTCGCCGCTGTCGAGCGTATCGTTGCCGTCGCCTCCGCGAACCTTGTCATTGCCCGCTCCGGCAATGAGCGAATCGTCGCCAAAGCCGCCATCAAGCGTGTCGTCGCCGTCACCGCTGTCGAGCGTGTCGAAGCCATTGCCACCCACAAGCAAATCATTGCCCGCTGTGTCCACAAGCCGGTCATCGCCCGCTTCACCGTGGGATGTGTCGTCTCCGGCCTGTCCTTGCAACGTGTCGGCACCGCTGCCACCCAGCATCGAATCGTTGCCATTGCCACCGACGACTAAATCATCGCCGTCCTGACCATTGAGCGTATCGTTGCCGTCCTGACCGCTGAGCACATCGTCTCCCAGTCCGCCCGTCAGGCTGTCGTTTCCAGCTCCGGCAGCAAGCGTGTCGTTGCCATCGCCCCCATCGAGCGTGTCCGTGCCACTGCCGCCTGTGAGCGAATCGTCGCCCGCTTGGCCGTTCAGTCCCATACGCACGAAGCCCAGCACCGCTCCCGACGCATCGAGTTCATCGTTGCCATCGCCGCCGTTAATCGTCAGCACGGTTCCCGTCAAGTTGCTGAGCGAGCCAATCGTAACCACGTCGTCGCCACCGTTGCCGTGAATGATGACGTTGTTGATCGTGGACTGAACCGTCAGCGTGAAGCCACTGTCCGAGACGGTCAATTCCCCGGACGAATTCTGCCCAACGGAATAAGTGTCGGCCGACCCGGTGCCGTTGACGACCGCCGTATCGAATCCCGACGTGCCGCCGACCGTGTCGCTACCGCCGTTCGCTCCACTCCAGACCAATTGATCGTCACCCGTTCCGCCGTCCAGAGAATCGTTGCCTCCTTGGCCGTCGAGCGTATCGTTGCCGGCTTGTCCGTTGAGCGTGTCGCTGCCTGCACCACCGAACATCAAGTCGGCACCGTCGCCGCCCGACATCAAGTCATTGCCCGATTGGCCGTTCATCACGTCGTCGCCCACGGAGCCAATCAGCGTGTCAGTTCCGGTACCTCCCAACAGAGTGTCATTGGGAGTCGTTAGCGGAAGTGCGCTGTCATTATCTGTGATGGCGACCTGCGCTCGCGAGTTCGCCATCGGCAAACCGACGGGGTTAGATAGGTCGATGAAGAAGCTCTCATTCCCTTCGTTTCGCAAGTCGCCGTTGACCTGCACCGTGATGGTCTGGCTGACGTTGCCAGCCGGAAAGTTCAACGTTCCGCTGACCGGAATGTAGTCCTGTCCGGCGGTCGCCGTGCCATCGGTTGAATTGAATTGGACGGAGGCGGGAACTCCCAGCGGAGCCGACAGCGTGACGGTGACGACGACGTTTTGCGTGCCGACGTCCCCTTCGGCGACGGTGACGCTGGCGATACTCATGGTTGGACCCGGCGGCGTTCCGTCGTTATCCAGAATCAATCCCTGCCCTTGCGCGTCGGCAAACGTCGCGTTGGTGGCGTTGGAGAGATTCACGAAGAAGTTCTGCGTCGGCTCCCCGATCACGTCCCCTTCGACGATCACGCGAATTGTCTGTGTGGTCGTTCCCGGAGCAAACGTCAGGACGCCAGTCTGTGCTCGATAATCGCCGCCCAACAGGGCCGATCCATTCGCGGTCGCGAACGACACTGTGACAGGCACGGTGCTGGCGGCCGACAGCGTCACGTTGAACACCGCCGTCGGTCGTATGGAACCCGTGTTGAGCAGGATCGAAACATTGTTTTGAGCAAAGCCGTCGTTGACTGCGATGTCCGGGGCACCGTCACCGGAAATGTCGGCCAGCACGATCGCATCGCCGAACCCCTGATTGGTGGAGAGTGTCGGCGGTCCAGACGCAACGAAGTTTCCGACGCCGTCGTTTTCGAGAAGCGAAAGCTGTCCGCTGAAGGCGACGGTTGCCAGGTCGATATCGCCATCGAGATCCAGGTCTGCCGCGGCAATGTCGTTTGCAGTCCTGAAGAAGCCGCTATTGGCGATCGGTGCCGATGCGGTGAAGCTGCCCGTGCCGTTGTTGAGCAGCACGGTATTGGTCGCTCCGCCGGTGGCGAGGTCCAGATCGCCGTCGTTGTCGAAGTCGGCCGCGACGATGGAACTCGGTTCGGCCGTGACGGCTGTCAACACTCCGGTGGCAAACGTGCCGTTGCCGTTGTTCCGCAGAAACGCAATGTTCGATTGAAAGAACACCTTGGCCACGGCCAAGTCGATGTCACCATCGCCGTCAAAGTCACCGGCGACGATGTCGGAAGCGCCGTCGGTTCCCGCCGCGAATTGCTGAGGTGGCTGAAACGTGGCATTACCGTTGTTGAGAGTGACGAACACTTCTGGGGTCGAGAAGCCGACAACGGCCGCCAGGTCGAGATCGCCGTCGCCGTCAACATCGATCATCGTGACCGAAGAGGTTCCGAAGAATGTCCCCAGATCGGCGGCGGTGCGTGGCGCGAGAAACGTGCCGTTACCGTTGTTGATCAGCAGATCGACATCTCCAGTCGGGTTGCCAGCGATGGCGATATCAATGTCGCCGTCGCCATCCAAGTCGCCAACGTCCATACGACCCTGTGCCTGCGATCCGGTTGCCACTGCCGGGAAGAACGACCCAGTACCGTTGTTCAAGAGGATGGAGGCCGCAGTCGCCAAGTCGATGTCGCCATCGCCGTCGAAATCCGCCGAAACGAGCGCCCGATTATCATCCGTGATCGGTACATCGTTGGGTGCATTGAACAGCGTGGAGAAGACGTTGTCTCGTTCAGTCACAGTGGCATCGCTGATCGACAGAGTCGGAAGCACAGCCGGGGGCACGTCCGCGCTGGACAGCGAATCGTTGCCCGCGCCACCGTCCAGATGGTCGGCGTCTCCACCCCCAATCAGCGTGTCATTCCCGGCCTGGCCGAAAACGCGATCGTTGCCGATGCCGCCGTCCAACGAGTCCCTGCCGGACCCGCCTTGCATCGAGTCATTGCCATCGCTGCCGGTCACGGTGTCATCGCCCGAATTGCCATTGAGCGAGTCGTTGCCGGTATCGCCATGGACTTGATCGTTGCCGTCGCCGCCTTGCAGATCGTCATTGCCGGTGCCACCGAAAACCGTGTCGTTGCCAGCTTGAGCGTTGATCACGTCGTTGCCTTCGCCCCCCAGCAGCGAGTCCTGACCGGCTCCCCCGAGGAGCGTGTCGTTGCCGATGTTTCCGTTGACGGTGTCGTTGCCGCCGTCGCCGTTGAGGGTGTCGTCGCCGAGGCCGCCGTCGATGTTGTCAGCTCCGTTGCCACCATAGACGCTGTCGGCGTCGTCGCCGGCGTTCAACGAGTCCGCACCATCGCCACCGTTGAGCGTGTCGAGACCGACTCCTCCGTTGATCGTGTCCGCTCCGTTGCCCCCCAGTAAGTTGTCGTTGCCGATGCCGCCGTTGAGGGCGTCGGCACCATCGCCCCCCAGCAGCGTGTCGTTCGCGATGCCGCCGTTGATCACGTCGTTACCGTCACCTCCGAGAAGCGACACTGCAATGTCCGAACCAGTCGCGTCAATCAGATCATTCGAATCTCCCGCCTCGACGTTGATCGCCAGTGACGCGCTGAAGCCGTTCGCCGTCGTCACACCATTCAGCGAGACGCGATTCGTCGCATCACTGCCGAAGATGTCGATGCGAGCCAGTAAGCCCGGAGCGACTGTCGGCTGGCCCACAAGCGCGATCTGAGCACCGCCATTCTGGCCAACCTGAATCAGGACGTTGCCTCCACTGACGCTGACCGAGACGTCGTCGGGACCGTCGCAGAGGATCGTCAGATCTTGCAGCGCCGGATTGAACGCATTCGTGATCAGCAACGCGGAGACCGTCGGCAAACAGCGGTCTTCACAACGTTCGACCGGATGGCTCACGTGAGAAACGAGGCGACGTCGTGATAATCCAGCCATCCGTTGGCGCAGTTTCTCTGTCCAATATGCAAAGCGCACGGCAACACTCCTTCGGAAAAAGACAAGCCGATCCTGGTCGCGAGTCTTCCGAATTCGTCCCCTACGATTTCTCGCAGGCGGTCGGGACGCATCCGACACGACTCCGGCTTTACAAGGCGGGCTGAAAGAGACCGTCGCTCGAAATGCGAAGTGATCCCCCAACTCGATTTCACAGCACAGCCCTCACAAGCGCTGGTTGCGGTCCAACCGGGTTCGCGAGAACTGAGTGCATTTTCGGATCGACCGGCTCAACACTCAGACTGATGAATTACGGATCGTTCCGCACGATTCTCACAGACGTCGCGGCAGACATGCTGAATTTTCGCGAGACGCGGATCGCACGCGAAATGCCGGTTCTGCGCGAAGTGCCGGTCGCTCGCAAAACAACGGTCAAACGCAAAGCGCGGAACAGACAAAAGACTCCGATTGCTTAAATCGTGCCGAAGATACCGGTTGTAGGAGGGGCACTCTTGCCCGTCCTGAGTCCCGCCGCGAAGCGGACGGGCAAGAGCGACCATCCTACGAGCGCAACTCGACAATCATGTCCCGCGTCGCCGTGGCGACCGCTTCTTCCCAGCGATCCGAGCCGAACTGACTGCGGTAAGGCTCGCGAGTGTGAGCGAAGTTGATCGCTCGCGAACTGTTGATCAAGGCACCCATCCCGTCCGCTCGGAACGCGACCTGCACGTCCGCGGCGCTGCCTCCCTGAGCACCGTAGCCCGGCACGAGCAGCGGCACATGCGGCATCACTTCGCGCAGTTCGGCCAGCTCAGCCGGGTAGGTCGCTCCGACCACCGCACCGACGCAGCCAAAGTCATCGCCCGGGCCTCCCGATCGGCACAACGTCGAGACCGACAACTCTTCGACGATCCGCGCGACGTGCCGATAAACCGGCGTGCCATCGGTCACGCGATCCTGCAACGTTCCCGCTCCGGGATTGCTGGTGCGAACCAGGACGTACAAGCCCGCACCTCGTTCGACCGCGACCTTTACAAACGGTTCGAGCGTGTCGCGGCCAAGGTACGGATTCACGGTCAAAGCATCCGCTGCCCAAGCTGCCGCGTTGGGATCGGCTCCGGCCAAATAGCCGCGAGCGTACGCTTCGGCCGTCGAGCCAATGTCGCCTCGCTTCGCATCGCAGATCACGATCAACCCTGCTCGCCGAGCGTGCTGCATGACATTCGCCAGAGCGACGCAACCATCAGGGCCAAGCTCCTCAAAAAATGCCGCCTGCGGCTTCACGGCCGGGACCAGTGGAGCGACGACGTCAATGATCCGGCAACAGAATTCTTCAAACGCGGTCGCCTGGATCGCTCGCTCGGAAGTCGCTCGCTGTTTGGCGGCAGCGATCACGTTCGGAGGAAGCTGATCGAATCGCGGGTCGAGTCCCACCAACGCGGCAGTTCGGGTTCGTCGCACGGCCGCGTGCAATCGTTCAATGTAGTGTGTCATGGTCGCGGGAGTGTAAAGCGATTGACTTCAGCGCGGCAGCTCTGACCAGCGAGTTTCGTCATCATCTTCGGGGGTTGCGGGATCCACTCGCAGCATGGCGTCCTCGCCGTCGGTATCGAGCACTCGCAGCACACTGCTCCCGAGCCGGAGCGCTTCGCCGATATCCAGCCAAACCTCAACCAATGGAGCTTGATCGGATGTCGCATCAGAAAGCGGATCATTGGTCAGCATGAGTCACTTTCTTGTGGTTGCGCCTCCGACGACAATCGCCCTGCGATAATTCGCAGCGAGTCGCCTTCGAGGACGAGAGAGGGCGGACTATAGTCCTGCGTCTTGTTCACGATCAAACGTTGATTTCCTTCTCGAATGTAATTCGCACAATGCCGCCACTTCGCTTGCAGCCGTTGTTCAAACAGCGCCCGTGGGGCGGCCGGCGACTGGCTCAGCAGTGGCGCAAGCCGGATCCCAACACGATCGGTTGGGCTGAGAGCTGGGAGGTCGTCGATCTCGGCGACGATCAAAGCCGCGTCCTCGGCGGCCCGTTTGATGGACGATCTCTGCACGACTTGGTCTGCGAGCATCCCGATGAACTGCTCGGCAGGCACGCGGGCTGCGAACAATTCCCGCTGCTGTTCAAGTTTCTCGATGCCGCACAGACATTGTCTGTCCAAGTTCACCCGAACGATGCTCAGACAGAAACCCTCACCCCGAGGCCGCACGGCAAATCCGAAGCGTGGGTGATTCTCGCGGCTGAGCCGAATTGCCGCCTGTTTGTCGGCCTCAAAGCGGAAGTCGACCGAGCATTGCTCAAACGGCACCTTGTGGCCGGGACTGTCGAACAGTGTCTGCACTCGATCCCCGCGCAGGTCGGTGACGTGATCTCAATTCCGGCCGGAACGGTTCACTCCATCGGAGCCGGCATCGCCCTCGCCGAGATTCAGCAGCCCAGCGACGTGACTTATCGGCTATTTGATTGGAACCGCCGCGATGCTCACAACCGCTTGCGCGCGCTGCATGTCGAACAAGCCTTGCAGTGCATCGACTTCAACTGTGGTCCCGTCGCACCACTGGCACCTCGCAAACTGGACGCCTCCAACGGACTCAGTGAGGAGTTGATCCGAACAGAGCATTTCGATTGGCGTCGTCACACGCTGACGGCAAATCGGTTTCAATTGCCAGTCGAAAACCGCTGCTGCATCCTGTCGCTGATCGACGGTCACGCACAAATCGTCTCCTCCACGGGACGAGAACCGCTGGCCGCCGGTGAGTCGCTGGTGATTCCGGCAGCCTGCGGCCCGGTTGTCATCGAGCCGACGCCCGGCGCTGTATTGCTGGAGACACTGCCTGCGTGAACTTGGCAAACTGGCCGTTTTTTCCAAAATGGACGATGGTAAAATTTGACGAATCTTCGATGAAAACCGAAGATTCCTCTTTTCAGATGCCGAAAAGAACTGTAATTTCCCGACCCTTTTCGCGGATCTGGTGGTTGAAGGTCAGACTGAACTTCGAACATCGGCCGCGGAACCCACCCGAGTTGCTCACCAGGATTGATTCAGGCGCATTGACGAGAGCTGATCATGGTTGCGGTGATTTTCTTACCAATCAATCAGTTTGAGATGCTCCTGAGCTAGCGTCTCGCCCGCCACTCTTTCGCCCGTTCCTGGTTTCTTCGCAGAGTCTCCTGGGCCAACAGAGTTGGCCAAGTCGAGATGCCTTTCCCGGCTACACCGCGAGATTGATCTCGCAGTGCCTGCCAAGTTCCCAACGACAATCAGTTTGTTTCTGAGGTCAAGAAGCCCCGACGGCCTCGCGACTCATGGTGTTTTTACAGACTCATGGCCACTGGACGTTCCGGCGGCCAACCCAAGAATAACCCAGTTTGAAAGGCTCCCAACCTCAGGGTGACGCTCCATGCTCGACCTTACAAAAGTCCGCAACATCGGCATCTCGGCCCACATCGATTCCGGCAAGACCACCTTGTCTGAGCGAATTCTGTTTTACTCCGGCCGCATTCATGCGATGCACGAAGTCAAAGGCCGTGACGGTGGAGCCACGATGGACCACATGGAACTCGAACGCGAAAAGGGGATCACGATCACCGCCGCCGCGACTCAGGTGGAATGGAGTGACTACACGATCAACCTGATCGACACGCCGGGCCACGTCGACTTCACCGTCGAAGTCGAACGCTCGTTGCGAGTGCTCGATGGAGCCGTGCTGGTGCTGTGCGCCGTCGGCGGCGTGCAGAGCCAATCGCTGACCGTCGATCGTCAAATGAAGCGATACCGCATTCCGCGCATTGCGTTCATCAATAAGATGGACCGTATCGGTGCAAATCCGTTCAAAGTGACGCAGCAAATCAAAGACAAGCTGCACGTCACGCCGGTCCCGATTCAGCTTCCGATGGGAGCCGAGTCGGACTTCGCCGGAGTCATCGACCTCATCACGATGCAGGCGGTGTACTTTGATGGCGAAGATGGCGAGACCGTTCGTCGAGAAGCGATTCCCGAAGGCTACGCCGAGCAAGCCTCAACCGCGCGGCAAGAGATGCTCGAAGCGCTCTCGATGTTCGATGACAGCTTGATGGAAGCGCTGCTCGAAGAGCGAGAGATTCCGGTCGATCAAATTCGAATGCTGATCCGCGAAGCGACCCTTTCGCAAGAGATCACGCCCGTCATGATGGGCACCGCCTATCGCAACAAAGGTGTGCAAGAACTGCTCGACGCAGTGACGTACTACCTGCCCAGCCCGCTGGACCGCACCGTCACCGTGACGAACATCGACCACAAAAAGGTCGAAGGCGAACCCGAAGACGCCGCCAAGGTCACGCTCACGAAAAACCCGAAAGACCCGCTGGTCTGTATGGCGTTCAAAACCGTCGTCGAACAATTCGGCCAGTTGACCTTCATGCGGATTTACCAGGGCAGCATGGTCAAGGGCGAAAGCTATACGAACACCCGAACGGGCAAACGACAACGCTTCGGCCGCATCGTCCGCATGCACGCCAACAATCGCGAAGACATCGACATTGCGGGCCCCGGCGACATCGTTGCCGCCGTCGGTGTTGAGTGTGCATCGGGTGACACCTACTGCGGCGAGCCAGTCAACTACGCGCTCGAAAGCATCTGGGTTCCAGAGCCGGTCATCCGGCTATCGATCGAAGCGGCCGAGCGTGACGGTGCCGATAAGTTGTCGAAGGCTCTGGAACGCTTCCGTCGCGAAGACCCGACCTTCCACGTTGAGTCCGACCCGGAAACCGGCGAGACGCTGATCGCCGGCATGGGACAGTTGCATCTCGAAATCTACACCGAACGCATCAAGCGCGAGTACAAGGTCGAGTGCATCGTCGGTGAGCCGAAGGTGGCCTACAAAGAGACGCCGACGGTCCCTGTCGAATTCAACTATAAGCATAAGAAACAATCCGGTGGATCAGGCCAGTACGCTCACGTCGTCGGCAAGATGACCCCGCTGCCAGAAGGTTCTGAGCAGCCATATGTCTTCCTGAACGAGGTCACGCAAGGACGTATCCCCAAGGAATACATCAAGCCGGTCGATGACGGCATGCAGCTCTCGCTGGTCAAAGGACCGCTCTGCGAATGCGAAGTGGTCGGCGTGCAAATCCAATTGCAGGACGGCAGCTACCACGATGTCGACTCGTCCGAAATGGCGTTCCGCATCTGCGGCCAAGGGGCCATGCGTGAAATCCTGAAGGACGCGAAACTCGGACTGCTCGAACCAATCATGAAACTGGAAGTCGAAGTCCCGGAAGAATATCAAGGAGGCGTCTGCGGTCACTTGAGCAGCAAGCGCGGACTCATCACCGAGACCGCAACCAACATGGGCATCGGCATCATCAATGCCGAGGTTCCACTCGCCGAGATGTTTGACTACGCCAACGAACTCCGTTCGATGACGCAGGGCAAGGGTGGATTCACGATGGAATTCTGCAAATACAAGTTGCTCCCACGCAGCCTGCAGGAAGAAGTCGTCGAAAAACGCCGAGCCGACAAAGACCCAAAGAAGGCTAAGCAACTGGCCGGAGCAAAGTAGTCGGTCAGTTCCGCAGTGAACGCAAAAAAGCCCGGCGATCCGCAAGGATTGTCGGGCTTTTGTTTTCTCTGGACTTTCGACTATTTCAGCAGGTCTTCGGGTTTCACCCCTTTCGCGAAGCCGCCGAATTTGAATCGCATCGGCTTGAAGTCACCGACGAGATCAACCTTCGACTTCTCCGGGATTTTTCCTTCCATCGACAGGCACCAGTAACTCGCGTTAACGATCAATCGGCGAGTTCCCTCCCAGAGCAGGTCTTCGGAAGCTCCCATCGTGGTCGTGAAGACGCGAGCGACTTTGCCGCTCTCGCTTTTGTACGACTTGGTCCAGGCGACCGGCATCATCGGGTCGTTCTTCTTCCCTTCCACCGGCTTGCTGTCGTCTTTCAGAGTCTCGGTGACTTGGCCGAGCACCAGGGGTTGGCTGTCTCCCGGCAGAGGCAGACGCACACCGTACACATCCGTCGTGCCGAAGATGTCGCCGTCTTTAAGGCCTCGCAGAATCGGATGCGAAGCTCGATCCTTCATTAAGATGCCGCGAGTGCCCTCGACCGCGTGGTGTCCGTGATGGCTGATCCACGTCTCACCCAGCACCTGCCGGCCAAAGCCTTGTTCGTATTCTTTGCCGCCGTAGGTCCAGCCGTACTTCTCGAACTTGCGGCCTTTCGGAATATTGAAAGCGTGCGTCGATGTTCGCAGGCCGATCACCGGCTTGCCCGCTTCGATGTAATCGACGAACGGCTGCATCTGCTCATCCGGCAGATTACGGAAACGCAGTCCCAGAATTGCCAAGTCTGCCGACTTGAGTGCCTCGGTCCCCGGAATGTTGGTCTGATGATCCGGCTTGATCGAGCCATCCGCAGGATCAATCGGAAACAGCACAGTGCACTTGAAACCGTGATGCTTGGAGAGAATCTTCGCCAACTGCGGCAGCGCCTCTTCCGAGCGGTACTCGTCATCGCCGCTGATGAGCACGATGTGCTTTCCCTTGCCCGGCCCGTCGCCTCCCTCGAACACAATCCAAGGGTCGGCGGCCTTCGCGGCCGAAGCGATCAAACCGAACCCGAAACCAATAACCAGCACGCACAGAGTCAATCGAATCTTCACGGTCAAACCTTTCGAGTGGTGAATCGTGGAAGTCCTCCCGGCGAACATCGTTTCAAGCTGACGCCGTGCAAGCAAGGGACGCGATACATTCCCTCTGTGCCTTTGTGGTTGATTTATTTTTGAACCACACAGGCACGAAGCCACAAAGGGAAATCATCGGGATCAGTAATCTCGCACCGCTCCATCCGGCAGCGTCGGCTTCGGCCATTTGAAGACTCGTTTCGGGTCGGCGTTGATCCTCTCAAACATGGACTCATCGACAGTCACGCCGAGGCCGAAGCCTTGGGGCAGGGTCGCGTAGCCGTCTTTGTCTTGGTCCCAGCTTTTGCGAGCGACTCCGGCGGGCATCAGGTGGCCGTCGAGGTAGCCTTCGTGGATCAAGAGGAATGGAACCGCGAACGCCGCGTGGATGCTGGCGGACAGACCCAGTTCCGAGCAGGTGCAGTGCGGGGCCAGCGGGACGAAGTACGCCTCGGCGAGCGTTGCGATCTTTTTCATCTGCGTGATGCCGCCGGTATGGCCGCAGTCGGGCTGCAGAGGGTCGTTCACTTTCGCAAGCTTCGACCGAACCTGAAGCCGTCGGGATTAAAGATCTTCGGAATACGCGACGCGCAGCCGTGTGTAGGCGTTCTGCGCCGCCATCGCGTTCTGTTTGGCTTCCTCTCGTTCTCCTTCACTGATGGCGTGTTCAAGGTCTTCGAGCTTGTCGGCGAAGACGCGGGCTTTCATGCGGTGGTAGTCGCTGAGTCGGCCGTGGCGAAGGTACGTTCCCACTTGCAGGCGGCGGTTCCAACTCTCGCAAATCGGAATCCAATGCAGCGCGTGTTCCTTGTTGCCGCTGATGGCTGCGGACAGGGCTTCGACTTTGGCGAGTCTCAATTCTTCCAAGGATTCGTCCGGGGTGGGGTAATAGGTGAAGCAGCCGACAATACTCATGGCCACGATGGTCAGCAGACCGACTCCCGCCAGCACCGGGCCGGGGACGACGATGTCCCACTTGAGTTCCTTCGCATGCTGCGAGACTTCACGCGGCTGATTGAGCCAGGTCTCGATGACCCAGCGGCGATCCAGAACTTTCAGCAGCAGACCACCGGCAACCAGCGCGGCGAGCAATGCCGCGCCGACTTTCTCGTGAAGTTGCGTGTCGAGTTGAAGTCGCCTACCGATTTCGCTCGGATAGCCCAGTACCGGCGGCGAGTTTGCGTGAAACGGCTGGCAGTAAATATCGAAGGCATGAGTGTGATCCGCCGGCTCGATGTCGCGCGGGTACAGCGGACGTTCGATGCCATACGAAAAGCCGATGACGACCAGCAACATCAGGCCAAACCAGACGGCCGACTTCTTCCCGCCATAATTCTGGACCATCCAGATCAGCAGCCCGAGATTCATGCCGGCTCCGAAGATCAGCAGGATGAAGGCTGCTCCGACCGAGTTGCCATGCTGGAACATCGAACCGAGCTGTCCCATCGCGGTCATTGGCGTGGCGTAAGCGGGAATGGCAATCGCCGTCATCAGCATTGGGGCGAACGGATCGTCGTGCCCCATCGAACGTCCCAGGCTGGATGGCGGAAGTGCCAGGCTCAGCAACGCCGCGCCGGCGAGTCCGCAGAGAATGAGTACCGCCGAACTGCCCACCGCTTCTCGCACCATGACGACCAGCACGGCCAGCAATCGCTTGATGCCATACGGCGTTGGCGGCGGCTCTTCGATCACGACTTCCGTGTTCGGGAACAGCCAGTCGAAGAGACTGCCAGAAACCGTCACCACAATCAGCGAACAGAATGCGAACGCGATGATCGTGATCGGTTTCGACAGCGTCAGGCCATACAACATCGACAGCGGATCGAACAGCGGCGACGACAGCGCGAAGGCGAAAATCGTCCCGACCGCGATGCCACTTCGCCGCAATTGCTTCACGATCGGAATCACGCCCAGTGAGCAGCCCGGCAGCAACATGCCGATCATCCACGACTGAAACAGCGACGCGACCGAGTTCGATCCAAACAGTCGCTTCGTGTGCTGTTGACCCATCAGCCGATGAAACAGCCCGGTGATGCAAAGGCCCGTAAAGATAAACGGAGCCGCTTGCAACGCGCCTTGCAGAAACCGCAGCAAACAACCCCACAACATTGCTTCCGACATGATGCCCCTCGCTTCGTAGGTTGGCACTCTGTCCCGACCCACTTTCGTTTTGTTTCATTTACGGTCGGGATGGAATCCCAACCTACTGACCGCCTTCAACGTCACTCGTTCGTGTCACTACGCTGTGCCGGAAGCTTCGCTGCAAGTTCATCGAGAGTTTGAAATGCTCCATCCACGCTCTTTCGTTCCGAGTCTGCAAGCGGCGTTTTCGTTTGCCCGAGCCGCACCGACTCGGCTATGAGCACCTTCGCCGCGGCATTCGCTCGGTCCCAGTCGGCCCTGTTGAGATCGGTCTCGGCCGCCAACTCCGGCAGCAATCCGACGCTCTCGGTGAAGTGTCGTAATTCGCGTTGAAAGTGCTTTACATCCTCGCGTGATGCCGCTTGCGCCGCCCAATGATGCTGCTTGCGGACTCGCTTCACCAGGCCTTCAAACGTCGGGGGCGACCCGTGTGCGTGGTGATGCTCGTGCTCGGCTTCGGCTTGTGTCGCCGAGCAACCCGAAAGCCACAACGGCAAACACGCGAGGGCCACGCAAATCGCAAATCGGAACATGATGGGAAATCCTCAGCTTCAACCAAAAACTGAACAACAAAAACCACAAAGATCACGGAACGGGCACCGATTCCATGATACTGCGCACGACGCGCGTCGCGTCATCGGATTCAATCGCCAGTCGCACAAGCAGCACCGGTTCGGCCACATCTTGCACGTCATCGGGAGTGACGAAGCTGCGACGTTGCAAGAACGCGGACGCTTGAGCCGCTCGCTGCCACGTCAGCAGTCCGCGCGGGCTGATGCCCAGCGAAATGTCCGCATGGCTGCGAGTCGCTTTGGCCAACTGAATCAAGTACGTCTGGACTGTCTCTTTCACGGCAACACCCTCAACAAACTGCTGCAAGTCGCGGAGTTGCCTTGGTGAAAACACCGGCGAGGGCACCTCGCAAGGCGGCGGTGCGATCGCTTCCGCAAGCATCGCCAGTTCGTGGTTGTCACCCGGATAGCCAACGCTGAGCTTCATCGCGAAGCGATCGAGCTGCGCTTCCGGAAGCGGATACGTCCCATGTTGGTCGTGCGGGTTCTGTGTCGCGATGACGAAGAACTCGTCGCTCAGCGGATACCGCAACGCATCGACGGTGACTTGCCGCTCGGCCATCGCTTCCAGCAGCGCGCTTTGCGTGCGCGGAGTGGCTCGGTTGATTTCGTCGGCCAGCAAGATATCCGAGAAGACCGGGCCGCTGCGGAATTCAAACTCGCGCGTCTTCTGGTTGAACAAGCTGAACCCTGTGATGTCGCTGGGGAGCAAGTCGGGCGTGCATTGAAGGCGTGCGAACCGCCCGCCGATGCCTTCGGCCAGCGCCTTCGCCAACGTCGTCTTGCCCAAGCCCGGCCGGTCTTCGAGCAACAAATGCCCGCGTGACAACAGGCAAACCAAGACGTGCTCAATCACGTCCGTCTTCCCTTTGAGCACGCCATTCAATCGTTGACGCAACGCCTCGACGGTGCCGAAGTGGTCTTCGAACGACCAAGCCTCGCCTGGCGTCGAAGCAGCCACGGTTTGGGGTTCATTGATCGGAACAGTCATTGGCTTTCCTTGAGGGTTCGGTGATTGGGACACAGTTTCATCCCGGTGCTTTCATCTGTGCGAGAAAACACCTGCCTGGCTGGCGGGAATGGCACAGCCGGGGTACCGATGACGAACGAACGAATCGCAACGATCAACGTGAACCTCAACCCAGGGCTTTAGCCATGCACGGGACATCGGGAGACCTCCTGTTGAAGTTGTTGGACGGTCCAGCGCTGGATCGCACGACGGCAGACTTCCTTTGATTGAGGCTCGATTGGCAGCGGACTTGAGGTCGGGGCGAACTCAGCCCACTCGACCAGTTGCGCGAGACTCACCAAGTCCGGCGAACGTGGCTCGAGCCGCCTCAACCACCGCGCGGGCGTGCAATGTCGGGGGCGGGCAAGTCCCACAAGTTGACCGCGACGCTCCAGCAACCTCGCCGTGTTGAGCACCAACTGCCGAGACTCGCGTCGCACACCGAGCCACCACGCCCACGACGCGACACGCTCCGCGATACGGCGACGGAACGTCAGGCTCAGAGTTGCGGCGATAACGAAGATCGAACACGCCACCGCGTGCCGTACGACGAACACCGCGCTGGCCACGATCGCTGACCAGGCGATTTGCCACCAAGTTGGCGGCGGGCCGAGCACTTCAAAGCCGGGCGTCGGCTCGATCGTCACCCACGTCGCCGCACCGACGTATACCTCCGGCCAAAAGTGGACGTCTT
Organism: Planctomycetota bacterium; assembly: GCA_016872645.1. Classification (GTDB taxonomy): domain Bacteria; phylum Planctomycetota; class Planctomycetia; order Planctomycetales; family Planctomycetaceae; genus SXKJ01. Next base: position 9,524 of record VGZH01000006.1, on the reverse strand, counting down.
CGGGGAGCACGGCGGTGTGCTGACGCCGCGCGTCGTAGTTCTCCGGGTTCGCATAAAAGCCGCTGACCATCCGCGTCGGATAACCAAGCGACCGCAACAGCAACGCGGCCGATGTTGCGAACAGAAAATCCGGCCCGCGTTTCGCCGTGAACAAGAAGTGCCCGACCGGATCATCGCAATCCGCCGGGATGACCGCGTCCTTGTCCAAGACGTAGTCGTCGCGCAGCCGATTGACGATCGCACGAACCTGCGGCCAACCGGACGCAATGCCCGCCGTCCATTCGCGAGCGACTGATTCGGTAGACCAGGCGCCTACGTCCGGCCGCTCCGACGGTTCGGATGTAGGGGTCCGAACGACAGCCGCGGCGCGTCTTGCCACGGGGACAGCCAACATCCGAACGTCGCCACTGGGGCTGAGGTATTTGAAATCGTTGGAAAGTCGCGACTCATCCTGTGCTCGCGACACGAAGTGCAGCACCAATTGTGGCGGCAGTCGTTCGTGAGTCATCCGCACAATCGTCGGCTGCGTAATCGCGAAGAAGTCGGGCCGGTCGATGCGGTCGATGTGAACTCGCGAGGCTCCGATCGGTAGCGGCAGTCGGTTTGTGTCGATCCGATGAATCTTCAACGCATGAGATTCTTCGGCGGCGAAGACCTCCATGACGGTCGGCTGAGGAAACCCGATCCACGGTTTCTCGCCGATCGTGCGCAACGACAACAATGGAGGATTTTTTTCGTCGGGCATCGGCAGCCATTCATGGCCGTCGAACAAGTCGTACAACTCCAACCGCAGATGCAACGGCACGCGGCCTTTAATATGCAGCAGCGCGCGACCGTCGATATCCGTGACAACCGGCTTCTCTTTCGCCGCCTTCGGTTGCCGAACCGTCGAGAACTCGCGACCGACCGTGCGGCTCTCGGCCATCCGCTGTTCGGCCTCACGCAGCAATTCAGCGGGCAGCGCGACGGCCCGCTCTTGTTTCTTAGTCCTCACCGGTTCGCCGTAGGTGTCGTTAAACACGTCGTAAAGGCTCGGTTGTTCCGAGTCCATGAAAATCTCGCTCTCGACCGGCCCGAACGACCGCGCGTTGTCTTTCGCTCCAACCAGCAAATCGCCGTCGTTGACGCCCGACCGAGCGAACTCGTCAAAGTCCCCGGTCCCGCCAGATGACGGCAAGAAACCCCACAGAGTCAGCAGCGATTCACGGCCATTCCACGGGATCAGCAACACGACCGCCGCGACAATCGCCGGCAAGCCGAACAACCAGCGACGCGGCAACGGCTCGTGCGATTCCGCGGCCAGCTTGCCCTGCAATCCCTCCCAGTACGAACCCATCAGCCACCACACGCCGAGCACCGCGAACACCACAACAATCGCGAGCACGAACGGATCGCTCGATAAGCAACACGAGAAGACCGTCAAGAACAAAGCCCCCGCACAACACAGCCGCCGCAACGCCGAGTGAAACGCAAAGACCGCCAGCCCCATCGTCGCAAAACCAAGCCCATCGAGCAGCAAACCATCCAGCGTTTGACCGCGACCGAGAGCCGATCGCATGAGCGGATCGACCAGCACCGGCCCCAACATTCCAAGAGCGATCAGCGGAAACGCCAGCTTCAAACATCGCTCGCGCCGCTGCGCTTCGCGACTGATCCACCCATGCGCGAGCGTCACGACCACGACTTCGATCAACCATGCTCCGGCAATTTCGCCGCGAGCCCATTCGGCCCCGCGCTTCGCCACCAACAACGCCAACACCGCCAGCAACGCCAACACAACCGGCAATCGCTCGCTGAGCCGCCAATCGCTGGCAGCGCTCAACTTCGGCCGATAACGATATCGCCTGCGTTCGCGTTGAGTCATTTGAAGGGTCATGGTTAAGAATGCGGGGTGTCAGCACCACCTTTGGATTTTCAAAATTCACACCGCATGGCAGACGCGCCGCCAGCGTGTTCCAAATTGCTTGGACAAGTTGCCGACATCGTCAATGACGATGTGTCCGGCCAAGGACTGCGTTCGCTCCGGCGGACACTCGCACCCCAGCGTGCCATCTTCACACGCGACGTTTGGATTGTTCGGATTCGTCGTCGCTCCAAACGCTGCCGCTCTCAACACGACCGCTCGGCGATCCAACCGCGAGGTCCATGCTGACTCGTGCCGAGCCAAGCCCAGGTCCGTCGTGACCGCGATCCGCAAACCATCGCTGTGGCGTCGAGCCTTACCACTGCGAATTCGTTCCGCCGATGTCGCCGCGCCGTGTTTCGGTAAGCGAGCGAGATAATCCAGAAACCGCTCGAAACCGGCGGCTCCCTGCGACACGACGATCTCTTCGCGACCGACATGACAGACAACTCGCGCATTCTGTCGGTGATAGGCTCGGCATAAGCTGGCCGCGATGCGGATCGACCACTCCCATGAGCTGTCACGACCGTGGCCGCAATGCGCAGCCGGATCGGCATCGAGATCAACTTCCAGCGAAGAAGACGATGACGCTTGCCGCTCGCACACAATCAACCGGTCATACCGGGCCGTCTGCGCCCAATGCACTCGCCGCAGCGAATCGCCCGGCCGAAACGGTCGCGTCCCCAACATATCGCCGCAGTCGCCCACACGATGATCCGACCAGTTGTCGTCATTGGGCCGAGTCTCCGCCGCGTCGAGCAACTCTTCGATCTCAAAAGTCTTCGGACGCACCAGCAGTTTCGACGCGACCTCAACATCGCGTCCCGCCTTTTTCAAACCAAACGGAAATCCCGTGACAAGTTTCGGCGCGTGACGTGGATACTCGCCGCGACAATCCGCGACGAACTCCCAACTGAAATCGGAAGTGGACCAGGCTCCCACACGAGCCAGCGCCAACGCAACATCGGGCGCGTCGGCGTGGGTTGATCGAAAGCCACCTTCGAGCATCAAGCCCCACACCGGAAATGGCCAGCGATTCACGACCTTTAGACGCACGGTTACCGCTTCGTTCTCGTCCGCTCGACTGCGACTAAACGATAAACTGCCCGACACGCGGAGCATCGCCAGTCGCGGCCAGAAGTAGCCCAGCACCAACGTCGCCACCAACGCCCCACCCGGCACAAACGCCACCGGATTGATAAAGATCCCCGCCGCACATGCAACCACAGCCGCGAACACAATCGCCGCCGCCGGATGCTTCATCCAATACACCCACTTGTTCGCCGACGGACAAAAATCATAGTGGCCCAGTTCGAACAACGCATGAGTTAGTGTGTGGGCGATTCGGCTGATCGTCATCATTGAGTCATTCAGTAAGAGGCAAACTGCCTTGGTCGTGAGTTGCAGTCCGAAAAGTCGGTGAACTCGTACTGTGTCACTGCGATGAATTTGGGTATGTCAGCGGCACGGTGTTAGCCGCCGGTCGAACACCACCGGCATCTAGCGCCCTGCCGCTCACATCACCACCCGGGAATCAGGCTGTGACACCGCACTCGCCGATGTCGGCCTCATCGCCCGAGAGCAGATCGACGTGTTCGAGTTCATCCGATTCTACTCAATGGTCGCTTTGTTCGCCGCCTACGGCGACGATGTGCGAGGGGGTGCCACCGATTTTGAACGAGTTAATGATTTCGAGTTTCTCCAGATCGAGGATGCTGACCGTGCCGTCGCCAGGATTGGTGAGGAACGCGAAGCGGCGGTCTCCGTCAAAGTCGAGACCGTGATGCCCGAAGTGGCCGGAGATCTTGCTCGCTCCGACCGGCAACGACTTGACGATCTTAGCATCGGCGAGATTCTTGTCGCCGTTCGGATCGAGGTTAATGATCGCCAACGATTCGGCGGCGGGCTTTGTGGTTTCCGTCGGCTCGGTCTTGGCGACGACGGTCGTGCTTGGACCTGCGGCGGTATTCACGGTGGACTCGGACGACTTCGGACGTCCGCCGCGCGGGCCGGTTGATCCGGCTTCGGCGACAGCTCCGTCGGGACGACCTTCGCGTGCTCCGCGATTCTCGTGGAACACCAGCGCCAGCCGTTGACCGCCGTGCGTCTTGACGACGATTGGCGTCGAGGCGGATTGCGCGGCTGCGACGTTTAGCGGCAGCTTGATGAGCGGCACCTTCGGATCCGCTGCGTTCAGCAGGCAGATCGCGGCTGCGTTCCCTTTGCCGACCGTGAAGACGACATGCTTGCTCATCGTCGTGAAGGCTCCGGTGCGGAATGGCTTGCCCGTTTCCTCGTCCTGGCCCAGTGAGATGTGAACCGGCTGCACCTTGTCGGCGGTCAGCGACGTCGTCGCATCGACCGGGACGTGATACACGCCGTCGGACGCCGCGAAGAAGACGCGGTTCTCCAGCACCGTCGCGCCGTGGATGCCGCCGCTGGGCAAGTGGAACGAGTACGCGATCTCCGCCTTGTTCGGCCCAATGCGTGTCACATCGACGCGGCCTTTGTGGTCCCCCTCGCCGTCGATCCAACCACCGTAGCCAACCGAATAATTGGCGACGGCTAGCGTGATGTGGTTGCCGCCGCCGGGAATGAATCGCGGGATCTCGGCCACCTGCTGCGGAGTCGTCGCGGCGTTGTATCGAGCCGGATCAATCTTTGTGTAGCCGTTGATCTGATCGTTGGCGATGTAGAACGCTCTGTCGTAGGTACAGACGTGAGCCGGGTTCCCTTGCTTGTCGTCCAGCCGCTTGTCAACGACGCGCGGCCCTGGGCCGTAATCCCAATGGGAATGGTCGCCGTGATCGCTCCCCGACACGCCCGATGACATCAACTGCCAACCGCTCTGATACTTGCCCGCTTCGAGATCGCGGACGCCGACGACGACCCACTGATTCGTCTCCTGCATCTGCACGAGCTTTTGTTTCGTGCCATCCAGCGACTGCCAGCCGCCGATTGGCGACGGCATCGCGATCGAGAATTTTCCGTTGGCCGCGCGCCGCACGTCGCTCCAGCGCACCGATTGCGAATCGAGGTCTTGAATGAACAGCCGCGTGACAATCCACTCGGCCGGAGCATCTGCGGCGCGGATCACCGGCATCGACATCGCGCTCACGAGCGCGCTCAGAAGAAAACGCACAAAGGTTTTCGAGAACATGAATCAGACTCCTGTGTGTGGGTGGCACGCAGCTCGCGTGCAGTTTTTGGACGACATTTGTGGGAGCCCAACGCGCTCGCGTCGGGCCGATATGAAAGAACGCTGTGTTCGCAGGACCGAGGCTGGCGGCAACGGCTCACGAACGGGTTTTGAAACCACTTCTTGCGACCTCCGGCTGATGAGACGGTCGGGATGCAGTCCCAACCAACCTACAGATTGGGGTTGCTCAGTTTGATGAGGCCGCGACCGGTGCGGATCAGCCAGGCTCCTTCGATGGCGGCGACGCCGTACACGATGTCGGTGGTTGAGACGCTGCTCTCGCCGACCTCCTCCCACACAGGGCCGGACTTCACGGCCAGCACGGTCCCCTCTTTGCCGAAAAAGAACACATGCTCGCCGTTCGCGACGGGAGAGGCCCATTGTTGGCCGGGGAGTCGTTGTTGGAATTTGATTTCGCCGGTTCGCACATCGACACCTTGCGCGACGCCCGTGCGGTTGACAAAGTAGGCTAAGTCGCCGTGAACCACGGGCGAGGCGTAACCCGCCGTGACCTGGTTGTTCTTCCAGACGAGGTGAGAGGACGACACATCGCCGCGGCCTCCGAGCCGGATCGCAGCGCTGAACAGCGTTTTCGGGTCCGGACGCGTGAATCCGGGCCGTCCCCCGTCGCCGCGGGGAGCCTCGCTCTTCGTCGCGCCCCCCGCTTCGCCCATCGGCCGGCCGCCGCGCGAACTGTCTCCACCACCTCCGCCCCGTTCGCCGCTCGATCCGATCAGCACGAGATCGCCGACGATCGTGGGAGACGCGGTGCTGTTCCCGTTGATCCCGGTCACGAACCACAGTTCTTTGCCACTGACAACGTCGAACGCACGGACGCTGCCTGCCGTGCTGGCAATCACGCCAGTGATGCCGTCGTGACGAAACACGGCCGGAGTGGACCAGCCGGTCTGCGACGGGTGCGCGGTTTTCCAAATGTCTTTGCCGGTCGCGCGATCAACGGCTAGCAGAAACGACGGGCCGCCATGACTGACTTGCAGGATCAGGCGATCGTCGGCCAGCACGGGAGAACTGGAGTAACCGTGCGGGCCTTTGAACTCGCCGAATTCCTGGACGATCGAGCGGCTCCAGACCGGTTCGCCGGCGTGCGTGAACGCGAACAAGTCGCCGCTCTCGAACATCGCGTACACGCGGTCGGCGTCGGCCACCGGAGTCGGCGCGCCGCGACTAACGGCGTCGCTGTCTTTGACCTTCTGCGTCCCGTCGAGATCGCGCTGCCACAGCATCTCGCCGTCCGACAGCTTGAATGCCAACAAATGCAGGCGCTCCTTGTGCTCGCCGCTGACCGACGTGACGAAGACTCGGTCCTTCCAGACCACGGGGCTGGATTGCCCGTAGCCCGGTAGCCGAATGGTCCACGACCCGCGCGAACGGCCGCGCAGCTCCCACGTCACGGGCAAGTCCTTGGCTGATGAATGACCGTCCCCCGCTCCGCGAAAACCCGGCCAAATGTCGTTGCCGAACGTCGTGGAACCGAATCCACCGAGCGCCACGGCCACGATGATGAGAAATGAATGATGTCGCATGATTAAGTTCCTTGTTCGATTTGTATCGCACGCGGCCCGCGTGCGAGGATTGCTGTAGCTGACACACGCCGCGTGCGCCACTCGATGATTCACGGCACAACCAACTCAAGTTTTGATTCGCTGCCGGTCCAGTCTTTGACCAGCGTGGTTTTCGCGGGATCGCTGACAGTCGGCGGAATCGGGATCGGGTCGGCGGCAACCGACTCGAGCGCGATGCGGTACTTGCCGGCGACCAGCCTGAGCGATTTCTTGCCATCGTCGGCGATGAACGTGAACGCGCCTTGTGCATCGGTCACTCCGTAACAGATGCGTTTCGGCGGCGTCGCATCGGCAAAGACATTGACTTGCACGTCCGGCCGCGCCACTCCGCCGATCGTCAACGTCCCCGCCGTTCCGCCCGCCACGTCGCGCGGATTGCCGACCCCTTCGGCAGCACAACCCGCAACAACGGCGATCAACAACACACTCAACAACACACACAGACGATTCATAGCAAACTCTCCAGAACGATTGGTGAACCTCAGGGCGTTAGCCCTCAGACGATTTTGGTTAATCGAGTTCGTCCGGGGGTAACGCCACCCGGCCCGCCGACAGGTCGCAACTCAGTATTCCCCGATGGTCTCTCTCCCGTTGCGGCTGTGGAGCGCGCGATGCACGGCAACGTTCGTGCTGTTGTTGAGGAACCGCACGGCTCCGTCAGTCATCAGGACGTGAGCACCACCCGCGTGGAGACTGCGCGGGCCGAAGAAGCCAATGCCGTGAGCGGTAATATCGGGGATGCGGCTGTTAGGCGTGTTGTAGCCGTTGGTCATGACGTTATGAGCCAGTCCGCGCAGCCACGAGATGCCTCGGCCCGTCCCTGCTTGTCCGCCGCGCCAGGTGGTCTGCGCGGCCATCACCAACGTCAGATCGGGATTCCTGATCGGGCTGCCGCTCCAACCTCCTCCCGTGCCCGTGAAGCCCGGACCGGTCCCTGGGCTGCTTCCCGACGACGCATTGAGAATCTTCGTGTAGGGATATAGCGGAGTCGTCCCGGCTGGCAGCGTGACATCGATACCGTCGCCACGAATCGATTCGCTCATCAGCACCGTCTGCGACGTCCCATCTTTCACGTCGCCGATGCGAATGCCTTGATTGATCGCCGCCATGCCGTCCGTCGGATGCCGGTCGTCGTAGTTCGTGGCGGTCCCGCTGCCGGTACTCATCATGTAGTTGTTCGCCCCGAACCGATACGCGACCGCCGGAGTCCCCAACGTTGCGGCAAATTGCTGCGGCCCCGTGTCGCTGGGACACAGAAACAGCGGGACGACTTTCTCAAACACGGCGACCAACGCCGGATTCGGAACCTGACTTCCGCCGCCGCCGGTGAACACCGGCAGCGAGAAATTGATCAGTTTCTGCAACGCCGCCTGATCGGTGTACGGCAACAGCCTCGCTTGCGGCGAGAACCCTGCCGAACCGGAGTTGTGCGGAAAGACCCCCAGCGACGCTTCGTAGTTGTGAAGTGCCAAGCCCAACTGCTTGAGATTGTTCTTGCACTGGCTCCGCCGAGCTGCCTCGCGCGCCTGCTGGACCGCCGGCAACAACAGCGCGATCAAAATGGCGATGATCGCGATCACCACCAACAACTCGATCAAAGTGAAACCTCGTCGTGAAGACATCCTGGAATCCTTGGGAAAAAGGTAAAAAAGCAGGAAGGACAATGGAGAAAAACCCCGGCGCGCTGGGAACCGGTGAAGGACTGGTCGGACCTTGGCCACCACCCCCGCAACACGCGACGGAGAACGCCCTGAAATCACCAAGAATGAACGGCCGCCGAGAAGCGGACACGTCCGGGCGTCGCACGAAGTCACCGTGTCCAAGACCCCGATGCACGTCGCCCGGCACAGTCCGGCAGCGACGACAATGCCCCTGCGTTCCGCGGTTCAAGCGAACTGCCGGCTATTCGCTGTCACGAGATGTTCTCGACACGAGAACAACACGATCCGCAAACGACACGAACAGTCTCAACGAATGGGAGCGCAGCGGCGCTCAAGCGGCGGGAGGACCACGCGAGAGATGCAGACAAGCCACTTCTTTCACGCACAGCGAAGCGGCAATTTGGCTGCGACAAATGACCGAAGCGATGGAAAACTCAGTCGCACGCGAATGACTGTCTGATTGCGCTTGAGCATACCACTGGCAAAGCCGGCAATCATGATCGTGGACTTGACCAGCTTGACGAACACTCGGCACGCGACTCTCGGAATTCTCCGAATCACGTTTCACCGTCATACAGCAGTCGTGAGTCCGCTGCGGTCGCGGCTTCTCGTGGTGATGGCGGTGCCGATAGCCCGAATGTCCAGCCGGTGCAGTTTCCTTCGGAGTTTCCGAGGATTGTCCGATCGCGTGCGAGTGATGATGCGGGTCAAAACAAACATGAAAGCCCGGACCAACGCCCGCCAACAGTGCGTAGTACGCCGTTAACAGGAGCACCCCAGGCTTGCAATCGCACCAATTCATAACTGAGAAACCATTGCGGCGATCCAGCACCGCGTCTGCGACCAATATGCACCGAAAGGGTTTACGACTCGACGGCCGGATTCGTCAAGTAACTCCGCAACAAAAATCAAAGATCCACGAAATCCTCTCTTTGAGAAGCAGCGTGTGCGTTAGATCAATAATCCCGCACCGCCCCATCCGGCAGCGTCGGCTTCGGCCATTTGAAGACTCGTTTCGGGTCGGCGTTGACCTTTTCGAACATCGACTCGTCAACGGTCACGCCGAGGCCAGGGCCTTGGGGCAGGGTCGCGTAGCCGTCTTTGTCTTGGTCCCAGCTTTTGCGAGCGACTCCGGCGGGCATCAGGTGGCCGTCGAGGTAGCCTTCGTGGATCAAGAG
>VGZH01000005.1 GCA_016872645.1 Planctomycetota bacterium | reverse complement strand
TCACCAGAACTTCCACCACGGGCGATCCTCTTCCGGTTCGACGAGCGGTTGCGGTGGGTCGTCGCCGGAGGTGATGAGCACGAGTTCGGGGAGCAGTACGCAGCTCAGGTCGCCGCCTCGGCCGCCGGTGGTGTCGATGAGCAGGCGGTCAGGGCGGTAGACGACCTCGCGAACCGGAACGTGGCCGGAAACGACCATCACCGGGCAATCGGGTGGGACTCCGTTCTCGACGAACGTCTTCGAACACAGCCACGGCGGGCGGTTGAGCGTGAAGTCTCGTTGTCGCAGGATGCGCAGTTGCAGTTCGAGCGGTTGATTTGGATCGAGGCCGGCGTGGACGAAGATCGCTTGCGGATGCTCGACGACCCAAGGGCCGTTGGCGATAAAGTCGACATGCTCGGCCGGGAGCTTGGCTTTCAGCGCGGCGAGATCACCCAACGCGGTCCCATACGACGCGAACGTGCTCTCGACACCGTATTGCTCGACCCATTGCGTCGCCCAATCGGCGTACGACGGAACCGGGATCAAGTTGAGCGCTCCGGCCATCGCGAGCTCGTGGTTGCCGATGACCGCAGTCGTTTGCGGATGCTCGCGCTGCAACGAAAACATCCGGTCAAGCACCGCTTTAGGATCGGTCCCGCGATCGACGAGGTCGCCGATAAAGACGATCCAGCGGTGCGCATAATCGGGCATCTGTTGCAGCTTGGCGAGAATCGCGTCGAGCTTCTCGATCTGCCCGTGAACGTCTCCGATGACGGCGACTGGACCTTGAATGCGTGAGGCGAAGCTGGGCATGTCGTGATGGACTTTAGAAGCGGTACGCGAGATCCGTGCAGAGGTAGCTCAGGCCGGTCATGTCGTGGAACGGTAGCGACTGTTTCTGTTCGCCGACCAGGTACAGCGGCAGTGGTCGAGGCTGCCGCCAGTAGCCGCTGGCCTGCAACTGTTCGATCAAGTCGGTCTGCAAGTGTGAGACGAGCGTCGAGATCGCGACGCCTCCTTCTTGAAAGACTTGCCAGCGGACTTCATGCAGCAGATCGGCGAGCAATGCGTGTCGCATCGGAGAGGCCCACAGCGCTACTTTCCAGAAGTCGGCGGCCTGTGAGTTTCGCCACAAGACGGCGGCGGCATCGACGCCGCTGAGTCCGCGAATGAAGCACGTCCGAGTCGCGATCGACGGACAGCGGCCCAGTGACCAAGCCAAGTCCTCGAAGCGATGATGCGGATGCCACTCGGAATAATGCTCGTGTTCGATCAGTTCGGCGACGATCGGCGAGAGACCCGGCTCGGTGATGATGTCCGGACGTCGCAAGGACCGCCGGGCAACCCACCGCACCGGAAGCGATCGGAGGAACGTTCGTTCCAGCCACTGAGCCAGTCGATTTCGTTCGCTCAGAGTTCTCAGTGCAGCTCCGAGCCGCAGCGGTTGCCAGAAGACGAGGCCGGCGTCATCGACTTTGTGATGACATAGATGCGGCATGATCGTGCGGGCCTTCGCGCTTCCGCCGAGCGAAATCCACGGGCGATGCAGCGACATCGAATGCGTCGCGAGAACCAGCCCCATCCCTTTGCTGATGTTCGGATCGGCGACTGACCAGTCGCAACCCCAGACCATTTCAAGATTTTCATCGGCGCGACGCACACTCCAGGGGATCAAGCCGATGAATCCTTGCACATCGCCGTCGCGCATCCAGACGTAGCCTCGATCGCGACCGCGATTGAAACTCTCGTCGAAGTATTTCCACTCGACGACCTCGCTGGTCATGCCGCGACGGCCGAGGTATCCGGTGACTTGTGGTTTGGGGACCGCGCGCAAAGGGAGAATTGCATCGTCCATGATCGCTCGCCTGAGAACGTCGCATCCTGTGGCGCGAAGGTGGGAAGGCCGAAAGGAATCCTGGCCGGAAGGGGCGGGGAATGTAGGCCGCTCGCGGCGAGAGGGTCAATTCGCGTTTTCGCGGGCTGGATGCTGGGCTTCGGCGGCTACTTTCAGCAGGTCGAACACGCGATTGATCAAATCCGGCAGTCCTTTGCCCGTCACAGCCGAGATGCGGAGCACCGGCCGGCCGATCTCGGCTTCGAGTTGCTGGGCGACTTCGGCCGCTTCCGGCAGTTCGCACTTCGTGACCACGACCAGTTCGGGCCGAGCGATCAGCGACTCGTCGTACAGCCGCAGCTCTTCGTGGATCGCGCGGTAGTTGGTCATCGGATCGGACTGATCGGCAGGGATAGGCTCGATGAGATGCACCAGCACCTTTGTCCGTTCGACATGTCGCAAAAATTCATGGCCGAGTCCGACACCCGCGTGGGCACCTTCGATCAAGCCCGGAATGTCAGCCAGCACGAATTGGCGATCGTAGCCGATCCGTACAACGCCGAGATTTGGGTACTTCGTGGTAAACGGGTAATCGGCAATCTCCGGCGTCGCGCGCGTCAGCCGGCTGAGCAGGGTCGACTTGCCGGCGTTTGGCTTACCGATCAGACCGACGTCGGCGATCAATTTCAGTTCGAGCATCACGGTGCGTGACTCACCCAGCTCACCCCGTTCGAACTCACGCGGAGCTCGATTGGTCGAAGTGGCGAAGTGTTTGTTACCTCGTCCACCGCCGCCACCTTTGGCGGCAAGGAACCGAGCCTCGTGATGATTCAGATCGAATAACACTTCGCCGGATGAATCCTTGACCAGCGTTCCAGGTGGGACACGAATTTCAATGTCGGCACCGTCGCGGCCGGATCGCAAACAGCCTTGCCCGTTCGCACCTCGTTCCGCATTCCAGTGCTTTCGACCGACAAGGTTCGTCAGACTGCTGATGTTTTCGTCGGCGATGATGATGATGTCGCCGCCGTCTCCCCCATCGCCGCCGTCGGGTCCCCCTTGCGGAACGTTGGCCTCGCGCCGAAAACTCACGCAACCGTGACCGCCGTCGCCGGCTTTGCATTCAATCGTGTATCGATCCACAAACATGGGGGCGGGACTTTAACGGTCATTCCGCAGTCAGGCGAGCGGCTTTCTCGGCGCCGATTCGGGACTTTCTGTGAATTCAGCGATTACCTCTGTGGAAGTTTGCGGGCAGAATGCCGCCCGTAGGCCGAAGGCGGCTCAGCAAGTCTTCTCTGGGCCTTCCCAATGTTTTGCGGTTGATCGACGCAGTCTGTCCGAAAGTTCGCTGGGATCGCCTTGCTCCTGGCGATGCAGTTGACCTGGACGATGTTCGCATCGGTAATGTGCGGTGACCATCTGTAATCGGACGGCGTTACAGTGGTCGAGCAATTTCCGGGCGATTTGATGTCTGGTTATCCGCTCGAAAGCCCGCAACCGAAATCTCCATGTCGCGGACTGCGCTGCTCGAAGGGAGCACCGGTCGCCCCCGTCCCGCTACCGATGAGAGTGCCGGTCGAAGAACATACCTCCCGGCTTGCGATCAACGATCGACACGGCAACGAAGCAGGTCTTGCGATTCTTCCGACCGCAGATGCGTCCCGCCTGCCGGTGCGCCGATCCAATCGGCTCGACCGACCACCACGCGCCGCTTGAGCTGTCGCTTTCGTGCGCGGGAAGTCAGTGCTGCTGCGATCTGTCGGCCAAAAGGTTGATGTTCGATCGCTGTTCTGTTGGGTCCGTCGCCGTCGCTGGCAGGCGGCGCAACAACCGACCTCCCCAACTGGGGAGGATTCGACGACACTGAGTCTGGCTCTTTTTGAAAGGAACTTGAAAACATGCTTCCTCTTTTGAAATGGTCAACGAGTTTGTCATCAGTGTTGATTCGCGTTTCCGGTTGCGGCAGTGGCGAAAGTTCCGTATCGAGTTATCAACTGACCGGCCAGTCAGCCAGCGATGCGTTGACCGCCGCGTTCGACGCTAGGAAATCTGGGCGTGCCGCTCCCGGAACGATCGCGACCGGAAAGCCGACGCTTGAAGTTCTGGACAGCGTTTGAGGCTCTGGCCGCGAGCTAAAGGGATTCGAAATCGGCGAAGAGAAGGCATCCTCCGGCAACCCGACTTGATTCAAAGGGCAACACACCTTCGCCAACGAGCCGACCAGAGCTGGAGTAAATCAGGTCGTGTTGGGCATAGATTCGCTTCACGATTGCCACGAAACTGTCTATCAGAAAATGACCGGGCAATAGCTCGCAGAAACCATCGATCTCATGCCTCTTTCATCGAACTGGAAAACGATCGCGGGAATTGCCCTGCTGATCCCGCTGCTTGTCAGTCTGGGATTCGCGATGATGAGCGCGACGGCGCGACGACCAAAGTCGCTGGGGGTGCGCAATGGCCGTTTAGCACCGGCTCCCGATTCCCCGAATTGTGTTTCGACGCAGGCCGATCGGGAGCATCAGCGAATGGACTCGATCCCGCTGACGGTCGACCCGGTCGACGCGATGGCGCTGCTCAAGCGAGTCGTCACGACGATGCCGCGGACGCAAATCGTGACTAGCGATGACAACTACCTGCACGCCGAATTCACCAGTGCGCTATTTCGCTTCGTGGATGACGTCGAGTTCTTTCTTGACCGCGAACAGCGCGTAATTCACTTTCGCTCGGCATCCCGTTCTGGACGCTCGGACTTTGGCGTGAATCGCAAACGAATGCAGGCCCTTGTCGAAGCCTTTCAGCGTGAAATTCTCATTCACGACCGTTCGCCGAAAACGGACCGATAAGTCTCCTCGTGGAAGCCGACAACCAGCGTCCTGCCGACACGGAACGTGGGTGCTCGCAGATTACCGGTTGGGCCGAGCAGCACAGACAGCAGTGTCTTGGTATCTGGCTTGTCTTTCTTCAAGTCCAGTGTGACGACCTTTGAGCCTTTTGCAGCCACGATCCGATCGACCTGTTTAGCCAAAGCAAGCGCATCGGCTGCCGGCATCTTTTTTTTGCGCGCGTCGATCTGCTCCACGGTCTCAACCGTGGTCTTCCCCAAGAACTCTTGGGCTTTGACGCACGACATTCACCCGGGACGGTGATAGCTCCAGTCGATTTTCGACATCATTCTCTTTCTGTGAACTAGCGGGTACCTGGCGAGATTAACCCCGATTCCGGACTCGACGCGGTCGCGTACAGCTTCTTCGGAATGCGGCCGGACAAATATGCTTGCCGTCCCGCCTGGCAGGCCCACTTCATCGCGTACGCCATACGGAGCGCATCAGTCGCGCCGGCGATGCCCGTGTTGAGCAGCACTCCGTCGCAGCCGAGTTCCATGCCGAACGCGACATCGCTGGCCGTGCCAACACCGGCGTCGATGATGACCGGGTAGTCGGGATCGCTCTCTTTGAGATATTCCAGACAAATGCGGATGTTGTTCGGGTTAAGCACTCCCTGCCCGCTGCCAATCGGGCTACCGGCCGGCATGACGGATGTCGCTCCGGCGGACTTCAATCTCTTGGCCGTGATCGGATCGTCGGTCGTGTAGACGAGCACCTGAAAGCCGTCGGCGACGAGTTGCTCGGTCGCGTGCAGCGTGGCGACGGGATCCGGCAGCAACGTCTTCTTGTCCCCGAGCACTTCCAGTTTGACCCAGTCGGCTCCAGGGTTCTCCAAGCCTTTGAGAATCTCGCGTCCCAGCCGAGCCGTTCGCACGGCGTCCTCGGCATTGAAGCAACCTGCGGTGTTCGGCAGGATCGTATACTTTTTGAGGTCGATGAAATCGAGAATGTTTCGCCCGGCCGCGTCGATCAGTCGCTCGCGTCGCACGGCGACGGTGATGACTTCCGAACCGCTCGCTTCGAGGCACTGCTGCATCAGTTCGAAAGTGGCATACTTGCCGGTGCCAACGATCAGTCTCGACTGCAAGACATGCTGGCCGAGCACGAGCGGTTTGTCGAAAGTCGGTGATGAAACAGAATTGGACTGCGACACGTCGAGATGCCTTCTGCAAGAGTCAGAAACAAAACGGGAGTCTGAAGGCTCTCACTGGAAATCTCAAATCTCAGATTTGAAATTCGACGATTCACTCGACGTACAGAAATCGGTTGGAACTGAGCAGCGACTGGCAGAGCAAGGCGAAAGCTTGTCGCGCCGGATCGGGTGGAGATGCCGTGCCGGCCGGAGGATTCGCGGGGGGAACGGTTTTCGGCTGGAAGACTTCGGTCTGTGCGGCCACGAAAGCGACGGCTTCGGCTGATTCCGACTCCGTCGGATCAACGCCGAAGATCATTCTCCAGGACAGCACGACTTGCGATTTCACATCGGGGCCGGCAGTGGTTGTGATTCGTTCGGCGAGATTTCGCGAGTGCTCTTGCACAAAGTCACTGTTCATCAGGAAGAGTGATTGTGGCGAGACCGTTGACGAGTTGCGCTGCGGGCAATTCGGATCGAGCACCGGAGGGTCGAACGGGTCGAGCACGCTTAGCGGCCGGCTGCGGCGGACTTGAACGTAGACACTGCGACGAAACTCCTCCCCGTTGAGTGGAATCGTTTTGTCGGGAACACCATTGCCGTTGATGTTATCGATACCGACGATGAACTGCCCGATCTCGTCCTGCATGACCGGTACCGGCTTGCCGCCGAGTTTCTCATTCAACTTGCCGCTGATTGCGAGTGCCGCATCGCGAACCTCTTCCGCCTGCAACCGTCGCAAAGGGAATCGGGCGAGCAAGCGATTGTCGGGATCGACGGCATCGTGTGCGGCAGTTCGCGCCGACGACTGCCGATACGCCGTCGAAAGCAGCAAACGACGATGCAGCGACTTCAGCTTCCAGCCGCTCGCTACAAACTCACTGGCCAGCCAGTCGAGCAACTCCGGATGCGATGGCCGTTCCCCCTGCATTCCAAAATCCGCTGGCGTACCCACCAAGCCCTTGCCGAAATGCTGCATCCAGACGCGATTCACGAGCACTCGCGCGAGCAGCGGATGCTGCCCCGACGTCAACCAGCGGGCATAGGTCAGCCGGCGTCCGGTAGTCGGGAGCGCGGGGTCATCGGGAAAAATGTTGGGCTGGCGGTTTTCAGCCATTGGCTTTCGGCTTTCAGCCAGGATCGACAACTCGGAGGGTTCAACCTGCTGCTTTGGAGCGAAATGTTCGCCGCGAGAAAACAGAAACGTCGCCGGGGTAATGTTTGGCGTTTCGTTGAGAACCATCACGAACTCTTCGGGAGGCTTCGTGCCGCGAAGTTCCGTCGCTCGATTCGAGAAAGCATTAACCTCTTCGGCGGCCTTGTTGTCGTACAGCGGCAGCGTACCGCCGTTGACATTGATACTGGGATGATCTTTCAGCAGTGCGGTTTGTTCCGGAGTCCGCTTGTCAGCGGCGGCGTTGTGAGCAGTTCGCAGCGGGTCACGTAGTTCGGCTGGTTTCTTTTCGAGTTCGCGTTCGAGGATGCGCTGAATGTGTTCCTCGAGTTTCTTCTGTCGATCGGCGTCGATCTTCGCGGCAGCGGCTTCGATCTCGGCCGCCTTCACGCGGTCGGCGTCGGTGTAGAGCGTTACCAATCGGTCGTTCGGCACGCGCCAGTTCTTCCAGTCGTAGGCCGGTTCAATGATCGCTCGAAAGCGGTAGTAATCGACTTGCGTGATCGGCTCATAGCGGTGGTCGTGACATTGAGCACAACCGAGGCTCAGCCCCAGCAGTGACGTCGCAACGGTTTTGATCGTCTCGGCCATCACGGCGTTGCGAGCGACGTTTTGATCGACGGCACCGGAGGCAGTTCCGTCGGGAGCCATCCGCAGGAAACCGGTAGCGATCAGCTTGTCGAGATTTTCTGGCGAGAGATTCGCATGCGGCAGCGGCACGAGTTCGTCGCCAGCAAGTTGTTCGACGAGGAATTCATCGAACGGCTTGTCGTTGTTGAACGAGCGAATGACGTAATCGCGGTACTTGAAGGCCCACGCGCGGACGGGGTCTTCGTCCGTGTAGCCATCCGAGTCGGCGTAGCCCGCGACGTCCAGCCAGTGCCGCCCCCAACGCTCGCCGTACCCCGGCGAGGCCAGCAGTCGATCGATCAATCGCTCGAACGCATCGGGTTCGAGGTCGTTCACAAAATCTTCGATCTCGTCGGGTGTCGGCGGCAAGCCGACCAGATCAAACGTCGCGCGGCGGATTAACGTGCGGCGATCGGCTTCAGGCGAAAACGACAATTGCTTGGCCAAAAGACCGGCGAGCAGGAACTCATCGACGGGCGATCGCACACTATCGGAACCGGAGACGCGCGGACGTGCTGTAATGCCGATTGGCTGGAATGCCCAGTGGTTAAGTTCCTCGTCGGTGAAGATTTTGGCTTCCGGCTTCTCCGGTTCGGCGGCAGCAGTCTTGGCTCCAGCGGCGATCCAGCGTCGGAGTGTTTCTTTCTCATCCCGAGTTAGTTTGCGTTCGACGGGTGGCATCTCGTTGGACTCGACCCGCTTGAGCAGCAGGCTCTGATCCGGTTGGCCCGGAACAATTGCCGGACCGGACTCTCCCCCCTTTTCGAGCAGCCGCTTCAGCCGGACATCGAGCTGGGATTCAGTCTTATCCGCCTCGCCATGACACTGAAAGCAGTGAGCCTTTAAAATCGGCCGCACGTGTTTTTCAAACGTCAGTTCCGGCGCATCGGCCGCGAATGCTGACGAGCCAAGCATCACCGCCAACACACAGGTCATCGCACTGCGGATCAACATCAATTCGCTCCGCCGAAAAACGTCAACCAGAAACTGACACCATGCAAACGATTCGAGTGGCCGCCATCAGTATGAACGCACCCTTTCAGCGGCTCAACCACATTCTAGCGGACGTCGAAAGCTGGTGTCGCCGCTCCGCGGATGCCGGGGCGGAACTGGTTCTCTTCCCGGAACTTCTGGTGCATGGGCATTGCACGCCGAACACTTGGGAACTGGCTGAGTCGATCCCCGATGGTCCCAGCACGCGACGGCTGATCGAACTCGCCAAGCAGTATCGACTTGTCCTGTCAATCGGGCTGAGCGAGAAGGAACGGGACATCGTTTATAACGCTCAGGTGCTGGTTGGCCCCGAGGGTTACATGGGCAAACAACGGAAGCTGCACCTGTCGCGCGATGAAACGCTGTTCTACAAAGGCGGCCGCGACATCCCGGTGTTCGACATCGGCAAGTGCAAAGTCGGTTCGATCATCTGCTACGACAATCAGTTTCCAGAGCCAGCTCGAATACTGGCTCTGCGCGGAGCCGACGTTCTGCTGATGCCGCATGCCGCACGACTGAAGATGTGGGATGAGACTCCCGGTTCGGCCGCGGCGGCGCGGCAGTACGCGCTCGACTATTTCATCTCCGGCTACGCCATGCGCGCTCGCGAGAATGCTTGCTTCGCGTTGTTCACGAATCAGGCCGGCCGAGCAGGCCAGGTTTCGATGTACCCGCCTGATTCGCCGGCTCAGCCGCATCACGCCGGCGGGGCATTGGCGTTCGCGCCGAACGGCGACTTGCTGGCCTCGACACAGCGCGATGAGATTCGGGACGAGATGATCGTGCTCGATTTCGATGCGGCGTTGATGGCGAAGGAGCGGAGCTTGCCCAACTACACGCTGCGGACTCGCCGGCCGGAATTGTACGGCGAACTAGTCCGCGATCAGGTCACATCGTAGGCTGGGAATGCGGTGTGTCAGCACCGCTCTGGATAATCTTCGATTTGGTCAGCTTCGAAACTAAAATTCCAAAACGAAAGCGGTGCTGACACACCGCAGTCCAGAAGGTTCCATGGACGACGCCAGGAACGACGACAGCCCGGAAATCACGCCGGAGCGGCTCAAAGAGTTGCTCGCGTCTTCGGGGTTTGCGTTTCGCGGGTTCGACCAGTCCAACCTTGGCAAATCGCCCGAACTTCTGAGTCATCAGATCTACGGCCCGACGGTTGAGAAACATTTACTCAACGCTTCGGCGATCGCTAGTGATGTGCTCGGACGTGAAGTGGATTTGGTGGCTCGGGTTCGAGAGCGACGGGCAGAGACGCTTGCCGATTATGCAGACGCGATCGCGCTGATTGTCGCCGTCGAAATGGCACAACTCGAACTGTTGCGGGAATACTTCGGCATCGAATTCCGGTCGGCCCCGCTGGCGATCGGCTACAGCTTGGGTGAGATCGCAGCGCTAGTCGCGTCGGGCGTGTACTCGATCGACGCGGTGCTGACTCCGTTGCTGGCGCTCTCGGACGACATGGTGGCTCAGGCGGAAGACGTCCGTATGGGGATCGTTTTTTCGCGCGGTCCGGAAATGGAATTCTCTGCCGTCGAACGGCTCTGTCTGGAGATCACGAACCAGGGACAAGGGACGATCGCGATCTCGTCGTACCTCTCGCCGAACACGGTGCTGGTGCTTGGGCAGCGCGACACGCTGGACGAACTGAAGTCCGCCGTGAAAGGCCGCTTTGCGAAAGGAACGAACGTCAAAGAGAATCCGCATCGTTGGCCGCCAATCCACACGCAAATTACTCGGCAAAAACACATTCCCGATCGAGCCGCCGTGATGATGGAACGCATGCCTGGGGGATTCGTTGCGCCGCATCCGAACATCTTGTCCTGCGTGACCGGCGCGATGAGCTACACCGACATCAACAGTCGCGACATCCTGAATCGCTGGGTCGACGAGCCGCAACTGCTGTGGGATGTCGTCGAGCAGACAATTTCGTCCGGAGTCGAACTGCTGATCCATGTCGGCCCGGCTCCGAACATCATCCCAGCGACGATGCAGCGCATCAGCCAAAACGTGCAGCAGCAACTGGCAGCGAAGACTTGGGGCGGACTCGGCCTGCGAGCGGTCTCACGCATGGTTCGCCGTCCCTGGCTGACCAGTGTGCTGTCCTCCAAGACGAATTTGCTGCGAGCGCCGTTCATCCAGGAAGTGATTCTTGAGGACTGGCTGTTGGCACAGATGCCGTGAGCCTGCCCTTAGGGTGATCACACTCGCACAAAGATTTTGCGGCGGTACAGCCAGACGCAGATCAGCCACAGGCCGAACAGCCGAGCCGCGTGGCCGAGTGGTGTGGCGAGGGGATGATCGCCGAACAGCGCGAAGTTGATCCCGTCTTTCCAACCAAACAGAGCATCGATCGTTGCCAAATGCGTCTTCAATGCGCCGCCGGTCCAGGACTTGATAAGCTGAGCCATCACGTACATCGCGATCGAGTTCATGCCGACGATCGCCAACGGCCAGAACCAGCGTCGCCACTGTCGGATGTCGATCACCCAGTAGAACGCCGCCAGCATCCAGAACGTCCATCCGGAACTGAACACCGCCCAACCCGGCGTCCAAATCCGCTTCACGATCGGAGCGAAATGCCAGTCGCACTTTGGAATCGCCACCGGCCAGATCGACGTGTCCAAGGTCATGGACACGCCAAAGCAGATCAATCCCGCCTTGAACAGCCATTTCAGTTTCTCGCCATCCGGCCGGGTCGACCGCAGCACAGTCCCGGCCATCAGCCCGAACAGCATCGTCGCCAGTGACGGAATGAAATTGAGCGTCTGATAGCCACCCTCATTGATCCAAAACTTTTGGCCTCGGAACGGCTCCCCTTCGCGCGGGAAGCGATTGAGCAATTTTCGGTCGACCTCGGCCGCCGCGTTGACGTGTTTGTTCCAGTGCGCGGCGAAACCAGACCACGGTTGAGGTTCTTTAGGGATCTCTCGGCCCGCCGCGCGGAGTTTTTCGTCGCGAGCCGTCAGCGTAAAATTGATGCTGTCGACAACATCGGCAGATGGCAATTTGGAATTCGCGAACCATCCCCAATAGCCAACAAGAATGACCGCCGTCATCGCAAATTGTGCACGCAGCGATCGCTCGCGCAGCAGGTACAAGACGGGATACCCCAGCCCGATCTGCGAGAGGACATTCACGAACGTGAAGTTGGTCTGCTTCGAGCCGTTCGACGAGAGAAACACTCCCAGCGCGAGCAGCACGAACGACCGCCACAACACATGCCGAAATCGAGCCGCACCCGACTGTCCTTCGGTCGCGCGCCGCGAGTACGAAAACGGCAACGACACCCCGACCAGAAACATAAAACTCGGCTGGATCAAATCCCAGAAGCCGCAGCCGGTCCAGACGACGTGATCAAACTGGTATGCCAGCGTCTGAAGCACCCATTCGGGAATCCGAATTCCTGCGGCGGTGAGTTTCTGCACGCTTTCCGGCTTGGCGAGCACCGAGAAACCAAATCCACTCGACGCCATCGCCAGCATCACGAATCCGCGAAAGGCGTCGATCGACATCACTCGATTCGTGGAGACATCACCTTGGCTTTTGGACATCACAGGCTCCCAAGAATTTGTAGCCCGACCCCGTGTGAGTCGGTTGATTCGTGGCGTGGCAGTGCCGCAACAATATTCAGAACCTATGAAGTGCGAAGTTCAAAGTGCAAAAGCGGTTTGCCTGACACTTTGCAATTTGCAGTCTGCACTTTGCATTCTGCATTTCAGATGGAAGGAATTCTTCAGGCCACAAGGGACTGGGCTACAGGGGATTGACATCGGACTCCTGACGTCTGACCTCTGGTCCCGGCACCCATCTCGCCGACAGCCACAACAGCGCCGGCATGGCCAGAGCCCATTCGATACCGATCACGATCATCGCTCCCCAGAACCACCAGTCGATCCCGACGACGGTTCCCTCGCGAGCCACCCAGGGAAGTTCAACGGCACCCCACTTCACGCCGCTGTAATACGAGACCGGACCGGCCACCGCTCCCAAGACCGATCCGACTTTGTAACGGCCGCGCAGCCACTTCATCGAACTGTTGAGCGTTCCCGCGAAGTTCGGCCACATCATCACCATCCACAGCGGAATTGGCCACCACCATGTCGTCGGCTCGTGAAATTTCAAGACGCCCAGGCGGGTGATGATCCCATCGAGCACATAGCCCATGCCCATCGAGGCCAGCAGCAGTTTGATCTCGGCCTGCGGGTGCTTCGCGTTGACGAGATGTCCCGTCAGCCAGCCGACAATCACAACCGGCCCCAATCCGGGATATTTCATGTTCGAACCAGACAACGCGGCGACAAATCCAAAGTAAAACCAGAACCAGTTCGCGAACGGATGAGCGAACCACGTCACCCACAGCGGTCGCAGTTCTTTGACACGGGTGCGTGGAACTACAGACTGCCGCGAGTCCACGCGGGGCTGAGGCTCCAGCGACGGCGCGTCGGGCGGAACAGCGCCCGGTGGCGCGAGCGGCGGTGGATTCGGATTCGTCGGGTCGCCATACATTCCGCAATTTCCTCGGCCAATTCGAGGCCGGGTTGTAAACCCCCAAGAAGTTCGTTGCCAGCGGGGGTCACATGGCCGACTCGGCAGCGTCGCCAATGTCGGCCAGGAGAGCACTGCTGGCAACGCATTCAGGCAATTGCTACTTTCCGACTGCGAACCTCGTCCCCTTGTGTGTTCTTCCGAAAAGAGACTTGTCGATGTCCTCCGCCGAACCGAATCCGCCCGCCGATTCACCCGCCACGCCGGAACGCTCGCTGAATTTTATCGAGCAGATCGTCGAGGAGGACCTGCGCACCAATCGCTGGGGCGGGTTGCCGGTGCAGACTCGGTTTCCTCCTGAACCGAACGGCTACCTGCACATCGGTCACGCGAAGTCGATTTGCTTAAATTTCGGGCTCGCCAAGAAATACGGCGGCAAATGTAACCTGCGGTTTGATGACACGAACCCGACCACCGAAGACACCGAGTACGTCGACTCGATTCAGGACGACGTCCGCTGGGTCGGCTTTCAGTGGGACGGCCTGTACTACGCTTCGGATTACTTCGATCAGCTTTACCTCTGGGCCGAGCAGCTCATCCAAGAGGGCCTGGCCTACGTCGATAGCCAATCGGTCGATGAGATTGCCAAGCAACGCGGCACGTCGACCGAGCCGGGAGTCGAAAGTCCGTTCCGTAATCGCTCGGCTGGCGAGAACCTCGATCTGTTCCGCCGGATGAAAGCAGGCGAGTTTCCTGACGGAGCACACGTTCTGCGGGCGAAGATCGACATGGCCCAAACGCATCTCATCATGCGCGACCCGGTCCTGTACCGCATCCGACACGCACACCATCATCGCACCGGCGACAAGTGGTGCATCTATCCGATGTACGACTTTGCTCACGGCCAGTGCGACTCGATCGAGAAAGTCACTCACTCGATCTGCACGCTGGAATTCGAGACGCATCGCCGCCTGTACGACTGGTGCCTGGAAAAACTCCGCATCTTTCCGTCGCGGCAGTACGAGTTCGCGCGGATGAACTTGACCTACACAGTCATGAGCAAACGCCGGCTGCTGGAACTGGTAAAGGGGAATCTCGTTTCCGGTTGGGATGACCCGCGGATGCCGACGATCTGCGGCCTGCGTCGCCGAGGCTACACCCCCGAAGCGATCCGCGCGTTCTGCGAGCGAATCGGAGTCGCTCGCTTCATCAGCACGATCGAAATGGCGTGGCTGGAAGATGCGCTGCGTGACGATCTCAACAAACGAGCGTTGCGAGTCATGGGGGTGCTCAAGCCGCTGAAGGTCGTGCTGACGAACTGGCCCGCCGGCCAAGTCGATTGGCTCGATGCGGTCAACAACCCAGAGGACGAAAGTGCCGGCTCACGCAAGGTGCCGTTCTCTGGGACGCTGTACGTCGAGCAAGACGACTTCATGGAGACTCCGCCCAAGCAATTCTTCCGCTTGTCACCGGGCCGCGAGGTACGGTTGCGATACGCCTACTTCATCACCTGCAACGAAGTCGTCAAAGACGCGAGCGGCAACATCGTCGAACTCCGCTGTACCTACGACCCGGCGTCGCGCGGCGGAAACTCCCCCGACGGCCGCAAAGTCAAATCGACCATCCATTGGGTCTCGGCCGAGCACGCGATCTCAAGCGAGGTGCGGCTGTACGACCACCTCTGCCGTCAGCCCGATCCCAACGATGTCCCCGCAGGAGTCGATTGGAAGACAACGCTCAATCCAAACTCGCTCGAAGTGATTCCGAGCGCGAAGCTCGAACCGAGCCTCTCCGACGCCGCACCCGGCAGCAAATTCCAATTCGAGCGGCTCGGGTACTTCTGCGTCGACACGGTCGATTCCAGACCAGCCCACCCGATTTTCAATCGCGCTGTCACACTCAAAGACAGTTGGGCGAAAGCACAGAAGAAAGAGGGCGGGTGATCGAGGCTTATTTCGATCGCGGATTCCGCAAAAAATAGAAGAACCCATCCTCCGCCCCGCCGAGGAAATCAGGGATGCCGTCGCCGTCCCAATCGACGGTTGTGGGACTGACGTCGTGGCTGGCGATGTTGCGAGAGTCCAGTTGGCCCATGTCTTTGAAGATCCACAAACCGTTGCGAGACTCGACTTGCCGCAGCCAGTTGGCGTTTTCTGAATTGATCAGGAGGTCCAACTTGCCGTCGCCGTCCCAATCGGTCGCGCAGAGCTTGCGACGTCCACTCTTGCCGGCGCGGCCAGCGTTGAGGCGCAACGGTTGACCTTTCTCATCGAGAAATGCTCGACGTGGAGGAAGCAGGAGCATTTTCGATTCGTTGTCCGCACGACGGCGTTCGAAGAATGCCAAATAGCCTTCGTGATCGAGCATCACCAGATCGAGCAGCCCGTCGTTGTTCCAATCCACGAGCACCGGAGTCGTGCGCCATTGCGTCGCGAGCTCCTTGCCGACCGGCGTCCACCAAGTCCAGGCCGGCTTCGGCGGAGCACCAGGCCACTCAACGTCGATCGACTGCGGCTCCGCCAGCTTCGGTGCCGTGCGCGTGCCGATGTTCTTCAGCCATTGCACTCTGCCCCAGATGGAATTGAAGACGATGTCCGGCAAGCCGTCTGCGTCCCAGTCAGCGACGTTGAGCGTCGTGTAGCCCCACTTTGCCTCGGCCGGACCTTGAATCGAACCGTTGGGACCAGCCATGACGCGAAACGTTTTGTCGCCCGCTTCTAGTCGACGCGGTGCCCCCCATTTTGGCGACGCGACGTGCGAACCGCTGAGGTTTTCGAAGAACTCGATGTAGCCGGACGTGTTGCCGCTGACGATGTCGGTGTCGCCGTCGCCGTCCCAATCGAAACCGACTGGCGTCGCCAGTGCGCCGGATTGCAGTTCGTCTCCCTCTTGCTGGAAGTAACGCGGCGACTCGAATTGCGGTAGCCGATCGGCGAGGCGACCGGTGTTCTCGATGAACGCGACTCGGCCATCCTCGTCTCCAACGATGAGATCAACGTCACCGTCGCGGTCCCAATCGAACGCCACCGGAACGATCATTTCGAGGTCCATCGTCAGCAGTTTTCCGTTACGCATCAGCCGCCGACCGCTCGCGTACTTCGGCTCCGTCCGCGAGCCGACATTTTCAAAGTAGGTGAACCCGTCGAGGAATTCCCCGCAGATCAAATCGAGATCGCCGTCGCCGTCGAAGTCCGCGAAGTTCGGGGACGGACAACCAAACGTGTCGATGCGTTGGCTGTCCGCTTCGAGTAAGACCGGTTCGACGTACTGCGGGTTCTCCGTCGAACCACGATTGCGGATGAGATAGATCAAGCCATGCAACGGCCCGTTCGCCCAACGGCCTTCTTCATTCCAAGCATCGTCCCAGCCATAGTCCGCCCAATCTTCGACCGCGACGATCAGATCGAGGGCACCGTCGCCGTCGTAATCGACGTACCGCCATTGATTGTGCCGGACCTTGAACACTCCCTCGGCCTGGCCGACCTGAGTCTTGTGAATGTTCGCCGGCAGCGGCAGTTTGACGGAGCTGTCAATCCCGGACTTCAGGAATTCGGGGTGCTCGAATCCCGCAGTAAGCACTCGCAAACCGCCATCGACATACGATGGCATCGTGTAGTGCTTGCCCGCTCCGAGCCGCTTCGCCGCTTTGAAGACCGGCAGCTTCTCATGCGGACCGCTGACGTTCTCGAACAGGTACGTCCCGTTGTACGGCTTGTCGGGACAGACCACGATCAAGTCATGATCGCCGTCTCCGTCGACATCCCACGGCACGGGCCACGCCCACAAGCCAACGCCCAGATCGACAACCAAACCGGAGTTGTCGTACTTGATTCGCTGCAAGCCGTCGGCGGCGAATGTGTGCTGGGCCGGCACCAAAAAAATTAGGACGAAGGGGACAAAGAGAACGAATCTCGCCATCGCATCGCTTTCGTTGATCGATTTCATTCGGCCAGGCTGACGCGCACGATTTCTTTGTCGTTTCGAGCGAACACACTCTTCATCGCGAAGGCCGGGTGCGACCAGACGGTCATACGGCGTTGGATCGGCTGCGTCGGCTCGACCAGTTTTGCTCGGCTGATTTCCTGGTAGCCGGCGGGAGTCAGCTTGGCGATCAGCAATTCCCCCTGTTCGTTGTGCAGGAAGAAACGATCCTCGTGCGGCACCAGAAAGCAGTTCCACCAGCGGCCCTGACCAGTTGCGTCGAGCGTCTCCCACTTCCGCTGGCCATTAGTGGCATCCAGACATCGCAGATGGCCATAGCTGTCAATGCCGTAGATATACGATCCGTCAAACACCGGCGTCATGATGATGGGATGCAGGCCATCGGTCCGCTGCTCACTGTCGCTCTTGCCGGACCAGACGACGCGAGCCGACTTGCCATCGTCGGCGACTTCGATCATTCGTGGGCCGTTGTAAAAACTAGCGACGAACAACCGGTTGCCGACTTGTCGCGGCGTCATCACCGTCAGTCCGGATCGAACCTGATACGGGACTTGCCAGTTGCGTTGCCCATTGGCCGGATCGAGCGACGTAATGGCCGACGGATGCCAGATGATGAGCTGCCGATGTTGACCGAATGTGAAGATCATCGGCGGCGCGTAGCCGATCTCGCGATCGTCCAACGCTCGCCACAACTCCTGGCCGGTGACTTTGTCAAAGCTGACCACCAGCGCATTCTGGCCGCCAACCAGGATGATGACCTGGTTTCCATCGATCAGCGGTGCGTGGACCATGCCCCAGGTCGGCAGCCGCGTCCCGAAGTCCACCACGAAAGTCTTCTGCCACAACACGTCGCCCGACGTCTCGTTGAAACAGAAGAAGTGCCCCATCGCTCCGACCGTGAAAACTCGCCCGTCGTCGACGGTTGGCGTGCAGCGCGGGCCAAGCGGATAGCTGACCGTGTACCTCGCCGCGTACTCGTGCTTCCAGATTTCCTTTCCTGTGTCTGCATTCAGGCAGAGCACTCGTTCGCCATCGGCCGAGCGATCCATCACGAACACTTTCCCGTTCGCGACCGCCGGCCCCGCGTAGCCGGATCCGATCGGAGTCGACCAGACTCGCGGCAGCAAATCCTTCGTCTTGAGTTCTTTGACGATTCCTTTCTCGCGCCACGCCAGATCGCGCTGCGGCCCGCCCCACTGCGGCCAGTCGTCCGCGAATCCCACGACCGTGCCGCACAGAGCCGTCAGTAGGGCTCCCCAACAAATCAAGCGTGCTGCGAACATTTGGAGGCTCCTGAAACCAAAGAAAAAACGAGGACATTCATAGGTGCCTTCGTTTCCTTCGGTTGTGTTTTCCTGTGAATTGAACAGAAGGCCGCGAAAGGAGCAAAGGTTTTAGCATGCGGATGGGAGTTCAGACACCAACGCGGGAACTCGCTGGTTGTGGTGTGGCGACCTATAATCCGTCGGCTGCCGTTGGTCGTTCGTGAAATGCACTTTGAACACAGTCGGAGGTGCCTTGTGTCGCGCGTGATTTTGAGCCTGATGATCATCGGACTAATCTGCGGTTTCACGCCGGCTGACGAGCCCGCGAGTCCATCCACGCCGGCCGAAGCCAAGCATCTCGCGAACCATCGACAGGTGACTTTTGGTTTGCCGCGCGCGGGCGAAGGTTACTTCTCGGCGGACGGCCAATGGATCGTCTATCAGGGTTATCCAGTCGGATATCCGTTCTATCAAATCTATTTGCAGCGGCTGGACGAGAAGGTGCCGATGCTGCTGAGCACCGGCCGAGGCCGCACGACGTGCAGCTACTTCTCGCCGGATGGAAAGACGATCCTCTTCGCGTCCAGCCACACCGATCCGGATATCGAACAGACCGAAGCCAAGGCGCGAGCACTCGCCAAAGCAGGAGGCCGACCGCGCTATCAATGGGACTTCGATCCGCACATGGAGCTTTACACCATCACTCCCGATGGGACCGGCCTCAAGCGACTGACCAACTCGCCCGGTTACGACGCCGAAGGGAGCTACTCACCCGATGGCAAGCAGATCGTCTTCACGTCGTCGCGCGATGGCGATCCGGATCTCTACATCATGAATGCTGACGGCTCACAAGTGCGGCAACTGACCAACGTTCCCGGTTATGACGGCGGGCCGTTCTTCTCGCCGGATGGCAAGTGGGTCATCTTTCGCAGCGATCGCGACAAAGAGCACATGCTGCAACTCTTCGCGATTTCGGTGGACGGCAAGAAGGAAATCCAACTCACGAATAACTTGGAGCAAGTCAATTGGTGCCCGTTCTTTTATCCCAGCGGCAAGTATCTGGTTTGGTCGGGGGCCGATTACTCGCAAGGCCCGCGCGAAGCGAACTTCGATCTCTTCACGATGGACCTCGATTTCTCGGGCAACGCTCCGAAAGCAGGAGCGATCACGCGGATCACCGATCATAAGGGGGCCGATGTGCTGCCGGTTTTCAGTCCCGATGGCAAGAAGCTGATGTGGACTTCGACCCGCTCGGCTGACGGTACCAGCCAGCTCTGGATCGCCGACTGGCTGCGAAAGTGAGGTCAAGTGTGGCGAGGGGCGAGGGGCGAGGAGCGAGTGCAGAACGGTTGAAGAGCGAGACATTTGTGCTGGGTGTCGAGCATCACACGGAGATCGCTTCCACCAATGATCGCGCGTTGGAACTGTGCGCGGACGCCGAGTTGCTCGTGCCATACCTGGTTTTTGCCGATCATCAAACCTCTGGCCGAGGCCGCGGTCTCAATCGCTGGTGGTCAAGCGATGGGGCGGTTCAGTTTTCCGTGATTGTGGACGCAGCCGATTACGGCTTGCCGGAATCTCGATGGCCGCAAATCTCGTTGACTGTCGGAGCGGCCGTGTGCCAGACGCTGCAGATGTTGCTCGGTTCGGAAATTTCTGTCGGACTCAAGTGGCCCAACGATGTCTGGCTGAATGGTCGAAAAGTCGCCGGAATCTTGGTCGAAATTCCCCCGGTGCGGCGCGGCCGGTTGGTGATTGGTGTTGGCTTGAACGTCAACAACTCGTTTGAAGCCGCACCCTCCGAGCTGTTGAAAGTGGGGACCTCAATGCGTGACGAAACGGGCATTGAGTCCGATCGTCACGAAGTGCTCGTGGACTTACTGCAGCAACTCGACAATGACTTGCGATGCCTGGCGGCAACCGATCTCTCACTGTCGGAGCGCTGGCGTAACCTGTGCGTGCTGCGCGACCACACCGTGTCGGTCGACACCGGCCGACAGCAGATCACTGGTCTGTGTTTGGGAATCGCCGAAGACGGAGCCTTACGATTGCAAACGGCCTCGGGCGAACAGTGTCTGCACGGCGGAGTAGTGAGTCGAATTGCCTGAGTCGATTGTTTGGCAAGGTCAATTTCTTTTTGGCTCGACCCCTCGTTTGTCGGTCGATTCTTGTTTGCCTCGCGGAAATCACCCAGGCCACAAGGGCCTGAGCTACGGGGCGCGGAACAAGCCGACGGCTACGTGGCCACCGAAGCCCAGCGACAACTTGAGCACGGTCCGCAGTCGCATCGGACGCGACTCGTTGGGGACGTAATCGAGGTCGCACTGCGGGTCAGGCGTCCTCAGATTGATTGTCGGCGGCACGATTTGATCACGCATTGACAGTACCGCGATCGCGGATTCGACGCTGCCGGCAGCGCCAAGCAGATGTCCGATGGCTCCCTTCTGACTAGAACAGGCGAGACGATCCGCCGCTGATCCGAACACGGCGTGCACGGCACGAGACTCGGCGATGTCGTTGGCTCGTGTCGCGGTGCCGTGCAGGTTGATGGCGTCGATCTCATCTGGTGCAACGTGCGCTCGACGCAGCACGTCGCGAATCAGCCACGCCAGCGAGGTTCCAGCGGGATCAACTTGAGTCATTCCGCAGGGATCGCTCGCCATTCCACCAGCGATGAACTGTGCGAGGATGTTGGCTCCGCGTGTGACCGCGTGCTCGCGGTCCTCCAACACCAGCACGGCGGCTCCTTCACCGATGACAAACCCGGATCGTTCCGCATCGAACGGCCGACAGGCGGTCGCCGGAGACTCGAATTCTCGAGCCATCACACCGAGTCGCTGAAACGAGCCGAGCACGATCGGCACCAGCGACGCATCCGAACTGCCGGCCAGTACCACGTCGCATTCGCCCGATCGAATCAAGTCTGCACCGCGTACCAAACTGACCAATCCCGTTGCACACGCGGCGACCGGACATAACGCGGGGCCTCGCAAGTTCCATTCGCTTGCCACCGCACGAGCCGCGGCGTTCGGCCAGGGCAACGCGGGGTCGGACGAGTCGGACGTCTTCATCGCTTTGGAAAAACTTCGCAGTCCAAGCTTGCTTGTGCCGATGACGCAGCCGGCTTGCTCGGAAAGTCTTGAGAGAGCCGCGTGACTCAGCGCCTCACGCGCGGCGAAGACAGCCATCGACACAACTGGCTCAGCCGAGGCCAGAAATCGTGCGGGAGCGGAAGCACCGACCCAGCGCCGGCCAAGTGGTCCCGAATTGCCATGATCGTTTTGCTCGAACCATTGAACGGCACTGCGTCCCTGACAAATCGCGGACCACGATGTTTCACGTTCGTCACCGAACGGCGTCACCAAGCCAATGCCAGTCACCACAACTTGTCGGCGGCCCGTCGACTCGGCGGGGCCACTTGCAGAGTCACTCATCGTCACATGTTTCGGCGGCTGGAACGGCAGACCGCGAACAGCGCCGCTCCGAACATCACCAGCACCAGAAAATACTCCAGAAAGTAATTCGACGTGCTGGACGTGGTCACGACTCCCGACTTTGGAGCAGCATCTTGAGCGGACACGAGAGCCGGCGCGATCCAGGAAAGTCCCGCGATCAACGGCCAACCACCGCGTTTCAGTTGTCGAAGAGTTCGTTTCATGGTGGTTACCGAATTCGCCCGACTGCCGTCGTCGCCACATTCGCCAGATCGTGGGTGATGATCGTGTCGTCCTACGTTCTGGCGAACGTGGCTATTGGTCGCCGTTTGACGTTTAAGTGATGTGAGCACCTTTCGTCTCAACGTAAACCGCATACAGCGATGTGCTGCCGGTCATGAAGAGGCGGTTGCGTTTCGAACCACCGAAGCAGACGTTGCTGCAAATTTCCGGCAACAGGATTTGGCCGATGCGGACTCCTTCCTTTGGCTCGAAGACGTGAACGCCGTCGTAGCCGGCACCGACCCAGCCGGCGCTCGCCCAGATGTTGCCGTCCACGTCGCAGCGGATGCCGTCGGCGAAGCCGGCCTTCTCGGTTTCGCCATGATCGTCTTTCATGTTCAGTTTCATCGATGCGAACTCTTTACCGTTCTTCAGAGTCTTTTCGTCGACGACGTCCCAGACCTTGATGTTCTTCGGGGCCTCGTCGTAGTGCGACGCTCCGGTGTCGGCGACGTACAGCTTTTTGTAGTCGGGCGAGAAGCAGATGCCGTTCGGCTTGAAGATGTCGTCGGCCACCTGGAACAGTTTGCCGGTCTTCGAGTCGATGCGGTAGATCGCTTCCTTCTGGAACGGCTGCTTCGAGCCGTTGTTGGCGCTCGTCCCTTCGTAGTTCATCAATCCGCCGTAGCCGGGATCGGTGAACCAGATATCGCCGTTCGGATGTACGACGCCGTCGTTGGGAGCGTTCAGCGACTTGCCACTGAACTCCGACGCGAGCACCGTCACTGTGCCGTCGTACTCGTAGCGTACGACTCGGCGAGGCCCATGCTGAAAGGAGATTTGCCGCCCTTGATGATCGAACGTATTGCCATTGCTGTTGCCGGCCGGGCTGCGAAACACGCTGACGTGGTTGTCCTCTTCGAGCCATCGCATCTGCAGGTCGTTGGGGATATCGCTCCACAGCAGATACCGGCCGACGCCGTTCCAGGCCGGACCTTCGGCCCACAGCATTTTGTCGCTGTGATACAGCCGCTGAATCGGAGTGTTGCCCAGTGCGTATTTATTGAACCGCTTGTCGAGCTTCACGATGTCCGGATCCGGATACCGCGTTGGCTCTTTGTAATCGCGAGCGGACGCCGAACGGGCGAACGCGGCGGCGGCCATTGCGGTGGCGGCGGTCAGAAACGAACGGCGGTCAGTTTGAACGGATTGAGTCATGAGGCGAATCTCCGGTGGAAAATATGGAAACGAATTTGGCGGATCACTTCGCGGCGGTGACATTGTTCTTCAGGATGCCGATCCCTTGGATTTCGACTTCACAGACGTCTCCAGGCTTGATGGCAGAAGTCTTGCCGGGGGTGCCGGTGAAAATTAGATCGCCAGGATGCAGCGTGATGTGCTGGCTGACGACACTGACTTGTTTCGCGCAGTTGTGGATGAAATCCTTTGTGCTCTGATCCTGCAAGGTCTGGCCGTTGACTCGCATTTGGACACGCAGGTCGTCGGCATTCAAGCCGGTGACCAGATATGGGCCGCATGGGCCGAAAGTGTCTGTGCCTTTTGCTCGCCACCATTGCACGTCGTCTTTTTGCCAATCACGAGCACTCACGTCGTTGCCGCAGGTCACACCGAAAACGTATTCGAGTGCTTTGCTTTCCGGGACGTTCTTCGCCGTCTTGCCAATGACCAAAACCAGTTCGGCTTCAAAATGAACCTCGTTGGTACCAGGCGGGATGACGATGTTGGCACCGTGGGGCACCAAACAGCTCGGCGATTTGAAGAACGGTTGCACGATTTGAAACTTGGGGGGAATCTCGGCTTCCTTGAGGTGGCTCTTGTAGTTGCCCGCCATCGCTAGCACTTGCGAGGGCTTCGTCGGCACGAGCAGTTTGACATCCCTCAGCGCGTGCGAGGTGCTGGTCCGCGTCGGCTTGCCGAATAGATCGCCATCCAGTTTGATGACTTTGTCTCCATCGATGACTCCATAAGAAACGACATCACCGACTTGATAACGGACGTATTTCGTCACTTTGCCATCGTCTGCCGAGGCACCGCTGATCGCCAGACCTCCCAGACACGCCACAACACAGACCAGCCAGTTTCGTAAGGATCGCATGGGTGAGCTCCAGAATTCATCGAGAATGGTGCAATCTCATCATTCGTGATCGATCGACACGGTATCGTTGCGCGGCTGGAGTGACAAATCTCAACGTCTGGAGAGTCAGTTGAAATCCGAATCGGAGACGGCGACACTCGCGGGCGTTTTGGCAATCTGTGGAAGCCGCATCCCCGCCCGTGGGAGTTGTTCGGGCCGCCTCATTTCTGGAAGTTTATCTCGCTCATGTCGCAGCCGTCCGACCTCGCCACGCTGGCGATCAACACGATTCGTACTCTCTCGATGGACGCCGTCCAGAAGGCGAATTCCGGACATCCGGGAACTCCGATGGCTCTCGCGCCGGTCGCCTACACGATCTGGCAGGACGAATTGAGGTTCGATCCCGCCGATCCGATCTGGCCGAACCGCGATCGGTTCGTCCTCTCGGTCGGGCACGCCTCGATGCTGTTGTATTCGATGCTGCATCTGACCGGTGTGAAGGCGGTCAATCGCAAGTACGAGCGACTGGGCGAGCTGGCCGTGCCGCTCCAGGACATCATCAAGTTTCGGCAACTCGACAGCCGCTGTCCCGGACATCCGGAATACCGTTGGACGTCCGGCGTCGAAACGACGACCGGGCCGCTCGGCCAAGGGTTGGCGAACAGCGTGGGCATGGCGATCTCGGGCAAGTGGATGGCTAGCCACTTCAACAGACCCGGCTTCGAGATGTTCAACTACAACGTCTACGCCCTGTGCGGCGATGGCTGCCTGATGGAAGGGGTCAGTGCCGAAGCCGCGTCGTTGGCCGGGCAT
The DNA here is from genome assembly GCA_016872645.1 of Planctomycetota bacterium. Taxonomy (GTDB): domain Bacteria; phylum Planctomycetota; class Planctomycetia; order Planctomycetales; family Planctomycetaceae; genus SXKJ01. Next base: position 70,217 of record VGZH01000005.1, on the reverse strand, counting down.
CTCAAACTGTCGAACCTTTGCTGGATTTACGACAGCAATCGAATCACGATCGAAGGGGAGACGGATCTCGCCTTTACGGAGGACGTTGGTCAACGCTTCCAAGGTTACGGCTGGAACGTGCTGCATGTCAGCGATGCGAACGATCTCTCGGCTCTGCGAGCTGCGATTGGCTCGTTCCAGAAGACGACGGAGCGACCGACGATGATCATCGTTGAGAGCCGCATCGGATTCGGTGCGCCGACGAAAGAAGGACATCACTCCGCCCACGGCGAACCGCTTGGCGATGCCGAGATCGCCGGTGCGAAGAAGAAATACGGCTGGCCGGAAGATGCGAAGTTCCTCGTGCCCGAAGGAGTTTACGAGCACTTCCAACAAGGCATCGGCCAGCGCGGTCGCGCCGCTCGCGAGGCGTGGATGGCGCTGTACGGCGAGTACTCGAAGCAACACCCGGAGTTGGCCGACCACCTCAACAAGATGCAGCACCGCGAACTGCCGGACGGTTGGGACAAGGACCTGCCAGTCTTTCCGGCGGATCCGAAGGGACTGGCGACTCGCGATTCATCCGGCAAAGTGTTGAACGCACTCGCCAAGAACTATCCATGGCTGATCGGCGGATCGGCGGACCTCGCGCCGTCCACGAAGACGCGACTCACGTTCGACGGAGCTGGCGATTTCGAATCCGACAACTACGGTGGTCGCAACTTCCATTTCGGCGTTCGCGAGCACGCGATGGCGTCGGTCGTCAACGGCATGGCGCTCAGCAAGGTGCGTGGCTACGGCTCCGGCTTTCTGATCTTCAGCGACTACGCGAAAGCGGCGATCCGGCTGGCGGCGATCATGGAGATCCCGTTCATTCACGTCTTCACGCACGATTCGATCGGTGTTGGCGAAGACGGCCCGACACATCAGCCGGTCGAACAACTGGCGAGTCTGCGTTCAATCCCCGGCATGGTCTTGATCCGTCCAGCCGATGCGAACGAAGTCACCGAAGCGTGGCGCGTTGTTGCGCAGCTCAAGCATGAGCCCGCCTGTTTGATCATGACTCGGCAGGCGGTCCCAACGCTCGACCGCACCAAGTACGCACCGGCCAGCGGGCTGGCGAAGGGTGCGTACATCCTCGCCGACGCGGCCGATGGCAAGCCGGAGGTGATTCTGATCGGCACGGGTAGCGAAGTTTCGTTGTGCGTTGCCGCCTACGAAAAGCTGACTGCTGAGGGGGCAAAGGTCCGAATTGTTTCGATGCCGTCGTGGGAACTGTTCGAGCATCAGCCGCAGTCGTATCGAGACAGCGTGCTGCCTCGGAGCGTGACGGCACGAGTCGCGGTCGAGCAAGCGTCGACATTCGGTTGGGAACGATACGTCGGCCTCGCCGGCACGGTGATCGGTATGAAGACCTTCGGAGCTTCGGCACCGTTGAAGGACTTGTTGACGAAGTTCGGCTTCACGCCCGACGGAGTCGTGATGGCGGCGAAACAACAGTTGGCGAAAAACTAAAACAGAAACCGTACCGCAGGGAGTTCGCGGTGATCGAGTATCGGCCGTTTCGAAACAGCGATCCACCTCAGCTTGTGAAACTGTGGCACGAGAGCGGTCTGGGACGGGGTGCGGCTCGTGGATTCAGCTACGAAGCGTTGGATCGACTGCTGATCGGTCAGCATTATTTTGATCCGGCAGGATTACTCGTTGCGTGCGAAGCTGGCAAAGTCGTCGGGTTTGTGCATGCAGGATTTTGCAGCGACGGCGCTGGCACAGGGATCGAGCACGAAGCCGGCGCGATCCATGTGATCGTCGTGCATCCTTCGCACCGACGTACCGGCATCGGTCGCGAACTGTTGACACAAGCTGAGCTGTATTTACGCCAGCTTGGTGCGAACTCGATCCAGGTCGGTGCGGCTCCACCGTGTGACGCGTTCTATCACGGACTGTACGGCGGCGCAGCGGTTTCCGGATTGCTCGAATCGGATGCCGATGCGGCACCGTTTCTCGCGAAGTTAGGGTTTCAGCCGGTGCAGAGATTCATCGTTTTGCAACGCAGCCTGAAGCAGGGCGATCCCATCAGCTTTCGCCTGAGTCTGATCCGCCGCAAGATGGAGACGTTCATCTTTGCGTTGCCCGAGCACCCGACGTTTTGGTGGTTCAGCCGCACTGGTCGTTTAGAGAACGTGCAGTTTCGCCTTGTCCCCAAGACGGGGGGCGACCCCGTCGCTGCTGTGACCGTCAGCGGCATGGACCTGTACGTCGAAACTTGGGGCGAACGAGCCATCGGACTCAGCGAATTGATCGTGAAAGATGTCTCGCGCCGGCAAGGACACGCGCAGGCGCTCCTGATCGAAGTCATCCGCCGCATGCGTCAGGAACAAGTCACCCTGGCCGAGGCCCACATCGCCGAGGACAACGCCGCTGCGCTGGCAACTTTCAAATCCGTCGGTTTCCAACCAGTCGACTGTGGCGTCGTGTATCGCAAAGCATCGACCGAATCGGTCGCCTGAGCATCGCCGGCGTCCCCAAGACAGGCACGACACGCCTGCGATGGAATCATGCTGCCACTCACACACTCGCCGGCGCGTCGTGCTTGGATCAATCCGTCAATCCGAGCCATGTTGCTACGGCAGTGCCATGCCAGTGATCTCGCCGTCTTCAATGCGGATGCGAACGGACTCGCCAGGTTCAAAGTCGCGCAGGTCGTCAGAGCCGCGGCGCATCAGGCGGGCATTCGCCGAGAGTCGAAACGTCTTCAGTTCGCCGTTGCCGAGCAGTACGGAGACCTCACTTTCCTTCGAATCGACCCAGACGAGCGTCCCGATTGAGGTCGGCCCTCCGCCGCCACTACGTGCGCCACCGCGGCCGCGATTCTGCACCCGGCCGGCGTCGGGGTCGCGCTCGAAGTGAATCGTGTAGCGTTGAGTCACGGCGAGGCAAAACCCCTGCTCGTCACTGCAGGCGAAGTACTTGACGGTGAGTCCCAGCGGCTTCCGCTCTTCGCCGATGTTGACCTGGACGAGAAACTCGCGCGGGTCGATGTCAGAATCCAGATCGACTCGCGGGCCGTCCCAGACGCGCGGTGTGACGGCGTCTTCGTCCGCGTCGAACTCGACGTGCAGCGGTTTCACCAGATTGTTCCAGTGGACGTGGTACAGCGGGTCGAGATGAAAGCCGACGGATAACGTTCCGCGACCCGATTGACGCAATGACGCATCCGCCTCAGCGCGTAACTTGGCGTAGAACGGTACCGGCTTTTTGTCGCCATCGTCGGCGAGTTTCGGTTCGATGCGGAGCGCTTCCAATCCCGACGGCCGTTCGATGCGCGGCACAACTCCCTTGGCGGCGACTTGTGATGGCCGTTCCGTTTTGAGTTGCAGGTCTGAAACAAGTGTCGGTTGTTCCACCGAGCCGACCAGTTCTTCGAGATCCCTTCGCAACTCTTCCGGTCGGCTCCATTGCCGGCGACGAACAACCTTGCCTTCGGGGTCGATCACGAATTCTGAATTCGGCGCGTCCCCGAGCGCGTGCTTGAGCGCGTTGTCCATCGTGTCGCAAATCCACGGCACGCGCGATCCGATCGTGCGGCGGGCCTCCTTCACGTGCAGCAACCGCTCGGCCTGCGTGAATGGCTGGACGTAGCCGTCGTTTTCCGGATGGGCGAGCGCTTTGTAAATGTAGAAAAACTTCACGCCCTTGGGTTCGTAGTCGACCGCGACCGTCTCCAGACTGGGGACGTTTCTCAGAAACGGCGGTCAAGTCAGGCAGCCGAAGACCAGCACTGTGTGCTGGCCCTTCAGACTGCTCAAGCGAATTTCCTGACCGTCTTCGGTCAGCCCGGCAATGTCTGGCAGCGAATCGCCGAGTTTCGGTGCACCGGCGTCGAATTGCCGGTTGACCCGTTCGCGAGGACTGACTTCGCGTCGATCCGGATTGTCCTGAGCGAAGATCGCCGGTGTCGCCAGCAACGTGAAACTGAACATGGCAAACAGCGCTCGCATGCTAACTCCCGGGAAGAAATGGCAGATCGGAAAGTAGGTTTCGTCCACGAACGGATTAGAAATCAACACGGTGGCGGCGAAAAAGTTTCGTGGTTTGGCGGGACAGATTTGAAATGATTGGTTCGCACGGCACTGCGGCGGCGGATATCCTGACAAACGGCACATCGGGCACCCTGGCTTAAGACTATGAGTATTTCTCACGTCAGCACAATTGAATCGACCGGCATTGCTTCCGGCGATCCACTGGCTCCCGAATCTCAGCGCGAATGTTGGCTGCGTTTGCGGTCGCTGGTCGAACAGCGAGTGCAATCCGAACGACAGGCGGCCGAGGCCTTTCGATCTGAAGCAGAACGCATCGAGCGCGAATTGACCTCGGCCACGGCCACGCGCACGGCAACTTTCGAACGCGAACGAGCCGCGATTCAGTCCGAGTTCGACAAGGTGGTCGTCGAGGCTGGCACGCAGTTCGCCGAAGATCACCAAGTCGCTCAGCAAGAGTTTCAAGAAGTCCTCTCCGCCATTCAGCAACGAGTGGCCGATGACACCGAAACGGCTCGCAAGAAAAACGAGGAAGACTGCTGGATGGTCACTTCGTACTTCGACGAGGAAGCCGAGGGGAGTCCGAAGGTGCAGTACGACACCTTCTGCATCAACACCGGCAAGACCAACGAGCAACTCAAGATCGAAGAGAACGAACTAAGTGCTCTCAAGGGGCAGGCCGACCTGCTGATGGCCAAGCGTCGACAGAACGTCGAAGTCGAACCCCCCCGGCTGGAGAAGATCGCGCTCACGAATGATCTCGAGACAGCCGCCGCGCAGTTTCATGAAGCGTGCGAGGGACTCAAGACGCAACTGACCTTGCTGGGTCAACTGAAAATCCCCGCGCTGTTTCAGGGAGGCAGGCCCTTCCTGCTGGTTCTTGTCGGTTGGGCCATCCTTTGGGGCATCGCTGCATTTCTGGTCGATCCGAAAGTGCTGCCGGTCGAGAACAATCTCGATCCGCTCGAGTGGCGTTTCCTGGCCGCAGTGTTGATGCTGTTTCCGGTCGGGATCGCGATGGTCATTTTGCTGTCGGTCGGACGAAGTCAATCGGCTCCGATTTATGAGCTGATTTTTGAGCGATTTCTCGTGGCCCAAAAGCACCGACAGCGTTGGCAGAAGTTGGCGGATGCCGAGCGGAAATATCGCGAGGAGAAATTCACCGCGTGGCAAAATGTCGTCACGGCGAAGCGTGAAGCCGGAGTCAAGAAGGCGAACGACGAACTTGCTGCGAGTTTGCAAACAATCGAGCAGCGACGCGCTCAGGAGTCGGCCACGGCGAACCACAAATACCCGCCACTCCTGCAGGCGATCGCGCAACGTCGCGACCAGCAGATGAGCTGGGCCAACACCGAATTCCCACAGCGATTGGAAAAACTCAAGGCGCGATTTGATTGGGATCTCGGCAAGTTTCGTCAGAATCATGCGGTCGAAGTCGCTGCCAACACGCAGCGATTTCAGACCGCCTGGCTGCGGATGGCGGAAGTCTGGCTGGCCGGTTGGCAGCAACTCGAACAAGTCGTCGAGGCAGCGAATCAGACCGTTGACGAATGGTTTCACGATTGGGCTTCGTTGGGCAGCGCCCCGCTGAAGTTGCCGCCAAAGATTCCACCGGCCATCCGGTTGGGAGAGTTTTCTGTTTCGTTGTCTGATGTGCCGGACGGTGTTTCGGAAGAGGAGCAGCTTGTCCCCGAGCGGCAGTCGCTTGAGCTTCCTGCATGTCTGCCGTTTCCGGATCGTCCCTCATTACTGCTCAGGGCCGCGGACGATGGACGCGAGGCCGCGGTCGGCGTCCTGCAAAATGCGATGCTGCGATTTCTGACGACGCTGCCCGGAGGCAAAGTCCGATTCACAATTCTCGATCCCGTTGGCCTGGGGGATAACTTCGCGGCGTTCATGCATCTGGCCGACTACGACGAATTGATGATCACCAACCGCATCTGGACCGAACAAGGTCACATCGAGCACCGGCTGTCAGACCTCACCGAGCACATGGAGAACGTGTTCCAGAAATATCTCCGCAACGAGTTTCGGTCGATCCAGGAATACAACGAACACGCCGGCGAAGTTGCTGAGCCGTACCACATTCTGGTCGTCGCAAACTTTCCGGCGAACTTTAGCGAGGCGGCGGCTCGGCGTTTGGTCAGCATCGCGACCAGCGGTCCGCGCTGCGGTGTGTTTCTGTTGGCAAGTGTCGACATGAAACTCCGTTTGCCGTTGAATTTCGATCTGGGTGATCTGGCGACCAACGCAACGGTCTTCGATTGGACAGGCGCCGCATTTGCCTCTTCGGATGACGAATTGAAGGCCCTGCCGTTGACGCTCGATGCTCCTCCAGGCTCGGACCTGTTCACGAAGCTCGTCAAAGCCGCTGGGCACGAATCGAAAGACGCGCGGCGAGTCGAAGTCGCATTCGAGCGAATCGCGCCGAAGGACACGCAGTTGTGGGTCAGCGACACTCGCGGCGGATTGGATGTGCCGCTCGGCCGAGCTGGCGCCACGAAGCTGCAACATCTTCGGTTGGGCAAAGGGACTTCGCAGCACGTGCTCATCGCCGGCAAGACGGGTTCCGGAAAATCGACGTTTCTGCACATTCTGATCACGAACGCCTCGCTGCATTACGGTCCCGACCAGTTGCACTTCTACCTGATCGACTTCAAGAAGGGGGTCGAGTTCAAAACTTACGCGACTCACGAATTGCCGCACGCGCGAGTGATCGCCATCGAGAGCGACCGCGAATTTGGGGTCAGCGTGCTTGAACGGCTGGACGCGATTTTGAAAGAGCGCGGCGATTTGTTCCGCGAAGTTGGAGTGCAGGACCTCGCCGGTTTCCGCGATGCCCGACCCGAAGTCCCCATGCCGCGATTGCTGTTGATCGTTGACGAGTTTCAAGAGTTCTTCGTCGAAGACGATAAACACTCGCAGACCGCCGCGCTGCTGCTCGATCGATTGGTCCGACAAGGCCGAGCGTTCGGAGTGCATGTGCTGCTCGGTTCACAAACGCTCGGCGGAGCGTACTCGCTGGCCCGCAGCACGCTCGGCCAGATGGCGGTCCGCATCGCGCTGCAATGCAGTGAGAGCGACGCGCACCTGATCCTGTCCGAAGATAACACGGCGGCTCGATTACTGACTCGTCCCGGCGAAGCGATTTACAACGACGCCAACGGAATGCTCGAAGGCAACCACCCGTTTCAGATCGCATGGCTCGAAGACGACCGACGCGATTTTCATCTCGGCCGAGTGCAACAACTGTCTCAAAACCGGCACGTGCAAATGCCGCCAGCAATCGTCTTCGAAGGAAACATCCCGGCCGATCCGCACCGCAACATCGAGCTTTCGCGACTCATCGATGCTCCGCAGTGGGAAGCTCCGCTGCGAGAGCGCGTGGCGTGGCTGGGTGAAGCGGTGGCGATCAAAGATCCGACAGCGATCACGTTTCATCCACAGGCCGGGCAGAACCTGCTGGTCGTCGGACAGAGCGATCTCGCGACCGTTGGCCTGTTGGCAACCAGCCTTATCAGCCTCGCCTGCCAGATTCCTCCGAACGCTGTGTCAGGGGAGCCGCGAGTCGCCACGTTCGTCGTCCTCGATGGTAACTTCGGCGGAGTTTCGACAGAGACTTGGAAGGAACTCCAAGCTGCTCTGCCGCACGAAGTCACGCTCGGGGAACCACGCGACGTGCCGGCCGTCCTCACAAAGCTCACCACCGAATTGACGAGACGCGAGCAATCGGGTTCGCGCGACGACCTACCGATCTTCGTCGTGATCTTTAATCTCGGCCGCTTTCGCGATCTGAAGAAATCGGACGACGACATGGGTTTCAGCTTCGGCAGCGGCGAAAAGAAAGTGAGCCCCGGCAAGCAGTTCACCGATCTGCTCAAGAACGGTCCGGGATTCGGGATCCACACGCTCGTTTGGAGCGACACGTACAACAACGTCAGCCGCTGGTTCAGTTCGCAAACGCTGCGCGAGTTCGAAATGAGAATCGTGTTCCAGTTGAGCGCGTCCGATTCCAGCAACCTGATCGACAGTCCGCTGGCCAGCAAGCTCGGTCCGAACCGGGCGATCCTGCATTCGGTCGATCAAGGAAGTAACGAGAAATTCCGCCCCTACGGTCCGCCAAGCCCCGAATGGTTGTCCGACGTCGCGGCACGCCTGCGCCCGACCGCCCCCAACCAGGACGTTGACGAACCACTGGCCGTCGGTGAAGACCTATCGCAATTTACGATTTTGTAGCCCTTTTGGAGTGCGGTGTGTCAGCATCGCTTGGGAATTTTCCCACCGTAGATTCACAGCGGTGCTGACACACCACCCTCCAAAGTCAATCCTATGCGAATCTTTCCCGTCATTTGGCTCGCCGTTGCAGTCTCTTCTGTCTCGGGTGCCGAACGGCCGCAGGTCGTCGTCAGTGACCAAGCTCGCCGCATTCATTCGTCCGGCTTCGTTTTCGACGGTCACAACGACTTGCCGTGGGAGGTGCGGCAGCGCGCCGGAGGTTCGTTCGACAAGGCGGACCTCGCCGCAGGTGTGCCGCGATTTCACACGGACATTCCGCGACTTCGTGTCGGCAACGTCGGTGCGCAGTTTTGGGCAGCGTACGTCCCTGCTGAGACGTCCAAGGAAAACCGCGCCTTCACCATGACGCTCGAACAGATCGCGATCATTCACGCCATGGTCAAGCGATATCCCGATGTCTTCGAGTTTGCGAAGACCGCCGACAGCGTCCTTCGCATTCAAAAGTCTGGCAAGATTGCCTCGCTGATCGGTGTTGAAGGAGGTCACTCGATCGAGAATTCGCTCGACAAGCTGCGGCGACTGCGCGAGCTCGGCGTCGGCTACATGACGCTGACGCATTCGGACACGCTGGCCTGGGTCGATGCGGCCACCGACGAAGCCAAGCACGGCGGCCTGACCGAATTCGGCGAAGAGGTCGTCCGCGAAATGAATCGGCTGGGCATGATGGTCGACCTGTCGCACGTCTCGTCCGACACGATGCGCGACGCGCTGCGTGTGACAAAAGCTCCGATCATCTTCTCCCACTCGTCCGCGCGAGCCGTGGCCGATCATCCACGCAATGTGCCCGATGACATTCTGAAATTGACCGCCAAGAATGGCGGCGTCGTGATGGTCAATTTCTACTCCGGTTTCATTCACCCCGAATCGGCCAAGCGCCGAGCCAACATGTTCGCGGTCACTCGCGAGCTGAAGAAAAAGTTTCCCGACGAGCAGGACTATCAGGCCGCTCGCAAACGCTGGATCACGGAAAACCCGATCGAATCCGGCGATGTATTCGATGTCGCCGATCATATCGAGCACATTGTCAAAGTCGCCGGCATCGACCATGTCGGCCTCGGTTCCGATTTCGACGGCATCGACAAGGTCCCCAAACAATTGGAAGACGTCTCGAAGTATCCCGTTATCACACAAGTGCTGCTCGATCGTGGCTATTCTGCTGCGCAGATTCACCAACTGATGAGCGGCAATGTGTTGCGGGTCATGCGACGATCCGAAGAAGTCGCTCGCGAGTTAGCCAAGGAATAGCCGGCACGCCACAGGCGCCGATTGCGAAATCTGAAACCAGGGGCTCTTGTGATGTCCGTCGATGCCACGACTGCTCGCCGCCGCTTTCGATCGTCGCGCCGTGAATGGATTTTGGGATCGGGCTTCGGTGCGGTGTGGCTGTTGCTGTGGTCAGCGTTCACGCTGATGTTCGACGGCATGATCGTGTACTTCTCGGCGACGACGCTTTTGGCTCAGACGTATCCCGACGTACCCGGCGAAATCACGCACAGCGAAGTGCGCCGCGAATTCGACAACGAACGGGATTCGTTCCACCCCGAAGTCCGGTATCGCTATCAAGTCGATGGCCGGGACTTCACTGGCGAGCGGGTACACTTCTACGGGTTTGGAGACGGCAATGCCCGCAGTGCGAAAGAGGTGATTGCCAAATTGCCAGTCGGTCAGCGCGTCGCCGTTTTCTACAACCCACGTGATCCCGGCAACGCGGCGCTGCAACGAATGCTTGACGGGCGTCTGCTGTTCCTCCCGTTGCTCTTGCTGCCTTTCAACCTGATCATGGTTGCTGGCTGGATCTGGGTCGCGCGTCGCCTGGCCGGCGTCAGCTCGCTGCCGCTGCGGCGCGAGTCGGATCGGTGGTTGGTGCTCCCCACTAATGGTCAGCCCTTGATCGTGGCCCTGATTGCGAGCGGAGTGTTGAGCATCGTGGCGATGTTTGTCGTGGGATTTGGCGGTTGGTCCGAAGATTTGAGCGTCATGATCACTGTCTGGGCGACCGTGATCGTGTTGAGCATTATGGCATTCAGGCACACACGGTCGCTGGTCCTTCGTGAGCCGCCGGTTTTAGTCCTGGACGACGCTCTAGAAACGGTCACGTGGCCGTCATCCACAAACACGCCCGAGTTGTCGTTGCCGCGCTCACGATTGCTCGGCGTTGAAATCGACGATTTGCCGCAAATCGAAAACGACCAGCAGGCGTGGGACTTCTCGATCTTGTTGTCGTTTAACGATGACAACGGTCAACCTGCGAAACGATTAGTTTTGAAGACGACCAGCGGCACCGAGGCAGCGGCGCTCGCAGACTGGTTGGACGATTGGGTGGGCCGTTCCGCCAAGCAGGATTCGGATCGGCTGGAACAAAACGGATGAAGTGCATGGGTGATACCCACAACTGTCGAGCGTCACGGCTGACACTGCCGTGGCACTCGTGATACATTTTGGTGAACTCGTTCATCTAGGAGCCTTCGGTATGCGGTCGTGGTTGCTGGCAGCCAGTTGTCTGCTGATGTCCTTCGGTCAGCTGACTGCGGCCGAGCCGGTGCCTTCCAAGAAGATCGTGCTCATCGCCGGCCCGATCACCGGTCATGGCAAGCACGCCCACGAGTACGAAAAGAGCGTGATCCTGCTCAAGCATCTGCTCGACACATCGCCCAGTACGAAGGGCAAGGTCGCCGTCGAGACGCACTTCAAAGGCTGGCCCGCCGACGAGAAGACGCTCGATGATGCCGCGACGATCGTGATGATCTCGGACGGCGGAGATCGCAACGCGACCGACCATCCGCTGTACGTCGGCGAGCGATTTCAAACGCTCGAACGGCAGATGAAGCACGGTTGCGGGTTCGTTCAATTTCACTGGGCGACGTTCAACCCCAGCCGAGTTCACGATCAGATCACCGAATGGGTCGGTGGCTACTTCGACTACGAAAAGGGCACGGCTGCGAACAAGTGGTTCTCGGCGATCAGCACCTGGGACGCGAACGTGACGCTCGGTAACGCCGAGCACCCGGTCGCGCGCGGCGTGAAGCCGTTCGCGGCTCGCGAAGAGTTTTATTTCAACCTCCGCTTCCGTGACGGCGATGACCGAGTGAAACCGATCTGGCTGACGAAGCCGCCGGGACAACAAAAAGACCACGTCGTCGCCTGGGCCGTCGAACGCAAAGATGGTGGCCGAGGCTTCGGGACGACCGGCGGACACTTCTTTCAAAACTGGTGGGACGACAATTTCCGCCGCACGATCCTCAACGCGATCGTCTGGACGGCCGGCGTTGAAGTCCCCGCCGGCGGAATTGTCTCGACGATGGAGGAGCCGATTCGCGTGTTGATCGTCACGGGGCACAATCATCCTGCTCACGACTGGCGGAAGACGACCGCCGCGTTGATCCCGGTCCTCGAACAAGACCCGCGCGTCTGGGTCGAGGTGACCGAGAACCCGGAAGACTTGGCAACGATGAAACGCTACGACGCTCTTGTCCTCAACTACAGCAGTTGGGATCGCCCCGGTCTGAGCGATGCGGCGAAGGCGGGACTCAAGAAATTCCTCGATGACGGAGGCGGACTGTCGATCATGCACTTCGCGAACGGAAGTTGGACCGACACGCTGCCCAACAAGGAAGCTGACTGGCCAGAGTTCCGCACGCAGATCGTCCGCCGCATCTGGGATCACAAACCGGGGTTGAGCGGTCACGATGCGTTCGGCAAGTTGCAAGTCGATCTTACCGCCGCTGGCGCGAAGCATCCCGTCACCGCCGGCCTGGCGTCGTTTGAGACCGACGACGAACTTTATTTTCGTCAGCAGGGCGCGCTGCCGATCGTGCCGCTCGTTACGGCTCACTCGAAAGTCACGAAGCAAGACGAACCGTTGGCGTGGGCCTACGACGTTTCGAAGTCGCGTGTTTTTCAAACGGTGCTCGGTCATGCGGACGTTTCGGTCCGCAAAGCGGGAGCGTTGATCCGTCGCGGCACCGTTTGGTCCGCACGGCGCGAGCCGCTCAGTTTCGATCCGCCAGTCGCGATCACAGAGAACACGCTCTTTCGAGCCGGCAGTCCGTGGACTTTGGACGAATCGCTGAAACGTGGCGGAGTCACGACAATCGAAAAGCCAGTTCGCAAATCGAACTCGGCCGTTATCGAGGGCAAGTTCGGAAAAGGACTCGACGCGCGAATTGGCGGAGCGTTCGTGAATCATCGCGACGACTTCCGCAAGCTGCCGCTCACGGTCGATCTGTGGGTGAAGCTCGATAGCAAAGGCTCGTACAACATCCTGGTTGCGAACGAACTGAAGTCGTCGCCGACGCACTGGGAACTCTTCACGATGCCCAGCACAGGACATCTGACAGTTTACGCGCCGGGACTGGCTCCCGATCACGTCCGCGCGACGACCGACATCGCGGACGGCAAATGGCATTACGTCGCAATGCAGTTCGAATCAGCTCGCATCCGCTTGTTCGTGGACGGCAAACAAGTCGCCGATCAAGCCGTGAAAGCCAAAGAGGGAGCGTTCGGTTCAGAGTTGAAGCCGGCGCAAGAAGAATTGGCAATCGGCTCGCTGGTTGATCAAGTCATCGGCTGCGACGGTACGATCGATGAGCTACGTCTCTCACGCGGCGTCCGGCCGATCAGCGGTGTGCCGAGCGAAGCGTTGACGGCGGATGACTCCACAATCGCACTCTGGAACTTTGACGCACTGACCGATGGCGGCAGCTTTGTCGATCGGTCGGCGAACAAGCTCAAGGCATGGCTCCCCGGCAGCCAAGATGGGGATCCGGCGTCTGCAAAAAAAAAGTAGCTGATCGTGGGGGACGCAGCTTGCCTCGGCAGCCGACGCAAGCCGCGTCGGCCACGAAGCCAGGCAAGATCACCGGTCATTGGGGTGAGGACGCGGTTGGCTTTCGTTGGACTGAACAAGATTCGGTCGATGATCGGCTGTCGCAAATGGATGTCGGCCAGTTTTATTCGGCCACGATCTGGACCCCGCAGGAGATGACGCTCAAAGGGATCGCCGTGCGCATCGGCGAAAACTCCGAAGCAGCGGTCTTGTTCGACACAGAGCTGCTGCGTGTCGTCTGCGGCTGGAGCGGTGAACGATTCTTGGAGTTCAATCCGGCTCGTTACGGCATCATCGGGCCTCCCAAGGTCGGCAGCACGCCGACGTTTCATTCGCCGAGACAACCGGGCTGGTCGCTCAACGGCAAGTTTGATGACCCGCGTGCAAAACCATTTGGCCCGCTGCCGCGCGAGTGGGCCAAGTATCGCGGCCTGCATCGGCACGGCGATCGAATCGTCTTTGAGTACACCGTCGGGCCGAAGCAAGTTGCCGTGTTGGACTCTCCATGGATCGAAACGCTCGGCGAGGAAAGAGTCATCACGCGCGAACTGGAGATAGCACCGAGCGAAACAGAACTCGAACTGCTCGTGGCAGCGGCGGGGACTCCGGTACTGTTGGAGTGCGGACCGGACGCGGCCACGCTCGACCGCCGCGACGGTCGGCCGGTCACGGTCAAGGTTGCGAAGCACGATCGATTGGTCCGCTTGAAATTATTGCTGCCGTTCTCGGCGGAATCCGTACCGTCAGTGTTCAAGCAGAATCAGGACGGAACACGGAAGCCACGGATCGATACGGATGAAAACTCGTTGCGCCGGTTTGTGAAGCCGGGCCCGGCTCGTTGGACGACGCCCATCACAACAAGCGGTGTCGTGTCGAACAAAGAGGACGCGCTGGTCGTCGATACGCTCACGCTGCCGTTCGACAATCCGCACAAGGCGCTGATGTTTGTCAGCGGACACGACTTCTTCAGTAGGCCAACTGGTCGGGACGGAGTCCCAACCTACGACGCAGCCATCTGCACGTTGCACGGTGACGTGTGGCTCGTCAATGGCATCGACAGCAAGTTGGAGAAGCTCATCTGGAAGCGATTCGCGACCGGGTTGTTTCAGCCGCTCGGTTTGAGGATCGTCAAGAATCAGATTTATGTCGTCGGCCGAGACCAGATCACTCGGTTACACGATCTCAACGGTGACGGCGAAGCGGACTGGTACGAGAACTTCAACAACGACGCACACGTCAGCGCGAATGGGCATGAGTATGTGACGTGCCTCGAAACGGACCGTGACGGCTGGTTCTATTTCGTCAAAGGGAACTGCGACGGTAAGCACGATCACGACGGTTGTCTGCTGCGCGTCTCGCCTGATGGAGCGAAGCTGGAGGTTGTTGCGACCGGCTTTCGTAATGCGAATGGGATCGGCATCGGGCCGGTTGGTCGCGGCGGCCAGGAGATTCTTACGGTTGCCCCACAGGAGGGAGAATGGACCCCTGGCTCGGCGATCTTTGAAGCGGTGCGCGGCGGCTTTCACGGTTACGCGCCGTCGGCTCATCGCTCACCGGCACCGACGGAGTTCGCGCAGCCGCTCTGTTGGATTCCGCGATTGCAGGACAACTCGTGCGGCGGCCAAGTTTGGGTTCCACCGGGTCAATGGGGACCGCTCGGCGGACAGATGTTGCATTTGTCCTATGGAACCAGCCGCGTATTCCTCATTCCGCGTGAAAGTGTTGTAGGCACAATGACAGTTCAAGGAGCCACCGTCCCTCTGCCGTTGTCATTCGAATCGGGGGTGATGCGCGGCCGGTTTCATCCCAGCAACGGGCACTTGTTTGTCAGTGGCCTGCGCGGCTGGGTCAGCAACGCGGCGAAGGACGGTTGCTTTCAACGAGTGCGAGCAACCAACAAACAACCGCTCGACGTGCCGGTGTCGTTCGAGTCGCATCGCAACGGTGTCCTGCTTCGGTTCAGCGATCCGCTGAATGCCGAAATGGCTGAGGACATCGACAACTACCGCGTGCAGCGTTGGAACTACCGCTGGTCGGCCGCGTATGGCTCGCCGGAACTGAAAGTCTCGAACCCGCGCGAGGAGGGACGTGACGAAGTCGAGGTGCTCAGTGCGACGCACGTCCGCAATCTCAAGGGTGGCGATGGCGTATTTCTCGAACTGAACGACATGCGGCCGGTGAATCAACTGTCGATTCAGATGACGCTAAAAAGTTTGCTCGGTCAGTCCATTGAGCGGCGATTGGACGCGACGATCCACGGGGTTCGATCCGAAGAGTTTGAATTCGATCGTAAGCCACCACGACCGCGGCCTGGATTACTGACTGCCGACGAGCAACAGCTTTTAGTCGCCGGTATTCGTTGCGATTTCGTTGGACAAGCTGGCAGCTTGCCTCAAGTGCGGCGAATGGCCGCCTGGAAGTTTGAGCCACGCGAAGTTGCGGGAGTGCGCGAGATCGTTGCCAGCGGATTCCTCGTCGCATCGCGTCGCGGCAAGTATCGCCTCTCGGCGGAGTGCGGCCCAGATGTCGAAGTTTCGGTCGGCGATCAAATCGTCTGGCGATCGTCGGACGAGAAGCCTCGCGAGATCGAACTGCCGCGCGGGCACAGCCGATTGAAGATCAGGCAACAAGTCGTCGCCGATCAATCGGCTGCGTTGCGGCTGCTTTGGAGCGGCGCGGACTTTGAGACCGAACCGATTCCGCCCACCTCGTTGTTTTGCGAACCGTTGTCCGATGAGGTCGAGTCCGCTCGGCTGGGTCGCGAATTCTTCGCGCGGCATCAATGCGTCCGCTGCCATCGCGTATCGGCCGACGTGCTCGCCTCGCGCGAGTCGATGCCGGAGTTGCATGCGGAGGCACCCGACTTGATCGGCGTGGGTTCGCGTCTGCGCGGAGATTGGATTGCGCAGTGGATGCTGAACCCGAAGCGCATGCGAAGTGATGCTCGAATGCCGCAACTCTTCCCCGACAAGCAGACCGACGAGCACCGGCAGCAAGCGTCCGATGTCGCCGCGTATTTGATCTCACTTGGCATCCCGGCCGAGGGCGATCCCGGTCCCACTTCGTTGCGCATCGAGGGCCTACCGGAGGAACTTGCGTTGAGGACCGGTCTAAAACACTGGGAGAACCTCGGCTGCATCGGGTGCCATCAACTTGCCCCACAAACTGAGACGCCGGCTGAATGGCGAACGTCGTTGCATTTTGTCCGCGAGAAATTTCTGCCCGGTGAATTGAGTCGCTTTCTGCAACAGCCGCAGCGTCACTTCTCATGGAGTCGAATGCCCGACTTCGGCCTCACCGAACTGGAGGCGGATTCACTTTCGAATGTCATTACACAGCGGATTGATGAGGGAAAACAGCCGCCAATGAAACTTCCGGCTGGCGACACCGCACGCGGGCAAAAGCTATTTGCATCGCTCGGCTGTCGGCAGTGTCATCGCGTGTCGCGCAATGAACCGCTGCCACAACCGCATTTGCCGTCGGTCTTCGGCAAGCTGGTCGCTCACGGTTGCTTGACCGACGGCGAACACGGATCTTCAACGACGCGTATTCCGGAATTCCATTTCAATCCAGCACAACGATCGGTTTTACAAGCGTTCTTGCGAACAGACGAACGAACGCTCGCTAGTGATACGCCGGACGCCACTTCGCGCCGGTTTGTGGCCGAGTTGCGATGCGCCGTCTGCCATCCGCGCGACGGACGCATGAGTTTGCTTCCTGAAATCCTGGCCGAGGAAGGTGAGACTGGCCGGCCTTCCGAGATTCTGCCGAATCTCACTTGGGCTGGCGAAAAGTTGCACGTGGCCTGGGTTCATTCGCTGCTCTCCGGTCAAATCGCCGAGCGTCCGCGACCGTGGATGAAGCTGCGGATGCCGAACTTCCCCGCGCGAGCGAAGTCGCTGGCCGAAGGACTCGCTCGTGAGCACGGCCTGTCGAGCGATCCGCCGCCGCGACCAAACGCCGATCCCGATCTCGCTGAGATTGGCGAGGTTCTAGCGACACGAGCCGGAATGCTCGATTGCCGACAATGTCATCCGATCGGCTCGCTGCCGCCGACGGGCGATAAGAACACATTGCTCGCACCGGGCATTAACTTCGCGCTGACGCGCGAGCGAATCCGCTACGACTTCTACCGCCGATTCACGCTCGATCCGCCGCGATACGATGTCTCCACGCGGATGCCGAAGCTCGCCGCCGAAGGGCGCACGACCAAGGTCAAAGACATCCTCGATGGAGATGCTCGACAACAGTTCGAAGCGGTGTGGCACTATTTACAAACGGTGCCGAACGCAACTGCAGACCCGTAGGGTGAGCCAGCCATCGGGCGGCCCTCCATTCCAAGAACAGGGCCGCAGGAGGGCGAACTCGGCGCGAGGTATCAGGCCGGAGTCTCGACTCGTGGTGGGGTACCCGATGGTTGACCCACCCTGCGCGGGGCGGCGCTTTCGCTGTGATCGTGGCCATCGTAGACGCCGAAGTCGGCGAAGAAGTAGCGCTTGAGCAAGCGATAGGCCCAGCTCTTCTCTGGTATCGCATGGCCGGGGTTGTATTGCGACGTGCGAGTCACCATCGCTTGCAGTTCGGCCATCGCGGTCTGGCGGGCGGTGGTGTCCTTGGCTTCGTGGAGCACGACGAGGTTGTGCAGCAGGTCCGGGCGTTCGAGCACGATGCAGCCGCGTGTTGTCTTTTGGGCCAGCGAGCGGAAGTCGCGCAGGAATTCCGAGCCCATGATCTTCTCGCCGAGGGTGCGCGATTCGTCGTGGATCGACTCTTTCGCGAATTGAATGATCGGGCACGGCTCGATCCCGCCCCACGGGTTGATGTGATGGCTGATGCCGGTGGCGGCAGGGCAGAGGGCTTGGCCTTCGCCGTCAAAGTAGGCATCGACGATGGCGATCGGTTTCTTCGCACGCATCTCGACGACGAACTTACGGATTTGAAGCTGCTGTTCCGGAGTCAGGCAGAGATCGGGGCAGGCGTCCGGGCCCATCGGGCGATAGACGTGGAACCATGTGTAGAACACCCCCATCTCAATCAGGCGATCGACCCATTTCTCGGTAACGAGGTCGTCGATGTTCGTTTTGCAGACGCTGGTGCAGACGCCGGTCAGCAGGTTGTTGCGCAGACAGGCTTCGATCCCTTGCATGGTCTTGCTGAGCACTCCGCCACGGCCGCGGCGTTCGTCGCTGACGATCTCGCTCCCTTCGACGCTGATCAGCGGCGTGACATTTCCGATGCGACGCATCTCGCGAGCGACCTCGTCGGTGATGAAGTGGCCGTTGGTGAAGACTTGGAAATAGCAGTCGGGATGCGCGGCCAGCATGTCGAGCAATTGCGGGTGCATAAATGGCTCGCCACCGACGATGCCGAAGAAGACGTTCCCCATCTGCTTGGCCTCGCGGACGAGGCGATTCCAGGCGTCGAGGCTAATCTTCTCTTGCTTGGCAGAGACATCGACCCAGCAGCCTTGGCAACGCAGGTTGCAGGTGTTGAGAATCGAGACGTACAAGAACGGCGGAAAGAATTGCCCTTTCTTCATCCGGCGTTTGTATTTGATGACCGACAGCGTCCCTTTGACCCCCATGTTCCACAGGAACTTGGCGACCAGCCGCTTGTTGGTTTCCAGCAGCACTCGTTTGGCCATTCGCAGATACATGAAAGGCTTTGCAAAAGTCAGAGGTCAGAAATTAGAGGTCAGCGGACAGGGCAGTATTCTAGGATTCACGGGATGCAATGACGAATGACGAAGCCTGAATGACGAAAGAATGATGAAATCCGAAGCAACACGAATGACATCACGACGACTGGCGATCCGCATCCGCTTCGCAGCGTTGTTGGCCGTATTGGCGATTTACCCGGCCCGCGCTGGCGAAAGGCTGACTTTCGAGGGAACCATTAAATTCTCGGTTCGCCCGCAGTCGCAGTTGGACTTTTGGGAGCCAGAGAGTTCCGTGGCCGACTCCGGCCCGAAGCCGGAAGGCCGAGCGGTTCGACTGCGCGGTGAGACCGGCGGCGGATTTGCGGTCAACGCGACGTCGATCGCTGCGGATTGGCGACAGGTGGAGTCGATCGGGCTGTGGTTGCATCGGTCGGCTGAAGAGGCGAAGGAGCATCCGACGGTCGAACTGACGTTGCGTCTGTCGGAAGAGGATCAAAAAGCCTCGTTCTGGCGACGAATTGAAGTTTCGCACGTCGGTTGGCAGAAGCTGGTCCTGCCGTTGGAGTGGTTCGTCTGGAGCGAAGGTCGCAGGCCGCATTGGGAGAAGGTGAAGCTGGTCGGCGTGCAGTTGCGCGATCCGGGAACGGTGACCTTCGACACCGTTTGGACCGAGCTGTCCGCTCAACTGCACAATGAGTTTCTTGCGACCGAAAATCTGACAAAGCTCGCGTTCCCGAAACTTGAGTCATCGACCATTCGGACTCTGGAAACCCGCGATGTGCAACTCGTCACGAACGCGGGAGCGCTCGAAATGGAGCGGCTCGCGACGCATTTAGGGACCGTCGCACAGCGACTGCATCGTGAGTTGCCGTTTCTTACAGAACCGTCGCGCGGCGCGGCGCTGTTTATTTTCCAAGAGCGTGCGGAGTATCAACGCTTCGCGCCGCGAATCGCCCGGCAACTCAATTCACGACTCGATCCACCAGAGGCCGGTGGCTACACGCTGCAGGGGGTCAGCAGTTCGTGGTGGGATGAGAGACAGGGCTCGCTGCGTCCGGTCTACACGCATGAGTTCGTTCACGGCTATCTGTCGCGGGCGTTGCCTCTGTCGACGAATGGCGACTGGCTGCAGGAGGGTCTGGCCGCTCACATTCAATTGGAATTTCATCCGCAAGAGAATCTGAGTCAGATTGTTCGCGACGGCCTGAAGTCGGCCAGCATGCCTCTCGTTGAGTTGTGCAGCGGCCGACCGATCAACACGTCTCGGTACTGGCAAGCAGCCACGCTTTGGCAGTTTTTCTTGAGTGAGCCACGATTTCGCTCAAAGCTGAAAGAGTTAGTCGAACGGCTCGCCGCAGCGAACTCGACCAATCTCGGCCCGCATCTGGAGCCTCTGTGGGAGACGGACTTCGACAAGCTGACCACCGATTGGCGAGCATTCTGCGAACAGCGGTTTCGACCTGACAAATAGACGAGCGGTTCGCTCACAATTTCGCAGGCGGGGGTTTATGCTGCCGAGCCTGCGTGTCCTCGACAATGTCATCCGCTGCCCGAAGGAGCCCGCCATGCGTCTGATTGCCTTGCTGTGTTTGATTCTCGCACTCGGTTCGCCGCTGCTGGCGGGTGATTGGCCGAACTGGCGTGGGCCGGGCTTTGATGGCGTCGCGGTGGGCACGGGGTTTCCGACGGAATGGAGTGCCACCAAGAACGTTGCCTGGAAGGTCGAATTACCGGGCAAGGGGTCATCGACTCCGATTGTCTGGGGCAAGCAGATCTTTTTGACAAGCGGGGTCGATGGGAAAAACGCTTTGCAGGCCTTCAATCGCGAAGGCAAGGAACAGTGGCGAGTCGTGATCGGCTCCGAGCGGCCCGGCAAGAACAAGAAAGCTTCGGGGTGCAATCCGTCCTGCGTAACCGACGGCGAACATGTCTTCGCTTACTTCAAGAGCGGCGATCTGGCCTGCGTCGACTTCGCGGGCAAGATCATTTGGCAGACCAACATCCAATCCAAGTACGGCGAGGACACGCTGTGGTGGGACTTGGGAACTTCCCCCGTGTTGACGAAAGCTCATTGCGTCGTGACGGTGATGCAAACCGGCCCGTCGTACCTCGTCGCCTTCGAGAAGGCCACTGGCAAAGTCGCGTGGAAGGAAGACCGCAATCTCGACGCGCCGGAAGAGGCGGCTCAGAGCTATTCGACGCCGGTGGTGCTCAATGACAAGGGCACAGAAACGCTAGTGGTGCTCGGTGCGGATCATGTCACTGCTCATGACGCTGCGAATGGTAAAGAATTGTGGCGCGTCGGCGGGTTGAATCCGACGGGACATAAGTATTTTCGTTCGATCGCTTCAGCGGTAGTTCACAATGGAGTGGTCGTTGCTCCGTACGCTCGCGCGGAAACCGTGACAGCGACCAAGCTCGGCGGCACCGGCGATGTGACTAAGTCGCATGTCGTGTGGACCAAAAAAGGAAACGGCTCTGATGTTCCGACTCCCGCCGCAGCGGATGGCAAGGTCTACGTTTTGAATGACCGCGGGGTATTGAGTTGTCTGGAAATCGCCACTGGTAAGGAAATCTGGTCCGGCCAAGCCGAGAAGAATCGCGGCAACTTCAGTTCGTCGCCGGTTCTCGCAGACGGCAAGATCTACATCACTCGCGAAGACGGCAAGACATTTGTGCTGGCTCAAGGAGATGAGTTCAAAGTACTTTCTGCGAATGAACTTGATGGCACGCAGACCGTCGCCACGCCGGTCTTCGTCGATGGCAAGATCCTGATCCGTACTGACACACATCTGTTTTGCATTGGTGGCTGATGCTGCCATTGCAGAATGGACGCCTTTACCCGTCTCAAACGGCGGCAGACACCGGTTGGGCAAGAGTGCCCAGCCTACGAAAGTCCACACGGGAGTTGCTTTATGCGTCTATTTTTTTTGCTGGCTGTTGTGGGATTCTGTTGGCTCACAGCCAATCTTTCGGCGAGTGACTGGCCGAATTGGCGTGGCCCGGATCGTGATGACGTGTCGAAGGAAACCGGCTTGCTCAAAGAGTGGCCGAAGGAAGGGCCGCCTCGCGTGTGGTTGAACTCCGACGTCGGGATGGGCTATTCGGGAGTCTCGATCGCCGGCGGCAAGCTGTTCACGATGGGGGCTCGCGAGGACACCGAGTTCCTGATCTGCCTTGACCCCAACGACGGCAAGGAATTGTGGTCGGCACGCATCGGAACACGGCTTGGTAACAACTGGGGCGACGGACCACGAGGTACTCCGTCAGTGGACGGCGGTCGCGTGTACGCGATGGGGGGCCAAGGGACGCTGATCTGTGCTGAAGTCGCCAGCGGAGAGGTCAATTGGACCAAAACGATGACCTCACTGGGTGGCAAGAAGCCAGGCTGGGGCTACTGCGAATCGGTGCTGGTAGACGGCCCACGTGTCGTCTGTACGCCGGGCGGAAGCGAGGGGGCGATCGTCGCGCTGAATCAACAAAACGGCGAGGTTCTGTGGCAATCGAAAGAAGTCACGAATGGAGCTCAATACGCCACGGTGACGCCCATCGAGCACAACGGGCAGCGACAGTACCTGCAACTCTTCACCAATTCGTTGGTCGCGGTCGCAGCCGAGAGCGGCAAGCTGCTCTGGAAGACCGACTGGCCGGATGGCCGAACTGCCGTGATCCCAACGCCGATCTTTCACGACGGTCATGTCTTCATCACGTCCGGCTACGGAGCTGGCTGCAAGCTGACGAAGGTTGGCCCAGACAACAAAGTCGAAGACGTTTACTCCAACAAAGACATGCAAAATCATCACGGCGGAACGCTTCGCATCGGTGATTACGTCTATGGCAGTTCGGAGCGAAACTGGGTCTGCATGGACTTCAAGACGGGCAAAACTGCGTGGGTCGAACGGCGAATCTTCGGCAAAGGAAGCGTGACGTCCGCCGACGGCATGCTGTACTGCCTCGACGAAAACAATGGCGAAGTTGTGCTTGTTGATGCCTCGCCCGAGGGCTGGAAAGAACATGGCCGCTTCAAACTCGAGGCGCAGTCCGCCAAGCGCAGCCGACAGGGCAAGGTCTGGACACACCCAGTCGTCAGCAACGGCAAGCTGTTCCTGCGCGATCAGGAATTGCTGTCCTGTTATGACGTGAAGGCGAAGTAAGAAAACCTCAACATCGTTGCCACCATCACCAGGGCTGAGTGTGACAAACAAGGAAGACTCTCATGATTCGCACGAAAGAAAAACTGGCTCGTGGTGAGACGGTTCGCTACATGGCTCTGGGCCGAGTGCTGCATCACAACGTGATCAATATGATCGGCTTCAATGGAGGCTTCGATGGGCTGTGGCTCGACCACGAACACGTCGGGTTCTCGATGGAGAATCTGGAGATCGCCTGCACGGCGGCACGCAGCCAAAACCTTGACTGCTTTGTCCGCATCGCACCCACTGATTACGCCTTGTTTACGAAATGCCTCGAAGCCGGCGCTGGCGGCATCATGGCCGCCATGGTCTATTCCGCCGAGCAGGCCGAACAGATCGTGCGTTGGACGAAGTTTGCTCCGCGAGGTAATCGCGGGTTGAACGTCAGCGGCTTCGACGGCCGCTACACGTTGTTGCCGCTCGCCAAGTTCACGCAGGAAGCAAACCAAAACAATTTCCTGGCGATTCAGATCGAGACTCTCGAATCCGTGGCGTGCGTGGACGCGATCGCCGCGATCGACGGCGTGGACCTGTTGTTCGTCGGCCCCTCCGATCTGAGCCAGGCTCTGGGAGTGACCGGCGACTTCATGCACCCGAAGTGCCAAGAGGCCATCGACAAGGTCGCTGCCGCCTGTCGCAAGCACAACAAGCCGTGGGGCGCGGTCACTCCGAATGCCGAGCACTGCGAGATGCTGTACTCGAAAGGCTGTCGGATGCTGTCCGTGTCAAATGACTCGCGCGTCGTCCAGGCTGGGCTGAACGCAGTGAAGACGAACTTCGCCAAGTTCTTTACAACGTAGTCCCTTGACTCCGCGAGAGGAGTTTCCGGGTGATTATCGACGTGACTTGCGCGACATGACTCGGCACGGCAAATATCACCAAGTCCGGCATTCGACTCGCGGAACGAGACAGCTACATTCCGCCGCATGAAACGGAGCAGCAAATCTGAATACTGGCAGCAGTCACGACTGCCGTGGCCGTCGCTGGTGTTCTTGATGCCGATGCTGATCGCTTACGAGATGGGCGTGATCTGGGTCGGAGGTCGCAACGCGGCTCAGATTCGCAGCGGTGCCGACGTCTGGCTGCGCGGCGGCTTAGAGGCCATTGGCCTGGGAGTCGGATGGTTGCCGCCGCTGCTGGTCATTGTCGGTTTGCTGACGTGGCAATGGATCGAGCGGCATCCGTGGCGAGTTTCCGCCGAGACGCTCGCCGGCATGTTTGCCGAGAGCGTCGTCTTCGCTTTTCTGCTCTTGCTGCTGGGCCAATTGCAAAGCCGAGTCTTTTCGCTGACCAACCTGGAACACACCGGGACTCACTTGGTCGCCGCACTGACGCCTGCCGAGGCAGCCACTTTTGCACGAGCGCTCGGCTATGTTGGAGCCGGAATCTACGAGGAAGTGATGTTCCGTCTCACGCTGTTGCCCGCTTCGATCGCGCTGCTACGACAGCCAGCGCTGCTTCGAGCATGGGCCACGCCGTTGGCCGTACTGATGACGAGCTTATTGTTTTCGGCCGCTCATCATGCTGGCCCGTCGGGCGAGCTATTCGATCTGTTTCGCTTCTGCTTTCGCGCGCTGGCTGGCGGAATCTTTGCGGGACTGTTCGTGCTGCGAGGCTTCGGGATCACCGCCGGCAGTCACGCTCTGTACGACCTGCTGGTCGGAGTCCTGCTGGTCGATGCGTAGGGAAACTCGCAGCGGAGTCACTCAGGTCGGCACGCTGACGCGGCGGACGATGTCAGAGATGATTCCCGGCTTGGTGACACCGCCGTACTTCGCTTGCGACGTCAGGATCACTCGGTGAGCGAGCACGTAGGTGGCCAGCTCTTGGATGTCGTCGGGGATCACATAGCTGCGGCCTTTGGCAAATGCCGCGGCCTGAGCCGCCCGAAACAGCATCAGTGAGCCGCGTGGGCTGACGCCGAGCTTCAATCGTGGCTCCTTGCGAGTTTCGTTCACGATCTCGATGAGGTAGTGAGCAACGGTGGGCTCCACCCGCACATGATGAACCTCTCGTTGCAAGGCTCGCAGTTCATCCCCGCCGAGCACTGGTTGCAGGTGCTCGAGCGGGTGCTCTTCCTGCTGCGAAAAGAGAATGCTGATCTCGGTATCGATGTCGGGATAGCCGAGGTCCAACAGGATCAAGAAGCGGTCGAGCTGCGCTTCGGGCAGCGGATAGGTGCCGTGATACTCAACCGGGTTTTGAGTCGCCAGCACGATGAAGGGCGTCTGCAAGACGTGACGTTCCCCTTCAATCGTGGCTTGCGATTCGCTCATCGCTTCCAGCAGCGCGGACTGCGTGCGCGGCGAAGCACGGTTGATCTCATCGGCCAGCAGCACATGACAAAAGATCGGCCCCTTACGGAAATGGAACGAGCCGTCGTTCGGGTTGTAGATCGACGACCCCAAAATATCCGCTGGCAACAAATCCGGAGTGAACTGGATACGGTGAAACGTGAGATCGACTGACCGGGCCAGGGCCTTTGCCAGCGTCGTTTTTCCGACCCCTGGAACGTCCTCCATCAGAACCGAACCACCCGCCAGCAGCGCGATCGTCAACATGTCCAAGCAGTGCGGCTTGCCTTGAATGACAGTCGCCAGGTTCCGTTTGAGCCGGTCCAGCTTGGAATGCGCATCAGCCAGAGAGGTTTCGGTCATGGTGAAGGATTGCGAAGCGAGAATGGAGAAGTGCGACTTGGAACGCAGAGCTGCGTTTGTCCAATGGAACACTGCGATCTTGGCATCACATTACGCCCTGTTGCTCGATCACTTTTTGAGCCTCTGCCGCCGCCTCGGTATCGGGGTGATCCTTGATGAGCTTTTCGAGTTGCTTGATCGCTCCCTTGCGAGCGCTCGGCGAGCGAGAGGCCGATTGAGCCGCCAGGTCGAACTGTCGCATGGCGGCTTGCTCTTCCTTGATCGCTTCATCGGTGGACAGCTCTTTGAGAGTCGAGCCGACATCGGCCGGAATGGCAAAGCCTTTGAATTTAGTGGTGATCGCTCCATACCGCTTAAAGGCCTCCCACTTCTTGCCGTCGTCGAGCAACTTCTTCGCGGCCTCCGTCTGCCCGGCGAGGTCGTCAAGCACGAACTGATTGAGCCGTGATGCCGCTTCTTTGATCTCCCCTTTGCCGTTGAGATTCTTCTTTAGCGTCTGAGCGGCTCCGGGATAATTGCCAAACTCGATCGCCAGCCAGGCTGGCTTGAGCACCGCCGGAAGGTCTTTCGGATCGATCTTCCAATTGGCATCGCGCAGGGCGTCGGTGCCCGAGCCTTCGATGTTGTCAGCCTCGCCAGTTTTGAACTTGCCGTCCGGCATTAACATCCGAACTTGTTTGATGTTCTCCAGCGAGATGGTGAAATCGAATTGCCTCTCGAACGAGCGGTCCGAATCACAGATCACCGGCCACTTCACATTGTGCTTGCGAAGGTACGCCTCCAACTGCGGACGAGGCGTGCCGGAATTTACTCCGATGAACATCACCGGCGAGCCGTCGAACTTCGTCGCAGCCGTCAAGTTTCTCGGCCAAGCCTCGACGCACCGCGGGCAGGTCTCTTCGAAGAAGTACAACACCGCCGCCTTGCCGGCGAGCATTTCGTTGCTGATGGGGGGCGAGTTGATCCACGCCGTCGGATTGGCCGGCAACTTCGGCGAGGACTTCTGGTCCTTTTCCTGAGCCAGCCCTATGCCTCCGCTTGAAAGCAGCAACAACCAGCACAGTCCGACGCCCAACAGTATCTTTTGCATTACCGCCTCCATCGTCCTTTGGAAAGTTGCGAGCGGATTATTGCCGTCCGTCACCCTGCATGAAACCGCTGGCTTGGGAATTCATTCGATCGGCCGCTACAAAGTCGAGCATGACGCAGTTTTTGAAAGATCATTGGGAGTTCTGGCGGCAATTTCGGCAACGATTCGAAACCACCGGGGCTGTCGCCCCCAGCAGTCGCTTCCTCGCAAAAGCGATGACCGGCCCGATGGCTCGACGCGATCGCCCCGGTCGCATCCTGGAAATTGGTCCCGGGACCGGTGCTGTGACGCAACGGATCGTCCGGTTGCTCCGCCCGGAGGACCGTTTCGATCTCGTCGAATTGAACGAGACATTCGCCGGATTGCTGCGGGAACGCTTCGCAACCGATCCAAACTACCGCGCGGTCGCAGATCGCTCGCAGGTTCACGTCTGCCCAATCCAAGAGTTCACCGCGACCGAACCCTACGACATCCTCATCAGCGGCCTGCCGCTGAATAACTTCCCGGCCGAGCTGGTGCAGTCGATTTTCGAGACTTACTTCAAGCTGCTCGCCCCCGGAGGAACGCTAAGCTATTTCGAGTACATGTATGTTCGCCCGTTGCGAAAGCTCGTCGCAAACAAGGACGAGAAGACGCGGCTCAACGAACTCGATCGCATCGCCAACAATTATCTGTCTAAACATCGCATCAATCGCAGTTGGGTCTTCGTCAACATCCCACCCGCGTGGGTGCAACATTTGCAAAAGCCGTAGCGGAATTCCGTGTTCGCCACATCGCCTCGCGACGATCGCAGCTTTGAACTTTCGGCCGAAGCCATCACGGTTCGCATCCGGTGGTTTGGCCTGGCGGTTGGGTACGCGCTTGTGAATGTCCTGGGACGCGAGTCCGCCGAGTCTCACACCGTATTGCCGGAATGGCTGTCGAATCGGCAAGTCTTGAATGGTATCCTGACGTTAGGTGCCATCTACGCGATCGCCGATTCGTACTTCAGTCTGCGCGGCCGAGTCTTCCTCAACCGCGTCCCAATGGTGATCTCGCTGATGGAAGCACTCTTCATCGGCGTGCTGTGTCACTTCGACGAGGGTTTGGAAAGTCCTTTCCGCTTTTACTATTTTCTGTCCCTGCTGGTCTGTGCATTTCGCTATTCGCGCTGGATCACGTTTTCCACTTTTGTTCTGCATGCGCTGAGCTTCGCGATCTTGGCATTCGCCACGTCGCCCCATTCGCCGAACGAACCGACGCGCGTGTTGCTGATGCTGATCTGGCTGGGGTGGGTGACGTGGGCCAGCACCGCACTCGCAGGGTTGCTGCAATCGGCGGGGCGTCGGCTGTCGTTCTTCAACGACGAACTGCAAAAACACCAGCACGAACTCGAACAACGCATCGAAGTTCGCACGAGCGAGCTGCGTGAATCGCAGGCGTTCGTCCTCCAGCAAGAGAAACAAGCCGCATTCGGTTTGCTCGCTGCCGGGATCGCTCATGAGGTGGGAAACCCGCTGGCCGGTATCAGCTCGGTGATTCAACTGCTCAACCGCCGCGATGTCGATGACTACACCCGCGAACGCTACCAGATGGTCGATGACCAACTCCGCCGCATCCAGAGAACTCTGCGTGAGCTGATTGACTTCAGCCGCCCCGCCACGCTCGAACGGAGCCAATGTGACTTGCAGGAGGTGCTCGAAGCCGCGCTCAACATCGCCAAGTACTACAAACGCCGCAAGAACAAGCAGATCGTCACGCACTATGCCGAGGGACTCCCGAAACTCAATGCTGTGCGCGACCAGTTGGTGCAAATTTTCCTGAACCTGATCCTCAACGCGATGGACGCCACCGCCGAAGGAGGCGCCATCGAAATCACCACCAAGCGCGACGATCGCTGGCTGCGTGTGGAAATCCGTGACAACGGTTGTGGTATCTCCGAATCCGACCGAGCCCGCCTCTTCCAGCCCTACTTCACGACGAAAGAAACCGGCACCGGCCTCGGCTTGTTCGTCTGCCGTCTGATCCTCGAACGCAATGATGGCCGCATCGAACTGACGGACACCTCTCCCAGCGGGACGACGTTTTCCGTGTTGCTGCCCGACGACAATTCCGAGAAGCTCCGTTCGAGTCCTACTCCGCATCGACCCCACGACTTGGCTCCATGAAACACGCTCGCACCGCCGCATTGTCGCTGAGCCTGCTGGCACTTGTGGCTGTGCTGGTTATTGCGCCGTGGAGCCTGCGGCGGCCGCCACGTGCGTCGTTGACTGGCGGACCGCATGAATCTTTGGCAGCGACCTCGAAAGCATTGTCGCGAGCCGATCAGACGACCGTGCGTGTGGCTGTCACCTCTTCGCCGCAAAAGCAGATTGAGCTGTCGATAGACGGGCCGTATCAGCTTCGGCCGGTGGGGAGCGACAAAGTGCTGTCGCGCGGGCAGTCGTTGGGTTCGACAACCGTCAGCGCCACAAGCAACGGGTTCAAGATCGGCAAGGCCGAGCACGCGGTCACTCGGCTGGAAATCGCCGTGACACAGTCGCCGTCGATCTGGGTCAACGGCCACGAGTACCGCGGTAACCTGCGGCTCTTTCGCAGGTCGGGGGGTGGAGTGCTCGCCGTCAACGTGTTGCCGTTGGGGGATTATCTCGCGAGCGTTGTGGACAGCGAGATGCCGACGTCCTTCGGCGTCGAAGCTCGCAAGGCTCAGGCGATCGTCGCGAGGACGTACGCACTCGACGTGGTTCGCAGCGATGAAGGGGACTCGGAATTCGATCTGTTCGCCTCGACGAGCAGTCAGAAATACCTCGGCTTTCAATACCGCGACGGTTCACGCCGCTTGGCCGGCGAGAGTGAGGCGAGTCGCCAAATCGTGCGCGACACGACGGGCATGGTCTGCACGTATCAAGGACGGCTCTTCCGCACGTACTACTCGGCCACGTGCGGCGGGCACACGACGCAAGGTAACGCGGTCTTCTCCGATGCGGTCGCCGCCCTGAAGAGCGTTCCGTGCGACTTTTGCCGCGAGGCGAAGCTCTATCGCTGGCAAGCCGATCTGCCCAAGGCGGAGGTCGAGACCAAGCTTAAGGCATACTTTCGCTCGGAGGGGAAGACGTTGGAGAAGCTGCAATCGATCAAGCTCGCCAGCGGAAATCCCGATCGCGGCACCGAAGTCCCAGAGTTCGCGGTCAGCGACGGCCAACGGACGCACCGGATCTCGGCCGCGACGCTGCGCCGGCAACTTTCAGTGTCGACGCTTTACAGCCCGTTCTTCTCAATCAGCGAAACCGGCAAGTCGAGCACCCTGCATTTCGAAGGCCGAGGTCACGGCCACGCCGTTGGACTCTGCCAATGGGGCGCTCGCGGGCAGAGCCAATTGGGTAAGACCTGCTACGAAATCGTCCGCTACTACTACTCCGGCGCAAAGATCGTGCAGTTGCAGTGAGTCAGCCAACCTCAGGCGATCAGCTCTTTGATCCCTTGATAGGCGGGATCGGCGATCGGCATCGGTCGGCCGCCGATGTCAAACGAACCGGACGAGTCCACGCCGAGCGCGTTCAAGTAGGTGTGGAACAGATGCCCGGCGGTCACCTCGCGGTCGATGACTTTCGTACCGTTCTCATTCGTCTTGCCGATCACCGCACCGGGGATGATCTTCGCTCCGCCGACGCAGACGGACCAAGCATTTCCCCAGTGGTCGCGGCCAAACAGGTGGTTGATGTTTGGAGTGCGGCCGAACTCGCAGAGCACTACGACGAGCGTTGATTCGAGCATTCCGCGATCACCCAGGTCGCCGACCAGTGTCGCGAACGGCTGGTCCCATTCGCCGAGTTGTTCGAGATGGAAATTGAAGTTCTCGTTGTGCGTGTCGTAGTTCGAGTGCGTAACTTGCACGAAAGTCACGCCCCGTTCGAGTAATCGTCGAGCGAGCAGGCAGTGACGTCCGAAATCGTGCTTGCCGTAGCGAGCTTGATCAGCATCGGATTCCTTTGTCACATCGAACGCCTCACGCTGTGCCATCATCTGCTGAGCCTGGTCGTAGCTCTGAACGAAAGCGTCGGTCATCGCAGTACGACGCTTGAGGTTGAATCGTTCATTGGCCGCCTTGCGGAAGTCATTCCGCGACACGTCGACCGCTTCGGCAATCGCTTCCGGCCGAGCCGAGTTCGCGGGCGGATTGCCGTTGCCAAGCGAAATGCTGGAATACTTCGGGCCGAGATAGGCGGAGTCATTGCCACGTCCACCGCCGCCGCCAGGAGTAATGACGATGTGACCAGGCAAGCCATTCCCATCCGGTGACAAGCACTTCGTCGCGACCGCTCCGATCTGCGGAAAGGCCATGCCCGGAGTTTCCTTGCGACCGGTGAGCATCATGTGCATTCCCTTGCCGTGATCCCCTTCATTCGTGTTGATGCTGCGAATGAGAGCCAGTCGGTGCATCTGCTTGGCCGTGTGCGGCAGCAATTCGGAAATGTGAACTCCGGTCTGCGACGTCGGAATCGCTCGGAACGGTCCGCCGGTGTCCGTCCCCGGCTTTGGATCCCAGCTCTCAAGCTGGCTTAGCCCACCATGCATATTGAATACGATCACTCGTTTCTGCTGTTTCGCAAGCTGCTCCGCCATCAGTGGTCGGGCAAGCGTGCTAATTCCGCCGCCAACAATCGCGCCTGCTCCGGCCGCGATGCCCCCTAAAAACTGACGGCGACCGATCAGGTGCTCTGGCGACTGACAGGCATACGAGCATTTCATGGCAAGGTCTCCTCAGGTAACCGTCACGCTCCGCGTGACGAAATGCTGCTCGCCGTGCGAGCGGCGGTTAGTGATTGAAACGAAACTCAGCCGAAGACAGCAAGCCCCAAACCATTTCTTGAATGGCGGGGATGCGGGCCTCGGCGCGGGATTGCAGGTACTTCGTGACGAGTGCGACCTCGTCGTCGGTCGGACGGCGATTGAAAACGTGCAGGTACATCTCTTCGGCCAACAGCTTGGGGTCTTGCTGAGTGTTGAGTGGGGCGGCGAGCACTCCGGCCCAGGAATGAATCGTGCCGCCATTGCCGTAGAACAAAGCTTGGTCGGCGGTCGCGTAGAACACGTCCTGAGGCTGACCAGCTCCTCCGCCGAACATCGCGACGAATGGACCGACGTTGGGTCGCAGCAGCTTCTCGTACACGTTCTCCTCGATCTGTCGTTCGCGTCCGCCGAGAGGCATCGGAATGACGACCGGCGGATTCGCGGCGGCAGCGGTTTGAGCGGCCTTGTCGATTTCGGCGATCGCTTTTTTCGTGTGGATGTCGATGTCGGTCGTTGCGCTGAGTGTGCTGGCCGTCAGTTGTTCCGGCGTGAGTGGCTTCAAGCTGGCGACATAAAAGTGCTCGGTGCAGAACTGCAAAACCTGTTCGCGAGTCGCGGCGAGTTGGTCGGCGTCCGATTTCGTTTGTTGTTGTGCGGCCGCGAGCGACGCGGTTACATCGGTGACAGCCTTCTGAGCAGCCGCCTTCGCGGCATCATCCGCCGCTTGAGTCAGCATCGTCTGAGCGGTCGCGAGTTCGGTTTGTTTCGCGACGAGAACGGCTTGCGACGCGGCCACCTTCGCGACTTGTTCGTTGTAGCCCGCGAGCGTTTTCAAGCCGGTGACGCGGCGAGCAATCACGTTGCGGTTCGCGTTGATCGCCCGAATCCCGACCATCGCAGCCTCGGCTTTCTCGCGAGCGGCGTCGAGCTTCGCTTTTTCGGCGGTCCATTTTTCGCGCACGGGATTGATCGCAGTCGCGGCGACTGTGAAAGCGTCTTGTTTCGGCTTCACCGCAGCGACTTGCGTTTCACGAGTCTTCGTCAGCGCGGCGATTTCGTTGTTGAGGGCCGTCGTGCGAGCGGTGAAGAAGTCAGTCGCCTTTTTGAGGTCCGCGTCGCTCGGAATCTTCGCGAGAGCCTCGTTCGCTTTCGCAGCGATCTCGGCCAGAGGTTTGACCGCTTCCGTTTTCGGTACGATCTGAGCGTCGGTCTTCTCGACCGCGTCCGTCGCGGCATCGAACTGTTTGCGAGCTTCGACGGCGGCTGCGGTGATCTTGGTCAGTTCGTCGCGGGCGGGTGCGACCGTTTTCTTGACTGTGTCAAATTCCGTTTCAGCCGGCTTCGCCGCTTCCTTCGATTGATCGATCGCGGCGGAGATTTCGTTCTGCTTCGGGTCGAGTGCGGCGAGCAGCGCGGCAGCTTGTTGCGAGGCGGCGTTCCAGTCAGCCGGAAGTTCGCCGGATCGCTGGTAGGTCTGCGTCAGCGCGATCTCGCGCAGGATTGTCTTCAGGTCATACTTGGCTGCGACCACTTCAGCGGTCAGCAGGTCGAGCAGCTCTGGGTGCGTCGGCGGGTTGTCCGAATGGTGCAGGTCCAACGGATGCACGATCCCTCGGCCGAGCATCATTGCCCACAGGCGGTTTGCGATGTTCCGATTGAACGGCACGTTGTTCGTGGTTGTGATCGCCTCGGCGAGTTTGGCTCGGCGGCTGTACTTCGGGACGGGGCGAGTCTTGTCAGTCGGCTTGACGTTGTATTCCTCGCCGATCGGCAGCAGTGGGTCTTCGACGAACGTTCCGGCCGGCACGCGCGGGGCACTCACGCCCGACTCTTTCGTGAAGACCGACGTGAAGGCGACATCGCCGTCCGCTTTTTCACCGAGGAATTGTTTCTTTGCGGTCGCGTCGTTGAACATCACCGTACGGACCACGAACGCCTGAATGCCGTAATAGTCGGACTGCAAGAAGTCATTGACCAGCGGGCTGTCGTGACACTGAGCACACTGCAGGTCGCGGCCGAAAAAGATTCGGCCGATGTCGCGTGTCACCAGATTCGGCTCGGCAGTGCGGTCCAGGAAAAACTTCGCGGCGGGTCGAGTTGCCGGTTCGACGCCGTCGGCCGCGATGATCTCGCGGACGAGTTGGTCGTACGGTTTGTTGGCGAGGAATGACTCATACAAGTACTTCTGCCACTCAGGCGATGGGATGTTGGCGTCAGCCCGGCGTTCCATTAACTCCACGTCGAACTTGTTCGTCAGGTGCCGAGCGAATCGCGGACTGGCCAACAGTTTGTCGATGAGTTTCTGTCGCTTGTCCGGAGCCGGGTCATCCAGAAACGCTTTCGCTTCTGAGCCAGTCGGAGTCATGCCGTTGAGGTCGAGGCTGACTCGCCGCACGAATTCCGCGTCGGAGCAGACTGGGGCCACGGGGCCAAGCGGGGCGGAATTTACTAACTGATCGATCCGGTGATGCAGTGGTTCTTGGGCCTGAGCGACCGACGGCGAGCACACCGCGAAAACCGTCACGGCGAACGCGACAACCGGTCGGAGGGAAGGCAGCAACCAGGAAAATTTTGCCGGCATTTGGTGGGCCTCCGGCGAATCAAGTGGGAACCGAGTTAGGCGGGACAGGGCCATCCGTTGGCCTCTAATTGGTATCGGCTGATGCGTACCGTAGGGCTGTTGGTGGACATCGTCAACCGGAACAACTTGCCGTGTCCTCCTCAATGGCCGGAAGCTGGTCCGGTCGTGACGGCCTTAGCTGCAGTCGCGAGATTATTGCCGGTCGTTAAGCCATCAGCGCAGCTCGCTCGAATCGTATTCGGCGGTGACGGCAATGTGCGGGCGCCGATCACCGTTGAGTCGGGCAATGATGACTTGATTGGCTCGCGGCCATTTGTCCTTGAGCGAATGTTTCGACCACGCGGCCTTGGTGTTTCCGGATCACTTCGTCACGGCTTCCCACTGCTTGTCCCAGCGCTGCGGCGAGATCGGGATCGCAGTTCGCAATTCTTGTGCGAACAGCGACACACGCAGTTCCTCCAGCATCCAACGACAGGTCGCAAGTTCCGGTTCGTGACGGCCCGATTCCTTGGCGGCGTCAAGTCGCGCGAGCAGTTTTCGTGAACGCGGTTCGATATCGGTCGCAGCGCGTTGATCGCGAGCTTGTCCAGCAGCAGTGAGCTTCTTGATGCGCAGCGCGATGCCTTGGAAGTAGCGTGGAAACTGTTGCAGCCAATCCCATGACGTCGTTGTGAGAAACCCAGCCTCGGTCAGTCGCGAAAGCTGTTCTCGGCAATCCGCCACAGCGGTTTGAGCGAACGGCAAACGACAACCTTCAATCGCGCGACGAGCCTCCGTGTATGCGGCGAACAACGGGCCGATCGACTTGATGACGTCTTGTACGGCGGACGGGATGTGCGACCTCCCCGTGCGGACATGCGCTTGAAACTGCGACTTCGTCCGCGAAACTTGGGGCAGGCTGGAAACCTGCCCCACGAACAGCGCCCGCTCCGCGATCAACTCGATGAGTTGTTGCGGCAGCCGTCCTTTGTCCGGTAAGGTCGCCGTCAGCAGCGTCCACTTGCCAAGCTCCGGCAAGTGCTGCACCTGCTTCTTCAACTCCTTTGCGGCGGCGATGACAAACAGTCGTCGCAATCCGAGCCATGTGTCGAACGCTGCTCGCTCTGCCGAATCGGCGAGTCGCAGTGAAACGCTGTCGCCCCGATCGACCAACGACGGATAGCCCTTCAGCTTCAAGCCCCCATGTTCGAGCTCAACGCTCGGCGGCAGCACGTCAAAGTCCCAATCGATCAGTCCGTCGCGATTCCATTGCGAGTGGTCGATGGCCGAGAAACTTGCTGATGCCTTCGCGCCGAGTTGTCCGCGTAGTTGATCGAGGTCGCGACTGACTCCGAGCGTCTGGCCGTCCGCCCCCAAGACTTTGACGCTGATTCGCAGATGCGGAGGCAAGTCGGCCTCTCGAATTTCGCTGGGATCGATGCGCTGGCCGCTCAGCTTTGAGAGCGCTGCCACAACTGCCGCGTTGACGTGCCCTTCGCCGAACTTGATTTGCTTGAGGACCGTCTTCGCCGTCTCCGGCACCGGAACGAACAGCCGCCGTAGTTCTTTTGGCAGCGACTTGATCAGCGCGATAACTTTCTCTTCGAGTAATCCCGGCACGAGCCAGCCGAGTCGCTGCGAGTCGATTTGATTGAGTCCCTCCTGCGGCACGGTGATCGTGATCCCGTCATCCGCCTCGCCCGGTTCGAGCTTGTATTCGAGCGGGACGTGAATGTGCTTGAGCTTCAACGTCGCCGGAAAGTCCGTATCCGTGGCCGCGGCACGCTCGGGATTCAGCAGGTCTCCGCGCGAGAGGAAGAGCGAACGTTCGCGGGTCCCCTGTTCCCTTGTGAGAGGAGACGGGAATGGTGCTTTGCACCACTTTAGAAGGCTTGATCCGTCGACGACCTCCGCAGGAATCCGCTGCTCGTAGAACTCCAGCAGTGCCTCTTCGCCTTTCAAGAAGTCAGCGCGGCGAGACTTCACTCGCAGTGCTTCGAGTTCCTCGATCAACTTCGTGTTGTGGATGAAGAACGGCGCGGTGCAGTCAAAATCCCGCTCGACCAAGCCATGTTGAATCAGCAGCCGCCGTGCGGTGACGGCGTCGATCCGACCTAACTGAACTTTGCGACGGGGCACGATCGTCAGTCCAGACAACGACACCCGCTCGAACGCCATCGCCGAGCCGGCGGCTCGATCCCAATGCGGCTCGCTGTGAGTTCGCGTGACGAGATGCTCGGCCAGCGATTCGATCCAGGCCGGGTCGATCTGTGCGACCATCCTCAGGTACCGCTTGCTGGTTTCGATCAGCTCCGCCGCGACGATCCATTTCGGCTTTAAGTCGCACGTCCCCGATCCCGGCCAGACGACCGCTTTCATGCCGCCCGCGGCGGTGTACTCGGACGATTCGCTCTCGCGATTCGCAATGCTCGCGAGAAAACCCGTCAGCAAGGCACGATGAATCGCCGTGGATGATCCGTTGTCCGTGGCCCGTTGTCCGTGGGATCTAGTCGGCATTGGCGATTCCAACGGACCACGGACCACGGGCCACTGACGCTTCCCCACTTTCAGACCGTTCTCCTTCGCCAACTCGACCAACTGCCGGTGGACGTCAGCCCATTCGCGGAGCCGGTTGAAGTTCAGAAAGTTTTGCAGGCACGCTTTACGAACCTGGCTGTTCGAGAGCGTCTCCTTCAAGTGCTGGAAGAAATCCCACAGTTTCAAAAGACTCAGAAAGTCTGAGTTGGGGTGCTGAAACGGCTTGTGCTTTTCGTCGGCCGCCTGCTGTTTGTCGAGCGGCCGCTCGCGCGGATCTTGAGCCTCCAGTGCGGCGGCAATAATCAGGATGTCGTTCAGGCAGCCCTCGTCGTGTCCCGCAACGATCAGCCGCGCGATTCGCGGATCAACTGGTAATCGCGCCAGCGTGCGGCCGAGTTTGGTCAGTTCGTTTCGCTCGTTGACCGCTCCGAGTTCAAACAGGGTCTTGTAGCCGTCGCGAATTGCCGTCGGCTTCGGCGGTTCGAGAAACGGGAAGTCCTCGATCGCGCCGAGATTGAGCGACTGCGTTTGCAGGATGACCGATGCAAGGTTTGTGCGCAGAATCTCTGGCGGAGTGAACTGCTCGCGAGTCTTGTAGTCCGCCTCGTCAAATAGCCGGATGCAAACTCCCGGCCCAATGCGTCCGCAACGTCCTTTGCGCTGATCGGCCGACGCCTGCGAGATCGGTTCGATGGGCAGACGCTGCATCTTGCTGCGTGCCGAGTATCGGCTGATGCGTGCTGTGCCAGTGTCGATGACCGCTCGAATGCCGGGGACCGTCAGTGAGGACTCAGCAACGTTTGTGGCGATGACGATGCGTCGCTGACCGGAACGTGGCCCGAAGACACGCTGTTGTTCAGCCAGCGTCAGCCGAGCGTATAACGGCAGAATCTCGACATCAGCCTTTTGTCCCTTTCGTCCGGTCGTGATGTTGAACCGCGCTCGCAGCAACTTCGCCGTCTCGTGGATGTCCCACTCGGTCGGTTGAAAGATCAGGATGTCCCACAAACCCTCGGTGACGAGTTCATCGACCGCTGCGAGGATCGCCTGTTGCGGGTCGTCAGTCAGAGGTGAGAGGCGAGGGGTGAGGGATAATGAAGAGGCAGGTGGGACAGCGGGGACCTCATTTCTCGCTTCTCGCTCCTCGATACGCGACCCTCCTCCCGGTCGCCAGCGGGTTTCGACCGGATACATCCGGCCAGAAACTTCCAGAATCGGAGCTGGATGACTCGACGATCCAAAGTGCTCGGCGAATCTCGCTGCGTCGAT
This sequence comes from Planctomycetota bacterium, assembly GCA_016872645.1. Classification (GTDB taxonomy): domain Bacteria; phylum Planctomycetota; class Planctomycetia; order Planctomycetales; family Planctomycetaceae; genus SXKJ01. The sequence continues at coordinate 32,341 of VGZH01000005.1, read as the reverse complement.
CGTCGCCGACGTGATGATCACTTTCAGATCCGGTCGCCTCGGCAGCAGCCGTTTCAAATAGCCGAGCAAGAAGTCGATGTTGAGGCTTCGCTCATGAGCCTCATCGACGATGATCGTGTCGTACTGATCGAGGAACCAATCACTGCGAGTTTCGGCCAGCAGCACACCGTCGGTCATCAACTTGATGAGCGTGTTCGGCTGGGTCGCTTCGGTGAAGCGGATTTTGAACCCGACCGTCGCACCGAGCGTCGTCTTCAATTCTTCGGCGACACGGGCGGCAATCGTCCGCGCGGCGACGCGTCGCGGCTGCGTGTGACCGATCAAGCCGCAAACGCCGCGCCCCAGCGACAGGCACAGCTTTGGCAACTGTGTCGATTTTCCAGAACCGGTCTCGCCGCAGACGATCACTACTTGATTATCTCGGATCGAGGCTTCGATCTCACTGCGCTTGGCGAGGATTGGCAATTCCGAGTCGAACTCAATCTTCGGCACGCTGGCCGCACGGCTGTCTCGCCGCTCGATCGAGCGACGGAACGCCTCTTCCAACTTCGGCAGCAACGAGTCATTCGGCCGCTTGGCCTTCTCTGCCGCGCAAAGCTGACGGATTTGTTGCCGCAGACGATGCCGATCAGACAGCATGGTTTCGGCAAGCCGGCGTTCCCAATCCCTGAGCATCACAGTCGCCCTGTCGCAGAGTCGCTCCGTCGCGAAGCCTGAGGGCTACAAGTCGTCATCCAGGCCTTCGTCTTTGGCTTCCGAATCGGTCAGCAGACGGACGTCGCTCTGAGACACCTTACCCAGTCGGACAAGGTCACCGCTGTCACTGTACGACACCTTGGCAGGCCGAAGGTCATCATCGTCGTCCTCGTCCATTCGGCATTCGTTGGACTCGCGCTTGGGTAAGGCCGACATGACCTCGGTCCCCGCATCCTGCTCGACCATGTCGGGATCATCCGGACCGAGGTGCACTTTGTATTTCGCATTCGCGAAGGCGAGTTCATCGCCAGGCAGCAATGCTCCGCGAGTGACTCGCTGGCCGTTGACCTTGGTCCCGTTTGTGCTGCCAAGATCTCGAATGAACAGCAGTCCGTCCGTCTTCACGATCATGCAGTGCAGCTTGGAGATGCTGCTGCGATCAATGAAGATGTCACAGACGCCACGCTTACGGCCCACGATCGTCACATCCTTTTTCAGGCGGATCGACCGCTCGCCGTCAGTGGAGATGAGTTTGGCTTCCATCGTGGACCTCGAAGGACCGTAGTCCCGGTCGGTCGCGAAGTGCTTTCGCGGCAACAGGTTTAACACTGTTCCACGGAAAGTTCAGCCTGTCAAGCAGTGACTTTGGTTGCTTGAGAAGGGAAAGTCAGGTCGCTAATTTGCTCCGTCCGCTGCGCTAGGGCTGGCTCCGGGGTTGGCAACTTCTGCCGCCTGCTGTGTTTGAGTGAATCGGGCAGACCGTGTTTCAAGCGGCCCGCGCAGTTTGCAATTGAAGGAAAATAGGTCGATGTCGAACAAGCACGTTTATTTTTTTGGCGGCAAAAGTGCGGATGGTGACGGCAAGATGAAATCTCTACTCGGCGGCAAGGGGGCCAACCTCGCCGAGATGTGCCTGATTGGGATTCCCGTTCCTCCCGGATTCACCATCACCACGGAAGTCTGTGCGGCCTACTACGAGCACGCAAAGAGAATTCCAGAGGCGGCAATTCCGGAAATCGACGCGGCTCTCGCCAAAACCGAAGCCATCGCGGGGAAGAAGTTCGGCGATCCGAGCGACCCGCTGCTGGTTTCCGTGCGTTCCGGCGCGGCGCTCTCGATGCCCGGCATGATGAATACGATTTTGAATCTGGGCCTGACCGATGCGAGCGTTGATGGACTGGCCAAGAAGACAGGCAACGAGCGGTTCGCTTACGACAGCTATCGCCGTGTCATCGACATGTTCGGTTCGACGGCGATGGGAGTCGAGCACGAAGAGTTTGAGCACGAAATCTCGAAACTCAAAGCCGAGAAGAATGTGAAGCTGGACACCGACTTGACCGTCGATGACTTGAAGGAGCTCGTGAAGCGTTACAAGGCGGTTTACAAGAAGCACGTCGGTGATGACTTCCCGCAAGAGCCGAAGAAGCAGTTGATGCTCGCCATCAACGCGGTGTTCAACTCGTGGATGGGGAACAAGGCTCAGGAATACCGCCGCATCGAGCGAATCACCGGCCTGCGTGGCACGGCGGTGAATGTGCAGGCGATGGTGTTTGGCAACATGGGGAACTCATCGGGGACCGGTGTCGCGTTCACGCGAGATCCGAACACCGGCGAAAACCTGTTTTACGGTGATTACCTCGTCAACGCTCAGGGTGAAGACGTCGTCGCCGGTATCCGCACGCCGGAGCACATCGCGGAACTCGCCAAACATAACCCGAAGGTTTACGCACAGCTCTGCGAGATTCGAGCAAATCTCGAAAAGCACTTCTGCGAAATGCAGGACATCGAGTTCACCGTCCAGGAAGGGACGCTTTACATGCTGCAAACCCGCAGCGGCAAGCGAACGGGAACCGCCGCCGTTCGCATCGCGGTCGAGATGGTGAAGGAAGGTCTGATCGACGAACAGACGGCGCTCAGGCGAGTGAATCCCGAATCGCTGAATCACCTGTTGCAGCCGCAGCTCGACCCGAAGTCGAAGGTCAAGCCGGTCGCACAAGGGATCGCCGCCAGTCCGGGAGCGGCCAGCGGTAAGATCGTTCTGTCCGCCGAGGCAGCCGTTGCTCACGCTGAAAAATTCCCCGGCGACCCGATCATGCTTGTCCGCAAAGAAACCAGCCCGGAAGACGTCGCGGGAATGCACCACGCGAAGGGCATTCTCACCAGCACCGGCGGCAAGGCGAGCCACGCGGCCGTGGTCGCTCGCGGCTGGGGCAAGCCGTGCGTCGTCGGTTGCGAAGCGGTCAAGATCGACGAGAAATCGCAGACCGTGAACATCGCCGGCCAGACACTCAAGGCCGGTGACTTCGTGACGATCAACGGCACGACCGGCGACGTGATGATCGGCAAGGTCGAGACGATTCCGCCGACCATGACCGGCGATTTCGCCACGCTGATGACCCTCGCCGACAAGTACCGCAAGCTCAAGATTCGGACAAACGCCGACAGCCCAACCGACTCACTGAAGGCTCGTGAATTCGGAGCTGAAGGGATCGGCCTGTGCCGCACCGAGCACATGTTCTTCGGCGACGACCGCATCGCCGCCGTGCGTGAGATGATCCTCGCCACCACGGTCGAAGGCCGTCAAAAAGCGCTCGCCAAAGTCGAGCCATTCCAGAAAGCAGATTTCGTCGGCATCTTCGAAGCGATGGACGGATTGCCGGTTACAATCCGGTTGCTCGATCCGCCGCTCCACGAATTCCTGCCGCAAAAGGACAACCTCGCCGGCGCGGAAGCGGTCGCCAAGCAGATCGGCATCACCGTCGAGAAGATTTTCGAGCGAGTCGATGAACTCCACGAAATGAACCCCATGATGGGCTTCCGAGGCTGTCGCCTGCCGATCGTCTTTCCTGAAATTGGCGATATGCAGGTCCGCGCGATCATCGAAGCCGCCATCGAAGTCCAGAAGAAGGGCAAGAAGGTTCTGCCGGAAATCATGATCCCGCTCGTCGGCGTCGTCGAAGAGTTGACGCTTCTCAAGAAGCGCGCGATTGCAGTCGCCGAAGACTGCATGAAGAAAGCCGGAGTCAAAGTCGAGTATCTCATCGGCACGATGATCGAACTCCCGCGTGCCGCGTTGACCGCCGACAAGATCGCCGAAGAAGCCGAGTTCTTCTCGTTCGGCACGAACGACCTGACCCAGATGACGTTCGGCTTCAGCCGCGACGACATCAAGGGCTTCATGCCGACGTACCTCAAAGAGAAGTTGCTCCCGGTTGACCCGTTCCAATCCCTCGACGTCAACGGCGTCGGCCAGTTGATCGAGATCGGCGTCACCAAAGGCCGAGCCGCACGCCAAGCCAAGCACAACCAACACCTCAAGGTGGGCATCTGCGGCGAACACGGCGGCGATCCTGACAGCGTCAAGTTCTGTCACAAGGCCGGACTCGACTACGTCAGTTGTTCACCGTTCCGAGTGCCGATCGCGCGTTTGGCCGCAGCACAGGCAGCACTGGAAAAGAAATAGATCAAGCGCGTTTTGGCTGCGATCATATTGAGCCCGACCGAAAACCCGGTCGGGCTTTTTTCATTCTCGGCTTCCGCAGGCGATCTGCTTCGAAAGAATCGAATGTGCCGTGCGGCTAAATTGGGGCGGGGATGATGGGTCCATGCCGAGGGCCGACGGTGCTGCCAACTGCGCGAACAGAGATCGCCGACACGTTGGAGATCGGGCATTGAGCGTTTGTGCCTGACCGGCACAGTCGTCAGAGGAGGGAGAGTTTCGTTGATTGCCAGTGGTGGCACTGGATTCGGCAACATCAGCCGGTTTGTCGAGCGATTTTGAAGGGCGCGACGAACGACGTCCGAAATCAATCCGTAATGCGATGATTAAGTTCGCTCGCCACGGTTCTCAAAATCAAAACAAGGCGGATTGCTCATGGACTTCTTCCAGAATGCCACGGATGACCAGATTGCGTTGATGGGATGCTTTGCAGCATTGATTTCCTCGGCCGCGCTGATGTACCTCAGTGTGTTTCTCAGTCGAACGCATCGCAAAAAGCAGCTTCGCCGGGACGTCGGCCACACGCTGTCGTTGTCGGCTGACAATCAGCGTTTAGCGCAAAAAACCGATGTCGATTCACGCAAAGTGGCGTGATCTGGTGGGGGAGAGATTCCATCTGTCGATCAGAAATTCGTGGGCAGGTTGAAAACCCGGCTCGATTGGCACACGATTCCGCCGTTGTTTGGCGCGACCATTTTGCGAGGCGACAAGATTCATTGCGCGGAAGGAGACTTCTCATGCGTTCGATTTGGAAATTTGTTGCGGTGTTGGGTCTGGTGAGCCTTGGATACGTCTTGGGGACAACCGGAGCGTTCGGTCCGAAGTCTTTGAGCGCCCAGGCACCCGCTGAAGGCGGTCCTTCCGCAGAGTCGCTCGCAAAGCTGAAAGAGGCATTTGCTGCAATCAAAAGTGCAGCTGAGACACTTGAGCAAGAGAATTTCTACGTCCCGGCAACCACATCGTTGAATGTCTTCTCGGTGATGGCGGGGGGAATCAATGCGGTACGAGATCTCGAAGATGGCCGTGGCGTTGATCCAGAAACGTTCGCCGCCCTTTACGCCGGCGAAGCGAAGCCAGAAGTCAAAGAGCACCTCGACCACGACGACCAAGGTCGTCTGACCTACAAAGGCAAGGTCGTTCGCATTTTTTCCAAGCAGCGAATGAAGACGATCCTTCAAGAGCGAGCACGGTATTCGGCCGGGGGCGCTGCGAAAAAATAGTCGGAACAACTCGGCAATTCGGTAACGCAATTCGAGTCACGAAGTGGCCCGATTACGTGGCACCAAATTGTCTGGCAGCTTCGACTGCGAGTTCATCGCAGCGTTCGTTTTCTATGTGCCCGCTGTGGCCTTTGACGACTTTGAAGCGAACTCGATGTTTCGCAAGCAACAGGTCCAGTCGTTGCCAGAGTTCGAGGTTCTTGACTTCTGCCCAGCGGCTCCCTTCGCGACGTCGCCAGCCGTTCTTCTTCCAATTCGGCATCCAGCTTGTGCAGCCATCGGCGACGTACTTGCTGTCGGTGATGACTTCGACCACTGTCGGACGGGTCAGCGACTCCAAACCAGAGATGACTCCCATCAACTCCATTTGGTTGTTGGTGGTATTGGCGGCACCGCCGGAAAGTTCTTTCTCAGACTTGCTGGACGGATGCCGCAAAATGCAGGCCCAGCCTCCAGGCCCAGGATTGCCGCTGCACGCTCCATCCGTGAACAACAACACTTCAGTGGTCGATTCGTTCGGCATGGATCGTCATCAAGCTGGCGGCCTAGCGTTCGCGGAAGATGATTCGGCCGCGATTCAGGTCATACGGCGAGACTTCAACCTTCACTTTGTCCCCTGGCACGATACGGATAAAGTGCTTCCGCATTTTGCCGGCAACGTGAGCCATCACAAGATGACCATTCTCCAGCTTGACGCGAAATTGGGTGTTGGCCAAAGCCTCCACCACAACCCCTTCAACTTCGATCGCCTCTTCTTTGGCCATACTTGGAGAATCTCTCTCGAGAACCAACGAAACTTGTGGGACAAACTCATGTTTTCAAGGGGGGCATTCTGGCGTTCGTGCTGACAGTTTGCCAGCCACAGCATTCACAGTTCTAGGGTCTCCGACGAACTGATTTACCAAACGATGGGATCGTTGATGACAACCTGTTTGATTGGACTTGGCGGGAATCTGGGAAATGTGCCGCAGACAATTGTTCAAGCCTTGCAGTTACTGTCGCAGTCGCCTGGTGTGCGTGTTGAGCGCTGGAGTTCGCTCTACCAAACTGCTCCAGTGGGAGCGGCCGCCGGCACGGAGTTCACCAATGCGGCCGCCCAATTGGAGACAACGCTCTCCGCGCGCGAGTTGTTGAGCTCCCTTTTGGCCGTCGAGGATGAATTGGGTCGCGAGCGCAGCATCGAATGGGGGCCACGCACACTCGACCTGGATCTGCTCTTTTTTGGCGACAATGTGATCGATGATCCGCCCGTGTTGCATGTGCCCCATTCGGGCTGCTGGTATCGGCGGTTCGTACTCGACCCGCTGTTTGAGCTTGTTCCGGACTTCGTGCATCCCGAGAAGCAACAGACCATTGCCGAACTGCGGGCTCGGTTATTGGCCCGGCCGTTTCGCGTGGATGTTTTGGACCTCGCAGGGTCGGTCGACCCGGCCTTGCGAGCGATGCAAGCGATGCTTCCGGAATCCGAACTACGAGCGATCCGGCAGCCGGACGAGGTCCGCGAAGACGATCACGGCTTGCTCGTCCGGCTCGATTCCGGGCCGTTGCCTCCCTGGGCTTTGCCATTGAAGTCGCGAGTCGGCTGGCTCGACGTCAGTGCTCGATTGGGCGATCGTCAGCAGAAGTTGATTAATATTCTGCGGTCTGTCGGGTTGTAGCGAACGTTCTCGTCCGATTGTCGCATTGCTAGAGTTCGCCTTATCCACGCGAGACTTTGTTCCGCCGACTCAGAGAAGCACTTCAGGGGAGGACGCGAATCATGACGATTAAGGATTGGAAATTCAGAATTGCCAATTGCAGATTGCAAATTCAGGTCGTGCTGCTTTCGGGGCTGCTCGCGGTCGCGGCGACGCTTTCCGGCAGTGCGGCTGAACTGAAACAGGTCACCTCGATCGAGGGGATCACCGAGTATCGCCTCGACAATGGTCTCAAAGTGCTGCTATTTCCCGATGCGTCAAAGCCAACTGTCACAGTGAACTTGACGATCTTCGTTGGCTCACGGCACGAGGGCTACGGCGAAGCGGGGATGGCTCACCTGCTGGAGCACATGGTCTTCAAAGGGACGCCGACGTTCGCCGACATCCCCAAAGCTCTGAAGGATCGCGGGGCCGAGTACAACGGCACGACCTGGCTCGACCGCACGAATTACTTCGAGACCCTGCCGGCCAGCGACGACAATCTCGAATTTGCGATCAAGCTCGAAGCCGACCGGATGGTCAACAGTTTCATCAAAGCGGAAGACCTCGCCTCCGAGATGACCGTGGTTCGCAACGAATTCGAAAGCGGCGAGAACCGTGCTCAATCCGTGCTGATGCAGCGCATGCTGTCCGCCGCGTTCGAGTGGCACAACTACGGAAAATCGACCATCGGCAACCGAGCCGACATTGAGCGTGTTCCTGTCGCCAACTTGAAGCGTTTTTACCACAAGTTTTATCAGCCCGATAATGCGATGCTCGTCGTTGCCGGGAAGTTTGAATTGGAGACGGCGCTCAAGCTCACCAGCAAATACTTTGGCCCGATGCCGAAACCGGAACGGCAACTCGAAAACACCTACACCGAAGAGCCGGCTCAAGATGGCGAGCGGATCGTCACTCTGCGGCGAGTCGGTGACGTCGCTGTCGTTGGCGGCGTGTATCACATTCCGTCGGGACCGCACCCGGAATTCGCGGCCATCGATGTTTTGGAGTCAGTCCTCACGCAGGCACCCTCCGGCAAGCTCTACAAGGCTCTGGTCGAAACCAAGAAAGCCGCGAACGTGACCGGCGGCGCGTTCGCGCTACACGATCCCGGAGTGCTGCTGTTGATGTCCGAGGTCGCTAAGGGGAACGATCCTCAAGTCGTGCTGGAAGCGATGCTGGATGCGATCGACAAAGTCGCAATCGACGGAGTCGCAGATGACGACGTCGCGAGGGCGAAACAAAGCCTGCTCAAGCAGCGCGAACTGCAAGCCGCTGACAGCACGGGCTTGGCGATTCAGTTGTCCGAATGGGCCTCGCAGGGAGACTGGCGGATGTACTTCGTCTACCGCGACCGCCTGGAGCAAGTCACGAAGGCTGACGTACAGAAAGTCGCGTCCGCATACCTGCGGCAGAACAATCGCACGGTCGGCATGTACCTGCCGGTGAAGACTCCCGAACGAATTAGCGTCCCGCCGACCCCCGCGTTGGCGGAAATGATCGGCGACTACAAAGGGCGAGAAGACGTCGCCGCCGGCGAAGCCTTCGACGTCGATCCGTTGAAGATCGAATCCCGCACCAAACGAGTCACCCTTCCGACCGGCTTGAAAGCCGCCTTCCTCCCGAAGAAAACACGCGGTGAAGCGGTCACTCTCCGCCTGACGCTCCGATTCGGCAGCGAAGAATCGCTCACCAACAAGGCCAAAGCCGCCGAACTGCTGCCGAAGCTCATGGCTCGCGGCACAAAGAAGTTGTCGCGACAAGAACTGACCGACGCACTCGATAAGGAATTCACCGAATTCAGCGCGTCTGCTTCACTGCGTCAGCCAGGCGTCGCAACCTTCACGCTTAAGACGAGAAAGAAGAACCTGCCAGCCGCACTCGACCTCCTGCGACAAGTCCTCCGCGAACCGGCTCTCGCTGAAAAGGAACTGGAGACGTTGAAGAACGCGCAGCTTGCGTCGCTCGAAAAGCAAAAGACGGATCCGACCGCGCTGGCTCAAACGGCCGTCTCGAAGCAGCTCAACCCGTATGCGGGCAGCGACCCACGATACATCCCGTCGGCTCCCGAAGAGGTTGAGATGCTGCAAGGCACCTCACTCGAGATGATTCGCGAGCTGTACGAGACGATGCTCGGCGCAAAGAACGGCGAGCTGACGGTCATCGGCGACTTCGACGCAGACTCGACGAAGCAGCAACTCGCAATGCTTTTTGATGGCTGGCAGCCGAAGATCTCGTACGAACGCATCGTGCGGAAGTCGGACATCAAGGTGAAAGGGGACGTCCAATCGCTCGCGACTCCCGATAAGGCAAGCGCAACGTACTTCGCGGGACTCGTCTTCCCGCTGAAAGACGATCATCCCGACTTTGCCGCGCTGAATCTCGGCAACTTCATCCTTGGCCACGGGTCGCTGTCGTCGCGACTTGGCAATCGCGTGCGTGAGAAAGATGGTCTCAGCTATGGGGTCGGCAGCGGCCTGCAAGTCCCGGCGGTCGACGATCGGACACTGTTCTACGTCTACGCCATCTGCAACCCGGCCAACATGCCGAAGGTCGAACAGGCCATTCGCGAAGAACTCGACCTGATGCTGAAAGAGGGCGTAACCGCGGAGGAACTCGACGCCGCCAAACAAGGCTTCCTGCAAGGGGAGCGAGTCGGCCGCACCGAAGACGCGCAACTCGCCGCGATCATCGAGGAGTCGCTCGAAGCAGACCGCTCGTTGAAGTATCAAGCCGACCTCGAAACCCGCGTGATGAAAGTCACCCCCGCCGACGTCGTCAAAGCCTGCCGCAAATACCTCGACCCGAAAAAGCTGGTCATCGTCGAAGCGGGAGACTTCAAGAAGAGTGGCGAGTGATTTTGCAGGAGTGACGAGTGGCGAGCACGCAAAAATAGCAACTCGCCACTAACAACTCCCCGCTCTTCCTTCTAAACTTCTGACCGTGGTCGGTGGGTTGCCCAAGCCTTGTTGCTGAGCTGCTTTGACCGCGGCTCAACAACGCCCCGGGGATACCCCGCGGTAGTTCGCTTGCGTTGATTTCGTTGCCGTAGCCGGCACCGAGAAGTCATGTTCTTGCCACCGGCTACGCTACTGGACCCGTTGAGCAACCCGCCGACCACTTTTCATTTCGCACGACGCGATTGGCATGAGCACAGATGAAGCTGCTCCTCGATTTTCTCCGTTGGTTGCTCGGCGACAGAGGCGGGACGTCTCGTACAGGTTCCCAGCAGCCCACTGGCACGCAGTCCAGGCGATTAAAGCGTCGGCCGGTGAAGCTGACGAAGCGGCGGCGTTTGAGCGGTAACGCTCTGCTGATGCAAAGACCGAAGCCGATCAAGTCACTAGCTCCGCCATACCAATTTAGCGCGTATGCGTCAGATCACCGACAGTTTCTCGACTTGAGCCAGGACGGCGACGATTCGTTGTTGGCGTCGTATCACCTGCCGGTCTTTCACACGCCGCAACACTTAGCCCAATGGCTCGGAGTTCGCGTCGGCGAACTGGCCTGGCTCGTCCATCGCAGCACTTCGGATCGGCGACCTGCCGATGAGCAGCGGTCGCACTACGTTTACCGGTGGGTCGAGAAAAGGTTAGCGAGTGTGGAGTCCGGCATGCCGAACACCCGCCCAGTCTCGACGCAGTGGCGATTGATTGAGGCTCCAAAGCAAACGCTCAAGTGCGCACAGCGGAAGATTCTGACGGAGATTCTCGAAAAGATCCCAACGCATCAGGCAGCGCACGGATTCGTGCGTGGGAGGTCAATCGTCTCGAACGCGCGGCCGCATGTTGGGCAGGCGGTGGTCATCAAGCTCGACTTGCAGAACTTCTACGCGAACGTGACCTACAGCCGAGTCGTCGCGATCTTCCGCTCGATGGGCTACTGCCGCGAGGCCGCAATTTGGCTGGCTCGGCTGACGACCTCCGCCGCGCCGTGGTCGCTGGCGGTGCCAAATGGAGACGAGGCCACGAAGTCGCTTTATGTTCGACGGCACTTGCCACAGGGAGCGCCGACTTCGCCGGCACTCGCGAACTTGTCGGCGTTCGGTCTGGACGTGCGGCTTTCCGGACTGCTGAAAAAATTCGGCGGCAACTACACGCGCTACGCCGACGACCTCACGTTGTCGGGCGACGACGACTTCCGCTACGCGCTCCGCTGCGTTATCCCGCTGACCGAGCAGATCGTCCGCTCCGAACGCTTTCGCTTGAATCACCGAAAGCGAAAGGTCGTGCGACAGGGACATCGGCAACTCGTCACCGGAGTCGTCGTCAACACGAAGCCGAACATCCGGCGCGACGAGTTCGACCGGCTGAAAGCGATTCTGCACAATTGCGTGAAGCTCGGCCCAGCCTTGCAAAACCGAGATGGCCACGGCGACTTCGCCGCGCACCTGCGCGGGCGGATCGCGTTCGTCGGACAGCTCAATCCTGCGCGAGCCGAGAAATGCCAGCGGCTGTTCGAGCAAATTCGCTGGTAAACCCCAAGCCTGGAGCCCGGGCTTTCGTGATCTGGGTGATTCTCAGAATGACACGGATCGACCGACCCACGAGGGGTCGGGCTACAGTCCGCGCTGCAGCACCAGCATGTTCGCTCGGCGGCGAACGGAGATTGGTCCGGGCAAGTCAATCGCGGCGGGTTGATCGCTTTGGGCAAAGTCCACCAAGCGATCCCAGTGTGTGAAGGTCATTGCTTGGCGACTCCATTCCACTCGCTGCCACAAGCGAACAAAGAATTCGCGAGCCAGTGGCCGTGCAATCTGAGTCAGCACATCGCGTCGCAAACGCATGACCAACTCCGAGTGATCGAGCAAAGCGGCATCCAGCAACGTGTCGGCAGCGATGCGAGTCGCCTCTTCGCAATCCGCTGCTTGCTCCGCCAGTTGGCAAAGATGTTCTCGCACACGCGGATTGAAGTCCTGTTCCAGCCGAGGCAGCAGGTCGTGTCGCAGCCGATTGCGAGTCAGCGAGACGTCTTGATTCGTCGCGTCCTGCCGGAAATCCTGGCCGAGATCCGCCAGAAACCGCTCGACCTCCGTCCGCCAGATCGACAGCATCGGCCGAATGAGCCGCGTCGAATCGCCAAGGCTCCGTGACCATTCCATACCGCGCAGACCGGTGAGGCCGGTGCCGCGCAGAATGTGATGCAGCACGGTTTCGGCCTGATCGTCCGCCGTGTGAGCGACGGCGACAACATCGCATCCATGCTGAGTCGCGGTCGCTCGCAGAAACTCATACCGCGCGTCACGAGCGGTCTCTTCGAGTCCGCGCCGAGTTTGCTCGGCAAGGTCACGAATCGAAGCAACTCCGACGTCGCACGGAATCTCATGTCGCTGACACAACGCCGACACCCAAGCAGCATCGGCATCAGCATCAGGTCCACGCAGTTGGTGGTTCAAGTGAGCGGCTCGGAGCGTCAGACTCAAGGGTTCCCGAAGTTGCAGCAGCCCACGCAGCAAGGCAACGCTGTCCGCCCCACCGGAAATCGCGACCAACACACTCGCTCGAGTGGCGTCGCAGCGGAGCAGGCCAGCCTGAAGTTGCGACACGAACTTCGGCAAATCGTTGTCCGATCGCGGTGTCACGGATGATAATAATGGCATCACGGTAATCGGCTCTCGGCTGTCGGCTCTCGGCCGAAAGCAGGCAGCCGATTGCCGAGAGCCGTTATACCGTTTTGGAAGCGATCAAACCAACTCTTTGATCAAGCCTCGCTCTTCCAGCACATAGCGTGGGCGGCCGGAGTTGTCGTTGAACGTGTGATTCGATTCGATGCCGAGATGGCGATAGACCATCGCCAGCACGTTCTCCGGTCGATACGGTCGGTCCTTCGGAACGGAACCTGTCGAGTCGGATGAACCGATGACTTGTCCAACTTTCAAGCCGCCGCCGGCGAGCACACTGCTCATCACCTGGCCCCAGTGATCGCGGCCGGCTCCCTTGTTGACTCGCGGAGTACGACCGAATTCGCCCATACACACGACGAGCACGTCTTTCTCGAGACCGCGATCATGCAGGTCCGTGACGAGCGCGGCGACCGCCTGATCGAAGCCAGGGCCTTTCTTCTTCATCGCGTCGGCGATGTTGCCGTGATCGTCCCAACTGCCGAGCGTGCTGGCTCGCACGGTGACGACCGTGATGCCATGCTCAACCAGTCGCCGAGCCAGCAGCATGTTCTGGCCGAGCGAATTCATGCCGTAGCGAGTTCGCGTTTCGGCAGACTCTTTCGAAATGTCGAACGCCGTCCGCGCACGGTCCCCGGTGACAAGATCAAACGCTTCGCGAGTGAACTGGTCGATCGAGTCAGCAACTCCTTCGCGGTCGATCAATTGTCGAGTCTCGCCGAAGCCGGTCAGCAACGCGCGGCGATCGCTGAGTCGTTCGTTCGTCAGCCCGCCGAGTAACGTGAGGTTCGCGACCGAGAACTCTTTGTCGTCCGCCGACTTCACGGTCTCGAACGGATTAAAGCCTTTGCCGAGCCAGGACGCTCGGCCGAATCTCATGCTGGCCGGGATTGACACGAAGGCCGGAACGCCCGATTCATTTGCTCCGCGCAGCTTCGTGGTGATCGAGCCGAAGCAGGGCATTTCGTTTTCGCGATTCTGATTGTCTCGCAGGTAGTAGCCAGTCTGCGTCAGATGGCTGCTGGTCCCGTGGCTGCCGTTCGTGTGGTGCATCGACCGAATGACCGCCAGTTTGTCGACGATCTTCGCTTGCTCGGTCATGAATTCGGAAAACTGCACGCCGGGAATCGCCGTATCGATCGCATTCAGCGGCCCGCGATACTCGGCCGGAGCAAGCGGCTTGGGGTCATAAGTTTCGTGCTGAGTCGGCCCACCAGCCATCTCGACGTAAATCACCGCCGTCTTACGAGCCGTCGATCCCGCGGATACTCGATGTTGCAGCAGTGCGGGCAACGAAAGCCCCAACGCGCCAGTCAGTCCGGCTTGCAGAACGGAGCGACGTGAGTGAGGCATGATGGCACCCTGGGCGTGCGGTGTGTCAGCACCACTCCGGATCGCTTTGCAGGTCAATTTGTTTGTCGAGATCGAATCGACTTCACAAAAAAAGATTCCAATGCGGTGCTGACACACCGCACTCCCCGATCAGACCAGTTCGTGCATCGGCAGAATGCCGTCATTGACGAGGTTTTGCGGGACGCCGGCACCGTCAAAGATACGGATCCGACCGACATCGAGGCCCGCGCATTTGTAGAGCGTGGCAAAGATTTCCTGGAACTTGACCGGGCGTTCGACGGCGTGCTCCCCTTTGCGGTTCGTGCGGCCGATGACCTGGCCGGTCTTCATACCGCCGCCGGCGAGCATGGCGCACGAGACCTGCGGCCAGTGATCGCGCGAGTTGTTGTTGTTGATCTTCGGAGTTCTGCCGAACTCACCCCAGACGACGACCGAGACGTCGTTGTTCAAGCCGCGCTCGTACAGATCGGTGACGAGTGCGGACAAGCCTTGATCGAGCAGCGGGAACTCTTCACGCGACATCGGGAAATTCATTCCGTCGCCGCCGTGCCAATCCCAGCGGCTGTAGTTCAGCGAGACGTACCGAGCACCGGCTTCGACCAGACGCCGAGCGACGCAGAAGTTCTCGATCATGCGCGGCGCGCCGTCTCGCTGGAATTTCTCGTCACTCTTACCGTACCGAGCCAACACGCTCGGATCTTCTTTCGAGAGGTCGAGAGCTTCGGCCAGCTTCGAGGTCGTTAGGATGCCGAGTGCCTGCTGCGTGTAGACATCGACGCTTTCCATCACTCCTTTGCCGTCGGCCGCGCGGACGAAGCCGTCAAAGGCTTTCATCAGCTGATTACGGTCTTGCAGTCTCTCCAGCGAGATGCCTTGCAACACCATCCCCTCCGGCGAACTGCGAGCTTTGCTGCCGAGCAAATTAAACGGAGTGTGCGAGACGCCGAGGAACCCACCGTCGGCCGGTTCGCCCCAGGTGCGATTGCCGACCGTGTACATGAGCGCGACGTTCGGTGGGACGGCTCCGTTGGTCGGGCCTTGCAGTTTGGAAATCCACGAGCCAGCGGCCGGCCAACCTCCGGGCGGCTTGCGATCCGATTTGCGATGGCCGGTCATGCACTGATAGCCGTCGTGCAATCCGTCCGCGTCCGAGATCGACCTGACCGGCACGAACTTGTCCATCATCTGCGCCATGCGCGGAAACAGCTCGCAGATTTCGATCCCCGGCACGTTGGTCGCGATCGGCCGGAACTCACCACGAATCTCGGCCGGAGCATCCGGCTTCGGATCCCACAAATCAATGTGCGACGGCCCGCCGGGCATGTAGATATTGATGATCGCCTTGTGATTCGAACCAGATCGTGCCGCCGCTTCGGCTCGCAGGACGCTCGGCAGAGCGAGGCCGCCCATTGCGAAGCCGCCAATCGTCAGGAACGATCGCCGAGACATCCGGTCACAAAAACTCGTCCCTTGAGTCCCATCGTGGTGGCGCTCACGTCCAAGAATCGTCAGCATGGGCAGGCTCCATCTGGAGTGTGTCTGGCAGGAAAATTAAGGGGACGCATCCCTAGAATCGGCCGCGACTGATGCGTTGATTGAGATTGGACGGTCCAAATACGGTTGTGTCAACAAAGAAAGCTGCGGACTCGTCGGCACAAAACCGATGCGGTCTATCCCGAATGGGATCCATCAGACTACGAGGAGCGATCTCAAATCAGCCCCAATACCTTTTTCATCCGGGCTGTAATGTCGGCCAGTTCTTTCTCGCCGCCGCCGCCGACTTCGCTGGTGGCCCAGCCGTCGTAGCCGATTTCGCCGAGAGCTTTGAGAACCTCCGGCCAGTCTTCGTCACCCTCGCCGATTTTGCACCAACTGTTTTTGTGGCTGTAGCCTTTGAAGTCGAACTTTACCAGCCGCTTACCGAGCTTCCGAATCCACTCGGCGGAGGAGACGCCGTACTTGAGCATGTTGCTGCAATCGAAGTACGCGCCGGCCCAAGGGCTTTTCAGGTCGTCCACGAACGAGATCAGGTGCTCCGGCTTGGTGATGAAATTGTTCCAGACGGTCTCGATGCAGATTTTGACTTTGTGCTTCTCGGCCAGGGGCAGAGCCTTTTTGATTTCGGCTTGCGAGCGTTCGTAGCACTGCTCGAACGTGACGTCGTCCTTCACCACGCCTGGGACCAGCAGCACGGTGTCGCACCCGAAGAACGCGGCGTCTTCGATCGCCCCGTTCAAAGCGGCCAGGCCTTTCGCTCGGACGTCGGCATTAGAACTCGACAGCGTGTCGCGCCAGTGGACGCTGTCGATGACACCATGAATCACGATCCCAGTTTTCTCGGCGGCGGCTTTGGCCTCGGCTTTGTTCAACCCGCTAGGGCTGTCCACCTCGACCCCTTGCAGGCCGAGCTTCTTGATAAGGTTGAACTTGTCCTCAATCGAGCCCTCGTGATTGATCATCCCGTACTTGACGGCGATCCGCAGCTTCGTTTTTTTCGCCTCACCAGCCAGAGCGAGTTGCATCGGCAACGCCGCCGTTGCGGATGCGGCCAATGTGGATTTCAAAAAGTCACGACGAGAAAGTGATGCGTGCATGAAAAGCTCCCCAGGTTTGTCGTCCCGCCATCGGACGGAACACAAAGTCCGCCGGATGGCGGAGCGACGAACACGCAGGCAATGCTACCGCTGAGCGAATTGACCCGCAACACGCGTCCGCAGCGGTGATCAGGAGCAACTCTCGTCAATTGCGTGACGGTGATTTGTCAGGTCACCGCTTTCGGTCACGTTTGGGTTTGAACGGCTCTCGGCCAAGTGGCCGATCCGAGCGAGAGTCGAGCCTTGGCGGCACCGCGACCATTGCGTTGACGATACGGCCTCGCAGGCGGGTGCCGATCACCGCTTTCAGAATTGTCTCAGTGTACTCGCCAGCGACTTGAACGAAGCTGATCGTGGGCAGAATTTGAATCGGGCCGATGACCGAGCGGGGCAGTCCGCTTTCGTTGGCGATGCAGCCGACGAAGTCCCCTGGTGTCGCACCATAATTGTGTCCGACGTTGAATTTCAGCCAGACGCCAGACTCGTCGATGCGTTTCGCCTTACGGGGATCGGCGTGGTCGCGAGACCCGCGCCGAGCGCTGTCACGCGGGGTGCCGCGCACTGGTCGCGGATCGTCCTCACGGATGCGTTCGGGGGACCGGCCGCTTTCTCCAGCGAGCAAATGAATCAACGCCGAGACGATCTCGCCCGGTGCGTGGCCAGACTCGATCAACTCTTCCAGCAGTTTGTCTTGCCGTTTGAATTTGCCTTCTTGAATTGTTGTTCGCAGCGACTCGACCATCCGGTTGGCGTGCTTTTCTTCGAGGTCTTCCAGACGCGGCACAGAGATGCGTTCGATCTTTGCTTTTGTGAATCGCAAGACTTGCTGCAAGCGGCCGAACTCGCGGCCAGTCACCAGGCTGATCGCTTTACCGCTCTTGCCCGCTCGCCCGGTGCGGCCGATGCGATGGACATAGTCTTCCGGATCGTGCGGCAGTTCGTAGTTGAAGACGATTTCGAGATCATCGACGTCCAATCCGCGAGCGGCCACATCAGTCGCCACGAGCAGTTCCACCTTGCGGTCGCGGAAGCGTTTCATCACTCGCTCGCGCGTCGCCTGTGTCATGTCGCCGTGCAGTTTGTCGGCGCTGTAACCGCGGGCGATCAGAGTTTCGGTGAGTTCATCGACTTGAACCTTTGTAAAACCGAAGATCAAGCCGTATTGCACGTCGTGCAGGTCGATCAGTCGGCAGAGTACTTCGGTTCGCGAACGGAAATCGACTTCGACGTAGCTCTGATCGATCGCCGGCACCGTCATCGTCGTGGATTCGATGCGGATGTGAACGGGATCGTTCGTGAAGCGCTCGATGATCTTCTTGATCGGCGGCGAAAGTGTGGCCGAGAACAACACGACTTGCCGCTCGGCGGGAACCGATTCGAGGATCTTTTCGATGTCCTCGCGGAAGCCCATGTCCAGCATGCGGTCGGCCTCGTCGAGCACCACCATCCGCACCTTGTCCAGCTTGAGCGTCCCTTGGCCGATGTGATCGATGATTCGTCCCGGCGTGCCGATGACGATCTGCGGCCCGGCCTTCAGTCCGCGAAACTGGTGCTCATAACTTTGTCCGCCGTAGACGGGAAGCTCGCGCACTCCCTTCTTGAAGTAGGCCAGCTTGGCGATCTCTTCGGCGACTTGCGACGCCAACTCGCGAGTCGGGCAGAGGATCAGCGCTTGTACCGCGCGGCTCTTGGCATCCACCAACTCGACCGCTGGAACGCCGAACGCGGCCGTCTTTCCCGATCCGGTTTGTGATTGTCCGATCAGATCGCTGCCAGCCAGCAGCTTGGGAATCGTCTCGGCCTGAATTGGCGCCGCCTGTTCGAAACCCATCCGTTCGACGGCTTTCAACAGGTCCGGCGAAAGCCCTAACTCCGAAAAAAGTTTTTGTGTCATTGAAGGACTTTACCGAGCCACAGGTCGAAGTAGGAGTCGGTCGAAACGATGACTGATCGCGATTTCTGCGAGCGTCGCAAAATTTTGGGGGTGCAGTGCTGACACACCGCACTCCGAACGTCGCGTCACACAATCCGTGGGCTAAAGAGCCACGGCGACTTTCGGAGGCAGTTCTACAGATCAGAACGATCAAATGTCGGCAACGGCCTTGGCGATGCCAGTGAGGCCACGGAGTGTGTGAGGTTTCGAGAAGGTCAAGCAAGCGGAGCTACTCCGGCGGGTCGATCCGAGATTCTCGTCGGTATCAGACCAATGTGGCGACGGTCATGCTCGCGGAACCAACAACGGCTCGCCAACACGCAGCCACCAGCAACCCACCAATCCCCCCGCCGAAATACTTCAAAAGTTCGATTGCGGCCAGCACGTTTTCACGCATCTGTGGCAATGACAACTCGCGAATCAATCCAAAAACAAAAACTGGTGCCATCAAGACCAACGCGGTGATCGCGCCGAATGGCGTGCTACGTCGTAAGCCAGCGGCGATGGCTTGTCGTATCGTCTTCGGTGGCTGCGACGTTAGAGAGTCTGACGTCACTGCGGATTCCGTCGGCAAGTTCATCGCCAGAATACTTCGCGATCAAGTCGAGCAACTCGCACCACATGGTTCACCAACCACTGCCGTTTCCCGCCGCGCCTTCCATAACTGATGCGATTCGTGATCGCCGGTGATGATCTCGAAGCCGAGGTCTTCGACCATCTGGAAATCGAGTTCTGGCGGCTGGCCTTTCGTCGTCAGGTAGTCACTGACGAACAGCGAGTTGGCGACGTACAAGCCCATCGATTGCAACGAGCGGAGATTGATCTCGCGGCCGCCGGCGATGCGGAGTTCGACGGTCGGGATCACGAACCGCAACATGCAGAGCACCTTCAGGCAGTAGCGCGGGTTGAGTTCGCGAACTCGCTCAAGCTGCGTCCCGTCGATCGAGTTCAGGAAGTTGATCGGAATCGACTCGACCTTCATGCCGCGCAGTTCCATCGCCACGTCGATCAGGTCGGCGTGCTCTTCACCCATGCCGGCGATCAGGCCGCAGCAGAGTTCCATGCCCGCCTCGCGCACGGTACGCAGCGTGGCCAGCCGGTCATCGAACGAATGCGTCGAGCAAATCTGTTCGTAGTACCGGCGGCTCGTGTTGAGATTGTGATTGATCCGATCGACGCCCGCCTCTTTGAGCGTCGTGGCCTGTTCCGGCGTGAGTAATCCGAGGCAGCAGCAGATGTGAAGCCCGTGCTCGTCTTTGATTTTCTTGACGACGTTCGCAACGTGATCGACTTCGCGATTCGACGGCCCTCGTCCGCTGGCCACGATGCAGTACGTTCTCGCTTGCAATGAAGCCGCCGCCGCCGCCCCTTCCATCAGCTTCCGCTCGTTGAGCATCGGGTAGCGCGCGATGTCCGCTTCGGAGTCGATGTTCTGCGAGCAATATCCGCAGTCCTCTGGGCAGAGGCCGCTCTTGGCGTTCTTCAAATAGTAGAAGTGAACCTTGTGCCCAAAGTGCTTCAGCCGCAAGCGAAATGCGGCGGCGATCAGCGCGGGGACGTCGTCGTCCGGTGCGGTCAAAATCGAGAGGGCTTCCGCACGAGTGATCTCGCCGCCAGCCAGCACACGGTCCGCCAATGAATTCCAATCCGTCCGCATTCCAACGTCTTTCGTTTGAGTTCGTGGTCAGGTCAACCACAGTCTAGCGAGCGTTCGGAAAACTGAAATCGGCCAATGGCTTTCGGCTCACGGGGATCGGCCAAACAACCCCAGCCGATGGCCGTGAGCCGAACGCTGACAGCGGAAATCCTATTTCTCCCGTCACTCCGGCACCAATCGCAGCTCTTTCAAATCCATCAGGTGATCTTTCAACGACTCGGTCGCGCGCACCGTCAGCCGATGTTGGCCCGCTGATAGTTTGAGTTCACCGAGGATCGCGGTTTGATAATTCTCCCACGCCCCAGTGCCGACGACTTTTGCCTTGACGGACTGGTTACCCACTGCGAACACGACCTCGTTGCCGGCCGTTGAGTTGTCGCAGGCGTAGTTCAACCGGATCGAGTGCTTCCCTGGCTTGGTGACGTTGATCGTCCAGACGGCTCGGTCATCGACGCTTTGCCAGTAGCCGAGGTTCTTGAAAAACGGCTCGAACACCAACGTCTTGCCGTAGATTTCAGCGTTGGTGGCGAGCAATCGCAGCGTACCGCTCGCCTCTGCGGTGACGGGTTCGGGGTGATTGCCGTCGAACTTCTTCGGCGTCGGGCCGCTGGATTGCACGAATGCGATCACATCCGCCAGTTGGCTCGGCGAAATGTCCTTCTCCAGTCCTTCAGGCATGAACGATTTCGCAGAGCTGATGAACTCATCGAGGTCTGCTCGCAGCAGCATCTGCTGTTTGCCGTCGGCGGCCATCAGCGTGATGCTGTTGCCCGTCTCGGCCGCGATCAGGCCAGAGAAAGTTTGCCCCTGCTTGTTGACCGCCGTGTACGCCAGAAATTTCGATTCGACCGCCTTGTTCGGATCGAGAATCGCCGTCAGCAGCGCGGCAGTCGATTTGTCCGTCAGCGACATCAAGTCCGAGCCAACCGATGTGCCGATCTCCTTCAACTTGTGACACGTCGCGCAGCGCTTCTTGAAGACGTCCGCTCCGCGAGTCGGATCAACGGCGATGTTGCCCTCTTTCAATTTCGCCGCGAACTCGGCCACGATCTTCTGCCGATCCGCATTCTCCGAGACTTTCAACAAGTTCACCGCTCGCGTGCGGATCACTTCATTGGAGTGCGCGATCAATCGCTGTCGCCGAACCGCGTCGATATCGCTCGGCGCGATCGACTTGGCTTCGAGCGAGTCGAGCAGCTTGTCGGTCCACGCTGCTCGACTGAGCAGCGCGTCGAGCACCTGCGCTCGCAGCGTCGGCGTAAAAGTCCTCCAACCGCTCAGCATGGCCGTGGCCGATTCCGCATGATTGATCCGAGCGAGCGTCGCGACCGCCGCCGACTGCGCCGGAACCGGACTTTGCGGAACCAGTAAACCGCCGACGAGCTGAGCATCGTTGCCACGCTGATCGGGAACGCGACCAAGAAGAGGCAGGGCGTTTTCGATTTGGGATTTGTGATTTTCGATTTGTGCGGGATCATTAGAAATCTGAAATTGGAAATCAGAAATCTGTTTCCGTGCCGCCTCGATCCTCTCGGTCAGTTGCTGTTCCGCCTGTGCAAGTCGCTGCTTGCCAATTCCCCTGAGCTTGCTGAGCGAGGTCCCGCGCCGATCCAGCGTTTCCAGCACCGTCGCCAGCATCACCGGCTGAGCTTCCGTGGTTGCCGCGCCGCTCAAGACGTACTCGATCAAGCTGAGCAACGCCTGATCCTCGCCAAGCGTCGCCGCTAAGTTGAGCAACATACTGGCTAGCTGCGGCGGCAACGGCTCTTTGCCAGCGGACTCAAACACGTTCGCCACGACGCTGGCCACGTTCTTCGCATGAATCGAACTCATCGCCGCTGCGACGAGGTATTTGTCATCCCGCTCGCGATACAGCAGCTTGCCGAGTTCATTGCCCAGCGATGCGAATTTCGGATGTCCTAACGTGTACGCGAACTGCATCCGCACGAACGGATCAGGGTCGCGGCTCAATGCCGAAAACTGGTTGATGAGCGGATCGGGCAGATTGCCGTCGAAGTTCTCGGTCGCTTGCAACCCTCTGCGACGCACTGCGGAATGCGAGTCGCCCAGCGCCAGCGAAAGCTCGGAGGCATCAACGCGACGCAGGCCATCGAGAATCGACAGAACATGCAGCCTGGCAATCGGATCTTTTTCGCGAAGTGATAAACCAAAGACATTTTTTTCGGCGTCGACACGCTTCCAGTAGATCAGTCGATGGGCCAAATCACGGACAGTCCCGTTTGGACTCCGCAGTGCCTCGTAAAGTTCGTCAAACCGGCTCAAAGGCTCTTGCTTCGCTCTGCTCAGCGGCCACACGTTGGCTTTCGCATCCTCAGCGGGTCGAGGTTCAGAAACCCGCACGACTCGATAAATCCGCCCTTTGTCGTGGCCCGCTCGCAGGTCGAGCTTTTCTTGCATGGCGGGCGGAATGTACTGCGGGTGCTCGATGACTTGGCGGTACATGTCGGCGATGTAGAGCGCTCCGTCCGGGCCGGTCTTGATCTGCGTCGGGCGGAACCAGTTGTCTTTTGACGCGAGGAATTCCGATTGCTGCTCGTCGTCGGGCCGCCGGCTGGTGAAGGTCACGCCGTCGGCCGTCATGATCTCGTGATGCACCAGGTTGTGGACTGGTTCGGAAATAAAGACGTGCTGGTGAGTCGAGAGCGAAGACGGGGACGGCGCTTGCTTTGGCGTTGCTCTGAACTCTGGACTCTCGTCTCTGGACTCAAACAGTATCGTGTCCCGATACACCATCGCGCTGTTCGCCGATGTGAACCGGTTGGCCATCGCGAAGTCGTTGAACCGCGCGAGCGTGCGGCTGATCGGAAAAACCGGCGACGGTCCCGGCGTGATCGAGACGTGTTTCTTGGGATCGGGCGGCGCGACGTGCGGGTTGCGGCGGGTGTAATAATCGTCGAGCACGAAGTGATACATCGGGTTCGCGTTGTTGTTGCCGAACCAGTTGCCGAAGTCGTCTCGATTTCGCCCGAATTGCGTTTGTCCGGACGTCGGGTCGATCTCACCCGTGTCCGGATTCCAGCGAAAGTCGCGGCCGCGAATGTCGATCGTCTTGCCGACATGCGTAGGGTCGGCTCCTGCTGACCGCTCAGAATTTGTCGATCGTGGTTGGTCGGCAGGAGCCGACCCTACGGTAGCGACGACCTTGATTGACCCGCCGCTGTCGCCGTTGGCGCAGTGGACCATGTTGTCGAGGCCCCAGCTAAAACCGTTGACTCGGTGCTGCTGATTTCCTTCGCCAAATCCGGTCAGCAGGATTTTGACTTCGTCGGCCTTGTTGTCTCCGTTCGTGTCGCGAGCGAACAGCACGTCGGGAGCGGCGGAGATGAGCACTCCGTCGCGCCACGGCATGACGCCGTTCGGGAAGTTGAGCTTGTCGAGAAACACGGTGGACTTGTCGTACTTCCCGTCGCCGTCGGTGTCTTCGAGGATGCGAACTCGGCCGCCCCCCTTTTTGAAATCAAAATTTTGGGACACGGAGGACGCGGATCTCACGGGGGGCTTGGGGTTGGAATCATTCTTGTTGATCTTCTCCGTGACGTCCGTGTTATCCGTGCCCGATTCTTCTTCCGGAACGCCGAGCGGGTAGTCGGCCATTTCGGCGACCCAGAGTTTTCCGTCCGGTCCCCAATCGAAGGCGACGGGGTCGAGCACGAGCGGTTCGGCGGCGACCAGTTCGACGCGATAGCCCGGCTTCACCTGCATCAGCTTGAGCGACTCTTCGGGAGACTTCGGGCCGTCTTCCGTAGGTTGGGCATTCTTGCCCGACCCACGGGCCAGCAGCTCCTCAAACGACTGGCATTCGACCAAGTCGTTCGATTTTGCGGTGTCCTCGTTCATCCACACGAGGTTCCGCGCATGAACCCAGAAGCCGTTGTTCGAGCCATCCTCTCGCACGATCGGCGGCAATTCTTCGTTCGCTGGCTTCGAGCCACGCTGGCCGGAGAGCAGCTCACGCGACCAGCCTTTCTCCAGCGACCCCCGCAGCCAGATGCCGTAACGCTCGTGATTCGAGAACTCGACGTCGTCGTAGCCATCGGCGCAAAGGTCGATCAAGCGGACGCCATGATCGCGACCTTCAATTGGCTTGGGGGCGGTTGGCGGTAACACCTCGTGTGCGTCGAACTTGTTCAGCCAAGTCGTTGTCTTCTCAAATGGCCAGAGCAAGACATTGGCATTCAACCAAGAATACTTCGCCGCTGACCATGCTCGTATCCGATACGAACGCGCGCCAAGCGTCAGAGCATCAAGATGACCATCGTGATCCCAATTCAAAAAGCGCACATTCGTATCAGTGCCCTTCGGCGGCTCGCGCAACCCACTAAATGCGACATTCTTGTAGAGCCGTTCGACCGCGTCCTTGAACGTCAGGAACTTGGCCTTTTTGCCGTACTTGGTGACGGCGTAGCCGATGAGTTCGTTGACTTGCTCCGGCTTGATCCAGTTGTGGGGATGGAAGACCAAGCAAAAAACTCCCTGCTTGATGACGGTGCAGTCGAGCGCCGCTTTCCAGTCCTCGACGGTCTGGGGGTTGTTCGGCTGGTGCAGATGCTGAGCCGACCAGTCGCTCGGCGCGACCCACGGAAACTCCCGGCAGAGCCGGTCGAGGACATACGGGTACGGGTAGTTCTCGATCGTGTGAATCTCCAGGCTCGAGCCTTCTTCCAACCACTGTTGCAAGTGCGGTTGCTTCGGATCAATCGAGCATGTGAAGATGCTGACCGGGGCGCGGCCGTCGATTTGCTTCAAGCGATTCAGGATCGGTTTGAGGTACGCCTCCCACTTGTCATGCCCGCGCATGTCGTCGATGCCGAGGATCACGACCGCCTCGACCCCCTCTTCACCGACCCACATCGGAGTCGTCAGCTTGGGAAAGTCCCGATGGACGTAATACGGATTGCACGGCTCATCGAGATACGTCAGCCGATTGCCGTTCGGCTTGTCGTCAGCCCACGCCAGCAGCGAGCACACACACAAGCAGACGGCGAGGCACAACGAGGTTCGCGACATTTCAAGGATTCCTCAACACGGCCAGAGAGGGCGTGGACAACGAAGAAAGATACACCGGTCGCGGCGGGAGCACACGGCTTTCCACCGGCCAGGTTCATGTCTTGTCGGCTTCAGCGAGTCGCCTCATTTTCCGCCCGTACCTGTTTTCCGATCGCCGGGGTTTCGAAGGGATGGGCGGAAAAGAGAGAGCGACAAAGGGAGACGAGTTCAGCCCGCGGCTTGTTGAGCCTGTTGCGGCGTGTTCACATCTTCTCCGGCGACGAAGCGGAGGTTCTCGTGGCGCAGGCGAGCGGCGGCATCGTCGTAGAGGAACGGCAGGAAGACGTATCGCTTGCCGCTTGTGACCGGCGTGGCTTCGTGCAGCAGCGAACAGGAGAAGACGACCGCTCCGCCAGCCGGAGGGGCGAACATCTGCCGGCCGTATTCGGGGAACCAGACGAAGCCGCCGTCGAACTCGCCCGTGTTGAGCACCAGCGAGACGGCGAATTTGCGATGGGCGGTTCCCTTGGTCGTGTTGTCGCGGTGTGCTCGGAAGTGAGCGTTCTGCGTGCCGTCGTAGCAGGCGACGATGTACCGCTCCATGCGCGTCGCTTTGAACTGGTACGCCTTCTCGATCTCCGGGACCAGCCGGTCGTGAATGCGGATCATGCAGGCTCGGCGAATGTCCTCATCGGGAATCTCACAATCCTGCCGCCGCTTGTGCCCGTAGTCGTACATGCCGACGGTCTTGCCATTGACCTCGCGCATGAAGCCGGATTCCTTGCCGCCGTGTTGTTCGTAGAGGTCGATGAGCTTGCGGCAGAACTCCGGCTCGAAGATGCGCGGCACGACCATCACGGGAGCCTGCACCTCGGCCACGTGCGGCTGACCGAGCGGCGGCAGCGAATCGATCAACTGCAACAATCGCGCGGCGTAAGTGTTCGGATCGTCAAACGGAATCACCGCCAGCGTGCGCAGCCGCGAATCGAGCACGACCGTATGCGCGACGAACCTTTGCAAACCAGTATTCGGATCGAGCTGCATCGCTCCGTAATCCGCCGCCACGCGCCGGTCGAAGTCCCAGAAGTAGCGCAGTCCCGGAATCTGTTCCTGCACGCGCGACTGTTCCTTGTCGAGCGGATCGTGGCCGACGCCGAAGAACGTCACATGATCGTCACTGAACCGCGACCGAGCTTGCCACAGGTCATCCAGAATCTTGCGACTATCCGGCCGAGCCGTCGACTCGAAGAAGCAGAGCACGACGTACCGGCCCGCGACCGTATCGAAATGAAAGTTCGCGTTGGCATTCGTCGGTGCCGAGAACCACGGGGCCGGTTCGCCAAAAGTCAGCAGTCGCTTGCGCATAAAGTCGTTATTTCAACTCGGTCAGGGCGAGGCTGTACAAATCCAGAGACGAAAAGTAATCAGTTCGTCCGCCGTCTCAAAGAGGACTTCCTGACGAAAACAAAATTGCCACTCACTTTGACCAGGCAACGGGACGCTTCTCCAGAAATGCGGACATGCCTTCCCGTGGTTCGCCTGTGCGGTAGCACTCGGCGAACGCCTGAGCTTCCGCATCGTACTGCGCGGTTAAGTCGACACCATCGACCGCGTGAAGCCTTAGCAGATGCTTGACTCGCTGTCGAACTTGCGGGCCTCGAGTCAGAATCTGCGCAATCCGAGCTTCGACTCCGTCGCTGAATGTCTCGGGCGGAAAGACGGCGTCGACGAGTCCAATCCGCAACGCTTCGTTGGCCGCGATCAATTCGCCCGTCAGAATTAACCTCCGAGCCACTGCCGGATTCAGCAGGTGAGTGGCTCGCACCGTTCCGCCCCAGCCGGGGAGAACTCCGATGGACGTTTCTGGCAAACCGATCTTCGCACCCTCGGCTGCGAATCTCAGATCGCAAGCAAGAACCAATTCCGTCCCCCCTCCGGCGCACGCTCCGTGAATTGCAGCGATCGTCGTCTGTGGCAATTCCTCAATCGCGCTCATCAACTGCTGCCCAGCACGGGAATCTTTGAGGGCGCCGGCTTCATCCAGCGACCGCAGTTCATCGATGCTCGCTCCTGCAATGAACGTTCGACCCTCACCGGCAAACACGACAATGGAGCAATCCGCGGTCGCGACTTGTGCAACAATGTCCCGCAACCATCGTCGCGTCTCGGCCGAGAGAATTTGGATGCCCTTTTCGCCCCGCAGAGTGATGCGAGCGACAGGACCGTTCAATGACAGTTCAACTTGCGTGGCCATGGTCACACTCGACGTTTCCTTGTGGCACACGCGCTTCGCGTGCGACGACGCTTCCATGGTAAGTGCCCCGACCCGTCGCACGCGAGCCGCATGTGTCACAAGCCTACTCTGCCAAGCGTCCATCGCGCAGACGCAGGATCTGGTCGTCTGGTTGAATGAACGTCGGATCGTGGGTCACGACAATAACCGTCGCCTGCTGCTGATCGCGCAGATCGCGGAGCAGTCGATAAACATCGGCTCCGGTCTGACTGTCGAGTTCACCAGTCGGCTCATCGGCCAAGACCAGCTTCGGCCGTTTGAGCAACGCCCGCGCAATGGCTACGCGCTGTTGTTCACCGCCGGAGAGTTGATTCGGTCGATGATCGAGTCGCCCGCCAAGTCCGACGACTTTCAACAGTTCCATCGCGCGCGATCGCAAAGTCGCTGAAACTCCACTGGGCAAGAACGGAACCAGGACGTTGTCGACGGCGCTGAGGTTGCTCAGCAAATTGAAGCTCTGAAAGACAAAGCCGACTTGTTCCCGCCGATAAGTATTCCGTTGACTGGCTGACATGCCACTCAGACGCTCACCGGCAATTGTGATCTCGCCCGAAGTCGGCTCGTCGAGTGCCCCCAGAAGTTGCAGCAGCGTACTTTTGCCGCTGCCAGACGGGCCGAGCACGAAAGCAAACGAGGCGCTCGGCAATTCAAACGTCAAACCGCGCAGGGCAGCGACTTCGTGCGGTCCTCGGCGATATGTTTTCGAAACGTCTTGAAGCTGAATCAAATCCGAACCGGCGAGTTGTTGGGTTGAAAATTCCTGTTTCTTCAATGTTTTTAGTAATTGTTTGCCATGCTCGTCTAGTGTCCTCCCACGTCGTGACCATTCGTCGAGCATTTCGCCAATTGATAAGACGGCGAGAGTTGAAACTTAGATCGTCGGCACGAAACAGCAACGACGACTCGATGGCTGCCGTACCTGATGGTTTTTTCGGCCCAGGGCAATGCGGCAGGTCCAATCTTCTGAACACGCTTGAGCGACTTGCCCGACCAAAATTCTCTGGTTAGGTTTTCGGACTGTTCAAAAAAAATCGGAGGTTCCTGTGATGTCGATTACCGCCGCGTCTAAGTCGCTCGGAGCTTCGCTGCCGTTGGATCGCGAGTTTCTTGATCGCGAACTGAATTCGTTCCTCCCATCGAAGATTTTTGACGCGCATTGCCACTTGTGGCTCGAAGATGAAGTGCAGTTTCGGCTCCCCGGATTCAGTGGTGATGTCGACGCGAAGGAGTACGTGCGGCTGATCGATGACCTGCATCCGGGACGAACTCAAGGAGCGTTGTTCCTCTCGTTCGCGACTGCGACGAATCCGGAAGGACAGCATCGGATGAACGAATTCGTTGGC
This sequence comes from Planctomycetota bacterium, assembly GCA_016872645.1. Classification (GTDB taxonomy): domain Bacteria; phylum Planctomycetota; class Planctomycetia; order Planctomycetales; family Planctomycetaceae; genus SXKJ01. The sequence goes on along the minus strand of VGZH01000005.1, from coordinate 3,450 downwards.
CGCGAGACCGCGACCAACCCGGCGTTTCGCGGTGAGTTCTTTGTCCGTCCGGAAGATGATCCCGAATGGGTGCGACAAGAAGTGCGGCGTCTGAAACTGCACGGGCTGAAGTGCTACCACACGTTTTCGCCGACGAAGCCAACCTGGGAAGCGGACATTCCGGATTTTTTACCAGAGCGGTTGGTGAAGGTTGCTGACGAGGAGGGCTGGGTCATCACGTTGCACATGGTCAAATCGCGAGCCGTCGCCGACCCCAGCAACATCCATTGGATTCGGCATTACTGCGAGCGATATCCGAACATGAAGTTGATCCTGGCTCATTCGGCTCGCAGTTTTCAGCCGGCTCACAATTTGGAAGGGCTGCCCAAACTCACCGGACTCGACAACTTGTACTTTGATACGAGTGCCAACTGCGAACCGATCGCACATCAGGCGATCATCCGCATCATCGGACACAAGAAGTTGATGTACGGCTCGGACCTGCCGGTCAGCCACATGCGCGGGCGATCGCTTTCGGCGGGCGATTCGTTCTTGTGGATTTACGGTGACACACCCGTGTGGGGCGAAAAGCATCTGCAAGTGCATCCGGTGCTCATCGGCTTGGAGCATCTCCGTTCGTTAAAATGGGCCTGCTGGTCCGAACGGCTCAGTGACGCGGCGGTCGAAGATATTTTCTGGAACAATGCCGCCGGATTGCTGGGTGTTTCCTGACCGAAACCGCGAACCTTTGCGGTCTGATGCCGTCGATGCAATCCCGAGAACTCTAGAAGTGCCGACCAGCGTAATGGGTCTGTGGTCACTGATGTCTTGAAGTTTTGACCATGCGTCTTTCAAGTCATGGTGCCTTCGCCGCTTCCTTCTTCTCGCCGGACAACTGGGCCTTCAAATAGTCCAGTGCGTCATTCAATTGGCGGTCCTTGAACTCGACCTTCGGGCCGGCGCCACCGATCACGTCGCGCTGACGGCGATACTCGAGGTACTCTTGCATCTCTTGCTGAGTGACTTCGATCTTGTGGTCTTGATCCGGACCGACTCCCCATTCCTCGTCGTCTTTGGCACCAGGAAACTTGTGAATGTTACGACCACTTGGCCGGAGATACTGAGCTGTTGTCAGCTTCAGCGCACTGGCTCCACTCTCCAGTTCGATCACATTCTGCACGCTCCCTTTGCCCCATGAACGTTCGCCGACAACGATCGCACGTTTATGATCCTGGAGCGCGGCGCTGACAATTTCGCTCGCAGAGGCGCTGAATCGATTAACGAGGACCGCCATTGGAAAACCAGAGTAGGTTCCTTCTTTCTCGGCGGTCCAAACACGATTGTCGGTGTTGCGGCCTTTGACGCTGACAATCGTGCCGCTTTCCAAAAACAGATCCGCGATTTTTGTGGCCTGCCCCAACAGCCCGCCGGGATTAAATCGCAGGTCAAGCACCAGCCCCTTCATCTCTTCCTTCTTCAGGACTTCGAGGGCCTCTTGCAGCTCTTCGGCGCTGCGACGTCCGAAGTGCGTCAGGCGGATGTACCCGATTTTGCTCTCGGCATCGATGAAGAAATTCCAGCTGTCGTCCGGCTTGTGTGTGTCACCGAGCACTGTCGCGACTTGAATCAACGCACGCGTAATCTTGAGCTGCTCGATCTTGTCCGAGCCGGCATGTTGGACGCCGAGCGTCACTTCCGTTCCCGGCTTCCCCTGTAACGTCTTGACCGCCTCTTCCAGCGAGATGCCCTCCGAGGATTTTCCTTCGACCTCCATAATGAGATCGCCGGACTTGATCCCCGCCTTGTAGGCCGGCGTGCCGGGCAGCGGCGTCATCACCATCAGCCGTTTCGATTTCTGGTCCATCTGCACTTGGATGCCGATGCCACCGAACTCTTGTTCGACTTCCTGATTGAAACGTTTCAGTTCTTCCGGGCTGATGTAGTTCGAGTACGGATCGAGCTGTGTGACCATGCCTCGAATCGCCGCCTGAATGAGCTGCCGGCGGTCGACGTCTTTGACGTAATTCCGCTCGATCTGTTCGAACGTGTCCGCGAACAGCCGCATCAGTTCGTAGTCTTCATCCCGTTTGGCATCGGCCGCTTTCTGTTCTGCGGTCTTTTCCTTCGGTGGATCGTCCGCTTGCGACGAGACGAACGAAAAAGCCAGTCCGCACAACAACGAACTGAACAGCAGCCAAGAGAAGCGGCGCATGAAAAAGTCTCAACCTGCGAGGAAAAGATCGTATCCGTGATCTGTCGTCAATCGCTTCGAGCCGGCGACGTGCCACGCCTCGAAGTTACGAAGGAGTCTAGGACAAGCGATTTCTCGAAACAAGCGGGCTTGGTGAGTGCTCCGTTGAAGCGGAACTCACGTCGAAACACAGGCTTTGTAGCTGGCTATCGTTTGACGAGCAGCTTCGTTTGAGTTTGGCAGCGGCAGGACTTCCGCAGACAGATAGCCGTCGTAGCCGATGCGTCGCAAAGCTCCGATGACTGGTGACGTCGGCGTGTGTCCGAAGCCGACCGCTCGGCGATTGCTGTCGGCAAAATGGACGTGCCCAACGAGCGATCCGGCTTCGCTCAAGGCAGTCGCAATGTCCGGCTCTTCGATATTCATGTGAAACAGGTCGCACAGCAGCTTGACGTTCTTCGCCTTCAGCGAGCCAATCAACTTCACTCCGTCCGCGACCGAGTTGACCAAGTTGGTCTCGTACCGATTCAGCGGTTCGATTAGCAGCGTCGTCCCATGATCGGCCGCACGTGGCGCGAGTTCATCCAGAGCTTCGGCCAACCAGACCAGATGCTGCTCATGACTGATGCCGCCGTCAGCCCGGCCTTGCATCGAACCGATGATCGCCGGCGCTCCGAATGCCCCCGCGACTTCGATGATCTCACGAATGAAGGTTCGCGCTCGTAGCCGCACTGTTTCGTCGTGATCGGTCAGCCGCAGTTTCTTGACGACCCAACCTGCTCCCGTCCCCATTGCCGCCAACTTCAGTCCGTACCGGTCCAGGCAACTCCGCAACAATGGAACATCCACTTCTTCCGCTGAACGAGGAAACACCTCGACCGCATCAAATCCCAACTCGGCCACTTTTGCACACGCGGCGACCAAGTCGTTCCAGAATACAAATGGCCCGCCTGCTGCTTCAGGAACCAACGAAATTGTGATCGCCGATCGCATGACAATGTGCTCGTATGGAAGGAAAATCGACTGCGTCGCCGCGCGACATTGGCCCGAATTGTGTCCATCCATGCCGAGTTGTCGAGCGAGTAGAGCTGGACTGGAGTTCGCCTTCACATCACCAAATTCAGTGACTATAAACCCGCCCCGCGTCGCGGCCTCCGCGACGAGCCGCCATCGTAGCTCAGTCGGCAGAGCGATGCTTTCGTAAAGCATAGGTCGTCGGTTCAAATCCGACCGATGGCTCTTGAGAATGCCATGAACCAAAAAGGTTTGTGGCTTTTTTT
>VGZH01000004.1 GCA_016872645.1 Planctomycetota bacterium | reverse complement strand
ACGTTCTAACGACATCGAGAACGTCAGACAAATCATCCTTCACCGTCGGAGAGCCCTCCGCATTGAACTCCGACATAAAGGTCTCACTCGCTGGAGTCACGTTCTGACAATCATTAGAAGATCTTTGCAAACGCGGCATTCGCGTGTTTCGAGCCTCGTTTTTTGGGAGTCTCTGGTGAGCCAAGAGTCCATTCCTTCTTTGCCGCGTCAGTTCGTTGCTGAGGTGCTCGGCACATTTCTGCTGATCTTCTTTGGTTGCGGAGCGGTTCATGCCGCCGTGTTGACGGGAGCACAATCCGGCTTGTGGCAAGTGGCGATCGTGTGGGGCGTGGCGATCATGTTGGCAGCGTACTCCGTTGGCGGAGTCAGCGGAGCACACATCAATCCGGCGATGACTCTGGCGTTGGCGTTGTGGCGGGGATTCCCGAAGAGCCGTGTGCTGCCGTACATCGCGGCTCAACTGGCCGGAGCGATGCTCGCGGCCGGCCTGTTGTTTGTGTTGTTCGGCCCGCAACTCGCGGCAAAGGAGAAAGAGAAACTGGTCGCGCGCGGCGAGCCGGGGAGCATCGTGACAGCGATGTGCTACGGCGAGTACTTCCCAAATCCCGGTGGGCTTGCGGCGGGTGACGAGCCGTACTCGGCAGAGAAACACGCCCAATGGCGGGATCTGGGTTCACCGACAGTGGCGTTTTTGGCGGAGATGTTCGGCACGTTAATTCTGGCGTTTGTCGTGTTTGCTCTGACCGATGAACGGAATCGAGGTTCGCCGGCAGCGGGACAGGCTCCGATTTTTATCGGACTGACCGTGGCGGTGCTGATTTCGGTTATCGCTCCGCTGACTCAGGCGTGCTTCAATCCCGCGCGAGACTTTGGGCCGCGACTGTTCGCTCGGTTTGCGGGTTGGGGAGACATCGCGCTGCCGGGACAGGATCAGTGGAGTTGGTTGACCATCTACATCCTGGCTCCGATTCTCGGAGCAGCCGTTGGTGGCGGACTGTACGAGTTCGTTATACGCCCGGCGTACTCGGGGTCTAAAGGAAAGTCCGCGTGAGAATTCTTTCGATTTCGTTTGTGATGTATTGCTGCTTGAGTGTGGTCGCCGTCTTGCGTGCCGACGAACCGCCGAAGCTCGATCCTCGGCAGCCCTATACGGCCGAGCGGTTCAATCCCGTGACCTACGACATTGAGTTTCTCGTCACCGTCACTGCTCCGTACAAGACAAAGAAACTGAGCGTGTGGCTGCCAATTCCACCGAGCGATCATGGGCAGGAATTGCAGTCGTCGGAGCTGACGACGTTTCCTGAATCGGTGAAGCCGCAGATCGCGAACGAGCCGCTGTTCGGCAACCGGTTCGCGTTTTTCGAGTTTGCGAATCCACAGGGTGCTCAGGTCATCCGCCACAAGTTCCGCATTCGCTCGTGGGAGCTGCGCTGGCAGCTCGATCCGACTCGCGTGCAGACGATCAAGCAATGGCCAACCAGCTTCGATTCGTACCGCCGCAGCGAATCGCAAGCGGTCGTGTCGGATGCTCGATTCGAAAAGCTCCTGACCGAAATCCTGCCGCAGCGACGCGGGCCGCTGCAGGATCTCGACTCCGTGATGAGCTGGGTGGATGGACACTTCGCCTACGACCATGTGAAGGCGTCGCTCAAGGCGAGTTCGGTTCACGCGCTCGAGCAACAGCGCGGCCATTGCAGCGACTACCACGGCTTTTGCGCTGCGATGGGCCGATTGCTTGGTCAGCCAACGCGAGTCACCTACGGCATTAACACTTTCCCCAAGAACTCGCCGTCGCACTGCAAGCTCGAAGCGTTTCTGCCACCGTATGGCTGGGTCAGCTTCGATGTCTCGGAGACTCAGAAGTTGTCGCAGATGATCCGCTCAAACCAGGACTTGTCGGACGCGCGACGTGTGGAGTTGCTCACGGCGGCACGGCTGAGGCTTGTCAGCGGGTTTCGCGACAGCACCTGGTTCGTGCAAACGCGCGGGACTGACTACGACCTGGTCCCGAAGGCCTCCGCGCGAGTTCCTGTCGTCCGCACGATTTACGCCGAGGCAGATGACCAGCCGCTCCCCGAACCCGATCCCGCTAACGTGGATCAAACGACGTTTTCGTGGATGACGGCTCATCGGTTTGAGCCAGATCGCGCCGTCAAATACCCCTTCTCCGATTTTCAGAGCCTGCGCGACTGGTCCGATCGTAAGTAACATCCGGTTGTCGCTTCCTGGAGTTACCGAAAAATCCGGGACTCGACAGTCGCATTCTCTTGGCGGCATCGGGTACTCTCGTGGCCGATTTTCGATCGGCTCCGCAAATGGAGCGGCCTAATTGAAACCCACCCCGCTGTCCCTCCCGAACAATTTCCGGTCGAGTGCTTCGCGTCGGATGCGAGGCTCGACAACGGTCCAACAGAACTCGATGGCAGTCCAATAAGAAGAGGTGTCGCGATGCGTGTGCTTGGGCATCGTTTTGTGGTTGTGTGCTTGGGTTTAATCGGCCTGTCGACTGGCTCGACGTTATTCGCGGCCGAGACTCCGGCAACCGATGCGGTCAGCTTCGACAAGCAGGTCCGCCTGATCTTCCAGGCGAATTGCCAGGGCTGCCATCAGCCGGCAAAGGCGGGCGGTCAGTACGTGATGACCGACTTCGGCAAGCTCGTCAAAGGGGGCGAGAGCGGGTCGGCGGCGGTCGTGCCGGGGAAGCCGGCCGAGAGCTATTTGATTCAGCTCATCACGCCAAAGGATGGCAAGGCAGAGATGCCGAAGGGGAAAGCTCCGCTGACGGCGGCCGAAATTGAAATCGTCTCAAAGTGGATCGCTCAAGGAGCGAAGGACGACACGGCCGCTGGAGCCAAGCAGCGGTACGATCAGGATCATCCCCCGGAATACACGCGGCCGCCGGTCATCACCTCTCTGGATTTCTCGCCCGACGGACAGACATTGGCGATTGCCGGTTTTCACGAAGTGCTGCTCGCGAAAGCCGAGACCGGTGAATTGGTCGGCCGATTGGTTGGACTGTCAGAACGAATTGAATCGGTGCGGTTCTCTCCCGACGGAGCACGGCTCGCGGTGACGGGCGGCCTCCCGGGACGCATGGGAGAGATTCAAATTTGGGATGTCGCTACCAAGAAATTGACGCTGTCCGTCACGGCAACGTTCGACACGGTCTACGGCGGAAGCTGGTCGTCGGACGGCAAGCTGATCGCGTTCGGCGGCGCGGACAATCTCGTGCGAGCGATCGACACGACGACTGGACAGCAGGTTTTGCAAAACGGAGCACACACGGATTGGGTGCTCGACACGGGATTTTCGCCGGACAACACGCACGTGATGTCGGTCAGTCGAGACATGACGGCGAAGCTGACGGAAGTCTCGACGCAGCGGTTCATCGACAACATCACGTCGATCACGCCGGGTGCCCTCAAGGGAGGCATTCAAGCGGTCGCAGCGTTGCCGAACCGGGATGAGATTCTGACGGGCGGCTCGGACGGGACGCCGAAGGTCTACCGCCTGTATCGCAAGACAGCTCGCGTGATCGGTGACGACGCAAACATGCTCCGAGCGCTACCCGCGATGCGCGGCCGCGTGTTCGGAGTTGCGACCAGCCGTGATGGGTTCCGCTTCGCAACCTCGAGCGCGCTGGACGGGACCGGGCAGGTGTTCGTGTTCCGATTCGATCCGGCTCAGGTGCCCGAGAACATTAAAGGAATGCTCGCAAAGAAGTTCACTGACCGCACGCCCGCCGAGAAGGACGCGATCGAGAATCACTTCAAAGCGGCGGCGCTCGCCGATTCGAAAATCGAGATTAAGGCGAACGTGTATTCAGTCGCGTTCCGACCGGACGGGAACATCGTCGCGGCGGCGGGTTCCGACGGCATCGTGCGATTGATCGACGCGAACACAGGAGCGATCACGAAAGAGTTCTCGCCCGCTCCGATTAAGCCGACGAATGTCGCAGCTCCCAGCCAGCTCGCGGCGAATTTCAAGCCGGCGGTCGAGAAGCTGGAGACCGAGTCGCTGCCTCCCGGAACGAAGGTCGTCGGGCTGGAAGTTGTCCCGGCCTCGATCAAGCTGACCAGCCCGTTTGATTACGCTCAACTGCTCGTCACGGCGAAACTCGACAACGGCGACCGCGTCGATGCGACCCGATTGATCCAGGCACAGCCTGCCGCCGCAACGGTCACGATCTCGCCGAACGGTATCGTCAAGGCGACCGCCGATGGAGCTTCGGCTATCGGCTTGAAGCTCGGCGATCAAACGGCAAATGTCCCCGTCGAAGCGGCGGGCATCGCGGCTGCGTTTCATCCGGACTTCATCCGCGATGTGAACCCGATTCTGTCGCGCGTGGGCTGCAACGCCGGAACGTGTCACGGCGCGGTCAAAGGGAAGAACGGCTTCAAGCTTTCGCTGCGTGGCTATGACCCGATTTACGACGTGCGTGCATTGACCGACGACCTGTCGTCGCGCCGTGTGAATGTCGCGTCGCCCGATGACAGTTTGATGCTGCTCAAGACGACGGCCGCCGTGCCGCACATGGGGGGGCAAGTCATTCAACCAGGCGAGCCGTACTACGAAATCGTTCGCCGCTGGGTTGCCGACGGCGTGAAGCTGGATCTCAACACGCCGCGCGTTACGAAGATCGAAGTCTTCCCGACAAACCCGGTCGTGCAGTTGATCGGAGCCAAGCAGCAGCTTCGCGTCGTCGCGACGTATGCCGACGGCCACACCCGCGACGTGACTCGCGAGGCGTTCGTCGAGAGCGGCAACACCGAAGTCGCTGCGGCTGAACGCGGAGGCATCTTGAAGTCACTGCGACGCGGCGAAGCTCCGATGCTCGTGCGCTACGAAGGTTCCTACGCCGCAACTACGCTGACCGTGATGGGAGACCGTACCGGTTTTGTTTGGCAGCAACCTCCCGCCAACAACAAGATCGACGAACTCTCCGCCGCCAAGTGGCAACGGATGAAGATTCAGCCGTCGGGACTCGCGTCCGACGCGGACTTCATTCGTCGAGTCTATCTCGACCTGACCGGCCTGCCGCCAAAGGCTGAGGAGGTGAGAGCATTCCTCGCCGACGCTCGCGACACCAAGATCAAGCGCGATGAGCTGATCGATAAGCTGGTTGGCTCAGACGACTATGTCGAATATTGGTCGAACAAGTGGGCCGACCTCTTGCAGGTGAACGGCAAGTTTCTTGCTCGCGAAGGAGCGACCGCGTTCCGCAAATGGATTCGTGACGAGATCGCCGCGAACACGCCGTACGATCAGTTCGCCAAGAAGGTCGTCACCGCAACCGGATCAAACAAAGACGTCCCGCAGGCGGCGTACTACAAGATTCTCCGCGAGGCGACCGCTACGATGGAGAACACAACGCACCTGTTCCTGGCGATTCGCTTCAACTGCAACAAATGCCACGACCACCCGTTCGAGCGTTGGACTCAGGACCAATACTACGAGACGGCTGCGTACTTCGCTCAATACGGACTCGACAAAGACCCGGCGAGCGGTGACAAGTCTGCTTTTGGCGCGACTGCGGTCGAGGGAGCTAAGCCGCTGTATGAAATCGTCGTCGATCGCAATGCCGGCGAGGTGTTGCACGAACGAACTTCGCAGCCGACGCCACCGAAGTTCCCTTACGCTCTGACTAGCCAAGTGACGCCAGTCGCTCCCTCTGCCGGACAACCTCCGAAGCCGCGACGCATGGAGTTCGCCGACTGGCTGACGTCGAAGGACAATCCGTACTTCGCCAAGAGTTACGTCAATCGCCTGTGGGGCTACTTGTTCGGCGTCGGTATCATGGAGCCGATCGACGACATCCGCGCCGGCAACCCGCCGACGAATCCGGAACTGCTCGACTATCTGACTCAAGAATTCCTCGCCAGCAACTTCGACGTGCGACATGTGATGAAGCTCATCTGCAAGTCGCGGACGTACCAGTTATCGGTCGAATCGACCCCGTTCAACGTTGATGACAAGATCAACTACTCCCACGCAACGCCACGACGGTTGCCGGCCGAAGTGCTGTTCGACACCGTGCATCGAGTGACCGGCACGGTCACGAAAATTCCCGGCGTCGCTCCCGGCTCACGAGCTGCCGCTTTGCCTGATTCGGGTATCGAACTGCCGAGCGGTTTCTTCGCGACATTCGGCCGACCCGTCCGCGAGAGCGCTTGCGAATGCGAGCGGACCGGCGGCCTGCAACTCGGCCCGGTCATGGCGCTCATCAGCGGGCAGACCATCGCCGATGCGATCGCCGATCCGAGCAACGAGCTAACAAAGCTCGTCGCAGCCCAGGCGGACGACACCGCTCTCGTCAACGAGATCGCTCTGCGAGTTCTCAACCGACCCGCAACCGATGCTGAACACAAGGCGTTCGCCGATGACCTCAAGGAGCTCGACGCCGATCACACGAAGATCATCGCCGCTCTGAAGCAACGCGAAGTGGACGTTGCGGCCGCGATGCCGGGCCTGGAAAAGAAACGGGAAGAGGCGATCGCTCGCACGAAGGAAGAAGTCGCAGCCTACGAGAAAGAGGCTGCTCCGGTTCGTGCTGAGATGGAAAAGAAACGCCAAGAAGGTATCGCCGCGCGGCAAGCAGAGATCAAAGCCTACGACGATCGCCTCGCCGCGAAGATCGACGAAAGGGAAAAACAACAGACCAATAACGTCGAATGGATTCCGCTCTTGGCGACATCGGCGACTGGCCCGAAAGAAACGACGCTCAACGTTGAGCCCGATCGTTCCGTCATCGTCGAAGCGAAAGGCGCTCGCAACGCAGCGCTGACGATGACCTTCCCAACGAACTTGCGAAACATCACCGCGTTTCGCCTTGAAGCGATCGCCGACGCGAAAGCTCCGAACGGCGGCCCCGGCCGAGCGGGCGACGGTAACTTCGTGCTCAGTGAATTCGAGGTCTTCGCATCTCCGACTGCGAAGCCCGCCGAAGCCAAGAAGATCGAACTGCACAAACCGCTCGCCGACTTCAGCCAGGCGAACTTCGAGATTGCGAAAGCGGTCAACGGAAATCTGAACGACGTCAACGAAGGCTGGGCCATCGCGCCTGCCTTCGGAGTCACTCACTGGGCCACGTTTGAAACCAAGCAGCCGATCAACATTGAAGGCGGGACTGAGTTGAAGATCGTGATGCACCACAAGTTCAACCAGCCCGATTATGTGCTCGGCCGCTTCCGCATCTCGGTCGCCATCGACAAGACCGACGTTGGTCTGTCTCTCGCCGACGAATACAAAGCGATCTTCGCCACCCCCGCCGCTCAACGAAAGCCCGAGCAGACGGCCCTTCTCGCCAAGCATTTCAAAGCGGTTGACCAGGAATTCCGCAACCTGCAAGCGGCCCTCGGAGTTGCCAACCAGCCGCTGCCGGCCGACCCAAAACTGGTCGAACTGCAAGGCAAACTGGAACTCGTCAACCAGCCGCTCCCTCCAGACGGACGGCTGTTGCAACTGCAAGCAGATGTGAAAAATAGCGAGGCCCAACTCGGCAACAAGCGGCTGACAGCCGCCCAAGACGTCGTTTGGGCATTGATTAACACCCCGTCATTCCTCTTCAATCGGTGAAATTGGATGGATTGCAAAATCGCCAACAGGCATAATCCCCCGGTTGACGATTCCTTCTCTACTTGAAATCGCCCCAATTCGTCAGTGGTTCAAAACTAACGGAGACGACTCATGCTCTCGCTTCTTGGCCAACGTGCGAAAGATTTGTGTGACCGCCGACAGGGAATGTCGCGCCGCGACGTGCTGCGAGTTGGCGGCAGCGGTATGTTCGGGCTGACGCTTGGATCGATGCTCAAGATGCAGGCTCAGGCCGAAGAGTCCAAGATCAGCGGCGGACCAGGTTGGGGCAAAGCCAAGAGCGTCGTCCTCATCTATCTGCAAGGTGGACCGTCGCACCTCGACCTGTGGGACCCGAAGCCGGATGCTCCGGACAACGTGAAGAGTATTTTCCAACCCATCGCCACGAAGCTGCCGGGCGTGAACTTCACCGAGATTCTGCCGAAGCTCGCGCAGATCAACGACAAGTTCACGATGATCCGCTCGCTGGGCTACACGCCCAACGGATTGTTCAACCACACGGCCGCGATCTACCAGATGATGACGGGCTACACGACTGACAAGGTCAGTGCGTCGGGTCAGCTTGAGCCGCCAAGCCCGAAGGACTTCCCGAACTTCGGCTCGAATATCATCCGCCTCAAGCCGCCGACCGAACCGATGTTGCCGTTCGTGATGCTGCCTCGTCCGCTGCAAGAGAGCAACGTGGTCGGCAAGGGGGGAACCGCCGGGTTCCTCGGAAAAGCGTTCGACCCCTACACGCTCTACCCCGAGGGGGACGATCTCGACATGAACAAGATGGAGAAGATTAAGGTCGATGATCTCCAGCTTCGTCCGGAGGTCTTCTCCGTCCGTCTCGAACGCCGGGCCCGCTTGCGGGACACGATCAATGCCAGCATGAAGCAGATCGATGCGGCGGTGAAGGATTACAACCTCGACGCTTATTACGACCAAGCGCTGCGATTGATCGTCTCCGGCCGTGCTCGCGAGGCGTTCAATCTCTCTTCCGAAGCACCCGAGATGCGAGCACGCTACGGCCGCACGACGTTCGGCCAGAGCTTGTTGCTTGCCCGACGCCTCGTCGAAGCTGGTACGCGAGTCGTCGAAGTTGTGTGGCCGAAAGTCGCCAACAGCGACAACCACTCGTGGGATCACCACGCTGGTCTGCCCGACCGCATGAAGAAACAGTCGGGTCCGATGCTCGATACCGGCTTATCCGCCTTCCTCAGCGATCTCGATGAACGCGGCATGTTGAATGACACGCTCGTCCTTTGTGTCGGTGAGTTCGGCCGCAGCCCGAATCGCGGTGTCAGCACGTCCGGCAACAGCAACACGGCCGACGGTCGTGATCACTGGCCGTACTGTTACACCTGCGTCATGGCCGGTGCCGGAGTCAAACGTGGAGTCGTCTACGGCAAGAGCGACAAGACCGGTTCCAGCCAACTCGAAAACCCGGTCCATCCGATCGAGTTGCTGGCGTCGATCTATCACTCGTTCGGCATCCACCCAGAGACGATCGTCTACAACCACCTCAACCAGCCGCGCGAGCTCGTGAAGGCTCAAGCGGTGACAAGCTTGTTCACCTAACGGATATCGAAAACAAGGGGCAGGTCAGTGACCTGCCCTTTCTTTTGACGGTGTTCTCGGAGGCTGATGCGATGCTGTCGATTCGAGACTGGTTTCTGAACCACGACTGCCAAGGTTTCTCGCGTCGTGAGTTCCTGCGCATCGGCTCACTCGGTGCGGGGGCTTTGTCGTTGCCGGCGTTACTTCGGTCGAAAGCGATCGCCGGTGTCGGTGCCGATGTTCTCCGGGACAAGTCCGTGGTGCTCCTCTTTTTGCAAGGAGGTCCTCCGCACATCGAGTTCTTCGATCCAAAATTGTCGGCCCCGTCGGAGATTCAAAGTATCACCGGCGAAGTGCAGACAAAGCAGCCGGGCATCACTTTCGGAGCGACGTTTCCTCGACTGGCCGCGATGACTGAGCGGTTCACGATCGTCCGGTCCTACGGATCGGGCCAATCGGGACACACCTACGGTGAAGTCGTCAGCGGTAATAATCCAACCAAGGCATCGATCAGTTCGATCTACGCGCGAGTCCGTGGAAACAATCATCCGCAAAGCGGCCTGCCTACGAATGTGCTCATTCTGCCCGAAGCAGTCCAAGACGGCTTAAAGATGGGGAGCAACTTCGAGACGGGGGCCCTGCCGACGCTAACTCAACCCGGTTCGTTCGGCTCGACTTATGCCGCGTTCAATCCGAGTGGCGGCGGTGATCTGAAGCGAGACATGGAACTGGCGGTCGCTGCGGATCGGTTCGGAGACCGTCGCTCGCTGCTGCAAGGACTCGACCGCTTGCGACGCAATGCGGACAGCAGCGGGTTGATCTCCGGCCTCGACACCTATCAGCAGCAGGCATTCGAGATGATCACGCGCGGCGTGGCCGAGGCATTCGATCTCTCGAAGGAAGACTCGCGAACAGTCGAACGATACGACACGACGAAGCTCTTCAAGATGGAGGATCTGACGCGGTGGAACGACATGAAGCGTGCCAGCAATCTGCTCGGCCGGCAGATGCTGTTAGCTCGGCGATTGTGCGAGGCTGGTTGCGGCTTCGTCACGGTCTCCGATTGCGGTTGGGATTACCACGCGAACGGCAACAGTCCGAAACGCATGGCGGGCATCTATCCGATGGGTGGTCAAGTCGATCACGCGGTCGCGACGTTTTTGGAAGACGTTAACGAGCGCGGCCTCAGCGAGAAAATCCTGCTGATCGTCACGGGGGAGATGGGGCGCACTCCGCGTCTGAACAACAACGGCGGTCGCGATCATTACGGAGAGCTGACTCCGCTGCTTGTCGCCGGCGGTGGATTGAAGATGGGCCAAGTCATCGGCCAGTCGGACAGTCACGCGACTCGCGCGGTCGGCGAGTCTTACCGTCCGCAGCATTTGCTGGCGACCATCATGCACACACTGTTCGACGTCGGCCGTTTGCGACTCGAACAACATGTTCCGCGCGAGATCATACGCTTCGCCGAGACGAGCCAGCCAATTGACCATTTGCTGGCATAGCGGCGGCGATTTTTCTTGAGTCTGCACCGATGTCTGAATCAGCCAAGCTCTTGATCACCGGCGCGACGGGGAAGGTCGGCCAGGCATTTCTGCGGCGGATGTTTGCGGATTCAGGTTTCGATCGATTTCAGGTCCGAGCGTTGTGTCACAATCGACCGTTGCCGGAACACGCGCGGTTGGAAATCTCGCGAGGCGACATTGCCGATCCAGACACAGTACGGCGATTGCTCGATGGAGTGACGCACGTTCTGCACTTGGCGACTTGCAAAGAGACACCCGAGCGGATCATTGACGTCACCGTCAAAGGACTGTTTTGGATTCTGGAAGAGTGCCGTACTTCGAAGACGTTCCAGCAGTTCATTCTCGTTGGTGGTGACGCCGGGATGGGGCACTTCTTTTATCCGCACCCGATTCCCGTCATCGAGACGCAGCGGCACTCGGCGTATCCCGGTTGCTACGCGCTGTCGAAGGTGCTTGAAGAGGTCATGCTGGAGCAGTACTTCATCCAATACGGTCTCAACGGCTGCTGTCTGCGAGCACCGTGGATCATGGAAAAGGATGACTTCAAATACACGCTCAGCTTTGGAGATGACGTCTTCGGTGGTCCGCGTTGGCGCGAGCTTGTCGGAGCAGACAAAGCGAATGAATACCAAAACGCCGGGACGATTCCGGTCCTCTGCGATCCGCTCGGCGAGCCGGTGCTGCGAAACTTCGTGCATGTCGAGGACTTGGTTTCCGCTCTGCTTGTGGCGCTCGATCATCCGAAGTCTCATCAAGAGACCTTCAACATCTGCATGGATGAGCCCGTGAGTTATCGCCGCGTCGCAGAGCATCTCCTGCGGACTCGCGGATTGCCGAGCGTTGATGTCATCACGCCGTTTCGAAGCACCTGGCTCGACAACACGAAGGCCAAGTTTCTGCTCGGCTGGCGACCGGAATACGATCTTTCGCGCTTGATTGATGAGGCGTGGGATTATCGGCGACCGCCGGACGATCCTCGGCACGTTTGGTATCCGGGTTGATCGGCAGCCGATACGCTGCGTCACGTCGATGTGACGATCCATTCGGAGTTGCCGCCATGTCCGTGACTCGTCGATCTTTCCTCGCGGCCGGTTTGGGAGCTGGATTGTTGACTCGTTGGGAGGTGCCTGTGACCGCTGCTGATTCTCAAGTGACTTTAGATCCGACCGGCCTAACCAAAGCCAATATCCCGACGCCGGCGCTCCTCGTCGATCTCGACATGTTCGAGTCCAACGTCAAGGTGATGGCTGAGCATTGCCGGAAATCCGGACGAGGCTTTCGGCCACACGCGAAGACTCATAAGTGCCCGGAGATTGCCAAGCGGCAGATGGCTGCGGGGGCTCTCGGTATTTGTGCGGCGACGGTGCCCGAAGCGGAAGCTCTCGTCGCGGCGGGGATCACCGGTGTGTTGCTGACGTCGCCGATCGTCGAGCCGGCGAAGATTGCTCGTATGATCGCTCTTGTAAAACGTGAAACGACAACGATGCTGTCGGTCGGGGATCCGCTGGAAGTCGAATTGTTGTCACAAGCCGCTGCTGCTGCGGGAGTCGATGTTGAGGTGCTGGTCGATGTCGACATCGGAGATCGCCGTACGGGCATCCCGCCGGGACAGCCGGCGCTCGAACTGGCTCAACTCATCGCCAAGCACAAGCGGTTGCACATCCGCGGAGTGCAGTCGTATGCCGGACACGCCTCGCACGTCGTCGGCTGGGAAGCTCGCGAGAAGTCGTCGCGCGAGGCGATGGGGAAATCGGTGGCGACACGCGAACTGCTGAATAAGTCGGGCTTCGACGCAGACATCCTCTCGGGCGGCAGCACCGGAACTTACAACATCGACAGCACCATTGATGGCGTGACCGAACTGCAAGTCGGCTCGTACATATTCATGGACATCGATTACCGCCGTATCGGTGGCAAGGCGAGCGGGGAGAATTACGCGGACTTCCAACACAGCCTGACCGTGCTGGCGACCGTCGTGAACGCGACGCACGCCGACCGAGTTTCCGTCGATGCCGGCACGAAGGCGATCGACACGACAACCAACTGGAAGCCAGAAGCGAAGGGCTGGCCGGGGCTAACCTACAACCGAGGCGGCGACGAGTTCGGTCTTCTGACACTTGAACCCGGCGCGAACCTGCCGAAGATAAGAGACCGCATCGAGTTCATCGTGCCGCACTGCGACCCGAATGTGAATCTCTACGACCGCATCTTCGCGACGCGCGGCGACAAGGTCGAAGCGATCTGGCCGATCGCCGCACGCCGCAGCTAGTTCGTAGGATGGGCATTTTTGTCCGTCCTTTTGTCACACAACTCGGATGGGCAGGAGTGCTCATCCTACGGAAGATCATGCAACTGCAAACGCACGAAATTGTCGGCACGCAACCCGGGCCACACTTGCTGATCACGGCCGGAGTCCACGGCGACGAATTCGAGCCGATGGCCGCCGTGCGTCGCTTGATAAAGGAGATTGATCCGCGATCGCTGAGTGGCAAGTTGACACTCGTGCCGTGCGTCAATGCGTCTGCGTTTCGCCTTGGCCGTCGGACGGGAGAAGACGGCAAAGATTTGGCGAGAACTTGTCCGGGAAGCGCGGAAGGCAGTCTCACCGAGCAAGTGGCGTTCGCACTTTCGGAGTTGATTCGGTCAGCGAACTTCTACATCGACCTGCATACTGGCGGGACCTCGTACACGGTGCTGCCGCTCAGCGGCTATTCGCTGCATGCCGATCCGAACGTACTGGCAGTTCAGAGGCGAATGGCGAACGTCTTCGGCTTGGACGTCGTGTGGGGCACCGATCCGAATCTCGATGGCCGTTCGCTCTCGGTCGCGCGCGATGCCAACGTCCCGGCGATCTACTGCGAGTATCTCGGAGGTGGCCGCTGTGATCCCGCTGGCATCGACGCTTATGTTCGAGGCTGTCGCAACGTAATGATCGAACTGGGACTGCTCGACGGGACACCAGATGTCCCGCGTACGCCGCTGATCGTTGAAGACCACAGGCCAGGCGCGGGACACATGCAGATCAATCATCCGGCTCCGTGTGATGGCTTCTTTCAGCCGACCGTGACTCTCGGCCAGCAAGTCCGCGTCGGTGATCTTCTCGGGACGGTTTGTGATGTGCTTGGCCAGCGTGTTGAGCGGATCGAGTCCCGCTATACTGGCGTCGTCATCGTGTTGCAAACGTTTCCGACTGTGATCGCCGGCGCGAGTGTCGCCGTCGTGATGGAAACTACCTCGTAAAATCACACCAAGATCATCCTCCATGCGAAACAGCCGAATTAAAGCCAAATTGGCTCAGAATCAACCGGTCCTGCTCACGACATTGCATTATCCCGACGAGACGATTTTCGAGATGACGAGCCTAATGGGGTTCGACGGGATCTGGCTCGACCTGGAGCATCATCATCACAGCGTGGCGACGGCCGAGCGGTTGTTGCGGGCGGCTCGTGTCGGAGCGTCGGACGTGATGGTCCGCCCGGCCAAAGGGGAGTTCATGCGGATGAGCCGCATCCTCGAATGCGGAGCGACTGGCATCATGTACCCCCGCTGCGACAACGTAGCCGAGGCGCGCGAGGTAGTCCGCTGGGCGAAGTTCGCTCCGCAAGGCCAGCGCGGCATCGATGCCGCTAACGCCGACAACCCATACTGCATGACGCCGCTGGTCGATTACCTGAAAGCCGCCAACGAGCAGACCTTCATCGTCATCCAAATCGAAGACCCCAGCGCCTTGGCTCAGGTGGACGAGATCGCCGCTGTCCCCGGAGTGGACATCATCTTTTTCGGCCCCGGCGACTTCAGCATCCTCAGCGGCATCCCCGGCCAGATGAATCACGAACTGATCAAAGACGCGATGCGCAAGGTCTCCGCCGCCGTGAAGAGACACGGTAAAAATTGGGGCATGCCGATCTTCAACACTGATCACGCTAAAGAAGTCCTGGACCTCGGCGGCCGATTCCTCTGCCACGGTGCCGACATCCTGATCCTGAAGAACGGCCTCGAAGCGATCCAAAAGAACTTCAGTCCGCTGGGTGTGACGTTCGAACGCCGAGCTTCGTGATGGACGCCTCTCCGTGTTCTCTGTGCTTCTGTGTAGGAAACAATTCAACACAGAGACACAGAGAGCACGGAGAAGACAGTGGGGTCGGACATGACAGCACCCAAACACAAACTCTTGATCGTCGGTGTTGGTTCAATCGGTGAGCGACACTTGCGGTGTTTCCAAACGACGGGACGAGCGGATGCCGTGTTCGTCGAGATCAACAACTCGCTGCGGCAGACGATTGCCGAGCGATACGGTGTCCCCGGCTTCAAGTCGCTCGACGAGGCTCTCGCCACAAATCCGACGGCGGCGGTCGTCTGTGTTCCCGCGCATCTGCACATCCCGATTTCCATCACGCTAGCCGACAGAGGCTTGCACCTCTTGATCGAGAAACCGTTGAGCACTTCGTTCAACGGCATCGACCGATTGCAAACGATCGTTGCTGAGAAGCGGCTGACGGCCGGAGTCGCCTACGTTTACCGCAGCCATCCGCTGCTCGCCGCGATGCGATCGGCAATTCAAGACGGGCGATTCGGACAGCCGGTCGAATTGATTGCCGTCAGCGGGCAGCACTTCCCGACGTATCGACCGGCGTATCGCGACATCTATTACCGTGACCGAGCGACCGGCGGCGGGGCGATTCAGGACGCGATCACGCATGTGCTCAACGCTGGCGAATGGCTGCTCGGTCCGATTGAGCGGCTGGTGGCTGATGCCGCGCATCAGGTGCTCGACGGAGTGACGGTCGAGGACACCGTGCATCTGCTGGCTCGGCACGGGAACGTCATGGCCAGCTACAGCCTCAACCAGTATCAAGCCCCGAACGAATTCACGCTGACGGTCGTCTGCGAACGAGGAACGCTGCGACTCGAATCACACGCCAACCGTCTGCGATCGATGACTGTTCCGTCGAGTGAATGGCACGACGACGCGATCGAACCGTTGGAGCGTGACACGCTGTTCGTGCGGCAAGCCAATCAGTTTCTCACGGCCATCGAAGACAACTCACCAACGGCGTGTCCGCTGGTCGATGGGCTGCAAACATTGCGAGTCAATCTTGCGGCACTCGCCAGTACCGACAGCGGCAACGGTTGGCAAATCCTCGGCGAGCGGCAGGGTGGCGGCGCTCCGAGTCCGTGAGCGTTTCTATTTCCATTGACTTGGAGCACGGACGCCCTGCCGCCCGCCAACGATGAGAACACGCGGCTTTAAGCCAGGATCTCTTTTACGACGTGCCCATGCACGTCGGTCAGCCGCATGTCGCGGCCGCTGAAGCGGAAGGTTTGTTTGGTGTGATCGACGCCAAGCAGATGCAGCATCGTGGCGTGAAAGTCGTGCATCTCCAGCCGGTTCTCGACGCACTTGTAACCGTACTCATCGGTCTGGCCGTAGATCGTTCCCCCTTTGATTCCGCCGCCGGCCATCCAGATGGAGAACGCAAACGGATTGTGATCGCGACCGTCGCTTCCCTGAGCGAATGGAGTTCGGCCAAACTCGCCCGACCAGACGACCAGCGTGCTGTCGAGCAACCCGCGCTGCGCGAGATCGGCCAACAGCGCGGCAATGGGTTGATCGACGGAGAGCGCGTTCTTGGTGTGTCCATCTTTGAGATTACTGTGCTGATCCCAACGGTCGCCGTTACCGCCGGGGCACGTCAGCTCGATGAATCGCACTCCTCGTTCAACCAGCCGTCTCGCGAGCAAACAACTGCGGCCGAAGGTGCGCGTGTTGCCGAAATCGGATTGCAGGCCGTAGGCCTTCTGCGTCGTCTCGGTCTCTTTCGACAAGTCCATCAGTTGCGGCACTGCCATCTGCATTCGTGCGGCAAGTTCGTAATTCGAAATCGCCGATTCGAGCGCATCGACTGGTCCGGTCTGTTCCAGCAACTTGCGATCCAGCCTTCGCATCAAGTCGAGCTTGCGTTGCTGAGATTCTGTTGTCGGTTCCGATCGCTTGATGTTCGCAACTGGCGGATCACTTGCGCCGAGCACGCTGGCTTGGAAACTCGCTGGCAGGAACCCGCTATTGAAGTTGTCGAGTCCTCCCGGCGGAATCAGTCCGCCATTGAGCACCACGAACCCCGGCAAGTCCTGGCATTCGGTGCCGAGTCCGTAACCGACCCACGCCCCCATGCTCGGACGACCTTGCTGGCCGTGGCCTGTGTGCAGGAAGTAGTTTGCGTTGGTGTGCTCCGGGAATTGGGAGGTCATTGTCCGCACGACCGCCAGCTTGTCGACGTGCTGCGCGACATATGGGAACAGGTCGCTGACCGGAATGCCGCTCTGACCGTACTGCTTGAACTTCCACGGACTCGCGAGCGTGTTGCCGATGTTGTTGAACTGCGTCTTCTCGATTTTCATCCCGAACGGCTTGCCGTTTTCGGCATCAAGCCGCGGCTTCGGGTCGAACGAATCGACCTGCGAGACGCCGCCGTCCATGTAGAAGAAGATCACGCTCTTCGCCTTCGCATCGAAATGCGGTTTGCGAGCGGCGAACGGGTTCCTGTCGCTGGCTGATGTCGACTCGGCACCAAACGCCGGCTCATTCAACAACGACGCCAGCGCAACAGTACCGAAACCGGCGGCGCAGGATTGCAGCATCGCACGGCGAGTCTGCGGTCGATTCACAAAGCGTCGGCAATGCATTTACTCAACCTCGTCCATTCTCTGTGCCCTCTGTGTTCTTGCGGTAAATTGCTTGATTTCACCACAAAGACACAACGGGCACAGAGAAGTCATTTCACGAACACGAACTCTTTGACATTGAACAGCACGTGGCAGAGGTCGGTCCAGACTTGAACGTGCTTGGACCAGCCATCGGCCGGGAGACTGTACGACTTCGCTTGGTCTTGCAGGAACGCAAGAGCGTCGGCCCGTTCGGCGGCAGTTGGCGAGCGGGTGAAGGCATCGAGATGCAGTCGCTCGATGCGCTGTTCCGGAGCCAGATCGGGGCTCTCTTTCAGCGAACGTTCGGCCCAGCGTTTGGACATGTCGAGGACGAACGGGTCGTTCATCAGGATCAGTGCTTGAGCCGGCACGTTCGACACGTTGCGGCGTCCGATCGTCGTGAACGGGATCGGCGTATCGAAGGCCAGCATCATCGGCGAGAGAAAATTGCGATTGATCGACGTATAGATGCTGCGCCGTCCGTCGCCGTCGAGCGGCCCGCTGTTGCCAGGCCGGCCTCGACCCTGCATGAAGGAAGTCAGGTGGACCGGAACGCTCTGGCCGAGCATTTGCCGATTCAAACGGCCAGCGATCAGCAGCATCGAGTCGCGGATCGCTTCTCCTTCAAGCCGATGGATCGGGGCGCGGTGCAGCCACAAGTTCTGGGGATCAAGCTCGTTGGCGTTTGGGCCACTCCCTGACGGTCGCGATACGGACGGAGACTCGCTCGCCATCTGCCAGGTGTTCGTCAGCACGATGCGACGGATCAAGCGCTTCAGCGACCAGCCGTCGGCAACGAAAGACGCGGCGAGATGATCGAGTAGTTCGGGATGCGTCGGTTCCTTGCCGAGCACTCCGAAGTTATCGACCGACTCGACGATGCCTCGGCCGAACAGATGATGCCAGACGCGGTTCACGGCGACTCGCGGCACGAACGGATTCGACTTCGCGTCGATCAATCGCAGAGCCAACTGCAGCCGGCCGCTACCTGGTTCGCGGTCGACGACGGGCTGATTGATACCGTCGAGCGCTTCGAGATTGCGGCGTCCAACCTCCGGACCGAGGTTCTTATGATTTCCTCGAATGAAGACGTGCTCGTCGATCGCATTGCCGTCGCAGATGGCGATCGCTCGCATCGGTTCGGGAATCTCGTGGGGGTGGTTTTCAACCTGCGCGGCGGCGGAAGCGTCATGCACGGCCAGGTTGGAAACCTGCCCCACGATCTGCGACGCCAAGTCCGGCAGTGTCTTGATCGATTCATCGGCGAGCAGCTTCGCATGGCTCGGATGCGGCGGCAAAGCAGGCTCCGGACCACCGGACGTGAAGCGGATTTCGTCGCAGGCGAGCCAGCCGTCGCCGTCATCGATCAGCTCAATGTACGCTCGGCGGCCGAGATGATTCTGCAAGTCCCCCGCCTGACGATGCCAAATCCATTTGCCGTCGGTGTTGACCTCGAAAGTCGTGCCACTGAATAGCAGGCCACTGAAGTCCATCATTTGATAGCCGTCGAGGACCAATCGAATGCGGGCGTTCTTGCCGGCGACGCGATACAGAATCTGCGGCTGCGTGATCGTGAAGGTGGGTGATCTCAGCACACCGCGCAGCTTCGGCGACAACATCCCGCTGTGAGCCACGCCATGCGATGGCCCATCACCAAAGCTCCAGCCAGTCGCGAACCAGCGGTGGTTCGGCAACAGGTGGGGATCGTTGGGGTCGGCAGGAAAAGGATCACGGCCCTCGGCTTTCGGCCCTCGGCCCTCGGCCGGATGTTGCAGGTCAACGAATTGCGCGGATTGAAAGTCTTCAGCAAGCAGGGACTGCTTAGCCGATTCATCCGCACGTTTCTGTTCGGCGGCAACTCGGTCGGCGAGTTCGCGCTTGCGAGCGGCGAACGCATCGGGGTTATCGTCGAATGGACGCGACGTGAACTCGTGCCACAGCCACCAAGGATGCGTCGGTCGCCGAACGTCTTCGCTCTGCAGGGCATGGACGAAATGCTTGAGGCTGGCCGCCGCGAGTCGATGCTCTTCCGCAACCGCCTTGATCGGACGCTTCGTCGGCAAGCCGTCACCCAAGTCCGTGAAGATGATCTGGTCGAGATTGATATGTCCCCAGCCTCCGCGCCGCGAATCGACGATCTCCAACACCGCTTCTTGGCCTTGCCATTGCTCGACGACCCAAGTCTCAAGCCCCAGCCGTTCGTCGTTCTTGCCGGTTGCAGTTTGTACGACCTTGTCGCCGACTTTCAGATTGAAACACGTTTCGCCGGGATGTTTGCCGCCGCCGATCAGAAACGTGATCACGCGATGCCGAATCACAAACGGCTTCGACGTGAGCTTGCCGGTGAGGTCGTCGTTGCCGGCCCACGAATTGAGCAATCGCTTCCCCTCGAACCCACTGACAGGCATCTGTCCCGGCCAGGTCCCCGTCGCCGTGCCCCGTTCAAACGCCGAACCGTCGACAGTCCACTTCGCGAAGGTCTCCGATTCAAAGTCCTCGAAGACTTCATCGGGACGCTGCGACGCTGCGAACTTGGCATCATCTGTTTTCGGGGTTCCGTACAGAACCTCGCGCGCGGCCGGTAAGTATCTGGCATTCCGGGGTTGCTCTTGTTGGATGCTTTCCTTGCTGCCTTGTTCTTCGTGTCGTCGCTTGGCTTCCGGCGAGAGTTCACGATTCAATTTGGCCTGCTTCAAGTTCATCACCGCCGCATCGATCTTCCCGCCCGGATCGAGATACGCCGTCTGTCTCCGTGAACTCTGCAAGAATCCGGCGAGCGCGTAGTAGTCCATCGTCCGAATCGCGTCGAACTTGTGATCGTGACACCGAGCACACGCGACCGTCAGGCCCAGAAACGTCTTCGAGAAGACATCAAGCTGATTGTCGATCCGCGCGGCTTGCTCTGCCTTGGCATCCACCGGAGCGTGCTTGTCCTCGCCGAGAAACCAGAAGCCGGTGGCGATCAGCGATTCGTTGTAGCCATCGGTGGGATGGAGACGAGAGGGAACGGACTTGTCTTGCTCTCGATCCTCGACTCTCGACTCGCGACCTGGCAGCAAATCCCCCGCGACGTGCTCGACGACGAAGCGGTCATAGGGCACATCGGCATTCAGGGCGCGGATGATGTAGTCGCGATACTGATGCGCGTGATGCAACGGGTAGTCGAACTCATGGCCGAGCGTTTCGGCGTAACGGACCAGATCGAGCCAATGTCGTCCCCAGCGTTCTCCGAAGTGGGGCGAGTCGAGCAAGCGATCCACGACGCGCGCGAGTGCTTCGCGAGTCGGAGCTTTGTCGGCGACGAATTCGTCTGCTTCGGTGGGTGTTGGTGGGAGACCGATGAGTGCGAAATAAACTCGACGCAGCAACGTGCGGCGGTCGGCGGCGAGAGCATGAGACAAGCCGTGTTGTTCGAGCTTGTTCAACACAAATTGGTCGATGTGGTCCGAGTCGCGAAACAAGAGCAGATTCAAGTTCGGGTCGGCCTGAAACGGCTGACGCACTTGGGGGGGGGCGAACTGCGCGATTGGCTTCCAGGCCCAGTGCTTGGCTTTCCGCTCGGCCAACGGAAACGCTTCGGACTTGAGGTTGAGTGCGGGATCGTCTTTGCCGGCGCTCCAAGGTGCACCACGCCTGACCCATTCCGTCAGGATCGCGACTTCCCCTTCGGGCAGGCGAGACTTGGGAGGCATTTCGAAATCGACGTAGTTGATCGCTTTGACGAGCAGACTCTCGCTTGGCTGACCCGGCACAATCGCCGCGCCGGAATCACCGCCGCGCAGAATCGCCGCTCGCGACGCGAGGCTCAGTCCCCCTTGAAGCTTCTTGGCTTCCGGCCCGTGGCACTCGAAGCAACGAGCCTGCAACAGCGGCTTCACTTTCGTTTGGAAGAACTCGACCGAGGCGGCATCGAATGTCGGTGACTCTTGCGAGTCAGCACGTTCGCGCGGCCATGAGATCAGAGTGGCGACGCTCAGGGCAGCCAGCAGAGAAAATCGACGAGAGTTGAGACCTGTCACGACGGAGGCTCCTGCAAATATCGCAGAGAATCACCGGGTGGCATCGCTTGCTTCAAACGATGCCACCCTGATGCTCCGGTCAAAACTACTTCGCCAATTCAGCTTCGATCGCCTTGACGACTTCTTCCGAGTCTGGTTGCACACCGGTGCGGAAGCGGGCGATGACTTTGCCATTCTTGCCGACGAGGAATTTTTCGAAGTTCCACTTCACCGGGCCAGCGTCTTTCTCGTTGGAAAAGTTCTCTTTCGCGGTGAGCTGCTTGAAAAGTTCGGCGGCCTTGTCGCCGTTGACGTCGATCTTCGAGAACATGTCGAACTTCACGCCGTAGTTCTTTTGGCAGAAGTCGGCCACCTCTTCGTCGCTGCCTGGTTCTTGCTTGCCAAACTGATTGCAGGGGAAGCCGATCACGGCCAAGCCCTTTTCGTTGTACTTCTCGTGCAACGCTTCGAGCGGCTTGTATTGCGGAGTCGCTCCGCATTGGCTGGCGACGTTGACGATCAGCAGGACCTTGCCGTTGTACTTGGAGAGGTCCACCTTCTTGCCGGTCAGAGATTTCATCTCGTGCTTAAGCAACGCGGGAGTTTTCTCGGCAGACTTTTTCTCTTCGGCCGATACGAATGCGCCGGCGAGCAACGCTGCCGAAAACAGGCACAGGGTGATTGCGAACGATCTCATGGGAGGTCTCCAAATTGGGGGGATGAAATGGTGGGAAGACACAAGCTAAGGTCAAAGTAGTCCTCTCGCTTTGCGAGAGGAAAGCCGATCCACGACCGAGGCAGCTAATTCGGCCGCTGCGTGCGACCGACATTCGTCTCGCGGAGCGAGACGGCTACGATGACTTCAGCTACGCGGACAGCATATCACCGATCAGCTGTTAGCCGGAAGCCGCCGGGTGGACTCCGTTTTGCTGGCGAGAGATTTTCGTCTGGTTCGCCCCGTTGGCCGATACCGGTTCGGCTGCGAGGTTCACCGAGTAAACGCCAGCCAAACAGAACGTCAAGAACGATCGAACACACTCTCGCAGGAGTTTTCCTTCGGTCAGTCCGCATCCGATTCGTTCTTCATGAACTCGCGGAGCACGACGGTCGCGTAGGCTCCAGACGAGAGGCTGAATTCAAACTGCAGTCCATCCTGCAGCGCGCGAACTTGCAAATCGTCCGGCCAGATCAGGAGGGGACGGCGAGTTCCTTCGGCCAAGTGTCCGAAGCGGCGGAAGGCGTCCATCGTCAACCCGGCTGCCGCGAGCACGCGCTGCTCGCGAACTGCCGGCTCATGCTGAGTGGGTCGCATCTTCGGGCCAAACATGGGGCCGGTAAGGACGGTCTCGCGAGCATCAAATCGAGGCTGCTCGGCCGCGACGTCGCGCACGTCGAAGATGCCTCCCGATTCGCTCTTCTGCATGACGTCGCCGAGCATGACTTGATGCAGCAGCCCGTCCCGCAGCCGCTCGGCCAGCACGTTGTTGAACAACCACGACTGTGCGGCCGACAATGCCAGTCGATGCAGGAAGCTGCGATTTGGTTTCCTCGCTTCGGCGTCCGATCCGCTGCGAGCTTCGGTCAGCAGCTTCAGTCCCAGCTTGAGTGTGCTGTGCTTATTGCCGAAGCGTTGTGAGCCGTAGTAATTCGGCACGCCCGTCTGCCGGAGACGCTCGGCGATGGCGAGTGCCGAGTCGTAGGCTGGGCACTTCGGCCCTTCCGCTTCTTGGTCGGGCAAGAGTAACCAGCCTTCGACATCGCGCACGAGCACTTGAAATCGGTTGCCTCGCAAGTGCCCCGTCCGCAGCTTGTTCTGATGCGGCGTCGCGTTGAGCAATCGGATGCCCTCTGTGTCGATCGCGTTCAAACGATTCTCGACGCGGCGCGGCACAGAGACGAACTGCCGAGTCACCGCGCGGGTGTCCTTCAGGCCCGCCGTGCCAAGCTCTCGCGGCGCGATCCCCAGCACCATCGCCAAGTGCCGGCCGAGTTGATCTGCGGGGACGTTGATCTTCTCGATCCACAAAAAGAGATGCTCGCCGTCGCCGCAGGGTTGATAAGCGGGAATCTCCTCGACGACGAAGTCCTCAGGTCGCGACTTCAAGACGCCCCCGACTCCCGGCAGATCCGCCGTGAGCATCGGGCAGTCGGTCGAGAGGGGCAGATTTTCTAAAAACGGGGACGGCTCGGGCATCGGTCGCTCGGTTGGCTGGTCGTGCGGCATAATCAATCTGGCTGCTGGTGAGCGATTTGGGGCGATGATAGCATGATGCTCCAATTGCGGGCCTGGCTGCGAGCCGATTTCTGGATGCTCGCCATTCGATTTCTTTTGGGCACATCATGCTGAAGACTCACGCCGTTGGCATTGACCTGGGTACGACGTATTCCTGCCTCTCTTACCTCAATGAACATGGCGAGCCGGTCACGCTCCCCAACCAAGAAGGAGAGCTGACAACGCCATCGATCGTGATGTTTGACGGCAAAGATGTGATCGTCGGGACGGAGGCCCTGCGCAATGCGGTCCTCAAGCCGACGCATGTCGTGCAGAACGCCAAGCGGTACATCGGGTCAAACAAGACCTGGACCATCGAGAAGAAGACTTACACGCCGATCGACATCGGTGCCTTCGTGCTGCGGAAGATGCTCGATGCGGCGGTTGAGCAGATTGGCCCGATCACTCAAGCGGTCATCACCGTGCCGGCTCAGTTCAGCGACTGGCAGCGGCAAGCGACGGTTGAAGCGGGCCATCAAGCCGGGCTCAAGCAAGTCGACATCATCAACGAACCGATCGCCGCTGCGCTCTGCTACGTGCTCGGCAGTGAAGGACTGTGGTTCACGGAACTGACCGACGAACAACGCATCCTGGTCTACGATCTGGGTGGCGGCACATTCGACCTGTCGTTGGTGAAGTACCACAAGGACGAAGTCAAAGTTCTCGCCAGCACAGGCGACTTGAAGCTGGGTGGCATCGACTGGAACGAAGCGTTGCAAAACGCGATCTGTGACCGGTTCGCTCGCGAGTTCGGCGACGATCCGCGCACCGATCCTGAGTCGATGCAGCTTCTGGCGATGGCGGTTGAGAACACGAAACGCTCACTGACTGTTCGCCCGCGAGCGGCTCTGACCTGCTCGCACGGCAAGCATCGCAAGGTCTATCAGATTGAACTGCCCGAATTCGAGAAGCTCACAAAGCCGCTGCTGAATCGAACAATCAGCATTACGCGCGATTTGCAGAAGGCGTATCAATTCGGCCTCAAGGGGAGCGATACGATCCTGACCACGGGCGGTTCGTCGCGCATGCCGTCCATCAAGAAAGCTCTCGGAGAACTCGGTTTCCGCACGCTTAACACGTCGCTGTCGCCGGACCAGTCGATCTCGCACGGTGCGACCTACTACGCCGGCATGTTGTTGACCAACGCCGACTTTGCGAAGTCGATCCTCAGCCCCACGGCGACTGCCAAGCTCCAGAAAATCAAACAACGCAGCGTCAACGCCCGGGCACTCGGCATCCTGATTCGCGACACCGGCAAAAAGACACGCATCCCGCACTACCTGATTCCAGAGAATACGGAGCTTCCTGCATCGATCACACAAACGTTTGGCACCGTCATCAAGAATCAACGCCGCGTCAATCTGCACATCGTCGAAAGTGGAACGATCGCCGATCAGCAGTACGTGGAACTCGGCACCTGCATCGTCGAAGACCTGCCGAAAAATCTGCCGGAGCAATCGCTGGTTGAGGTCACGATCACGTACAACGAGCAAGCCCGCGTGCTGGTCACGGCCAAAGACGTCACCAGCGGCAAACAAGCTCAGACCCTGATCGTGCGAAAAGAGAACCTTGTCGAGAAGCCCGCCAAAAAGATCACTGCGTTCGATGAAGACGCTCAGGCGGGCTGGACGGCTCCGTCGCTGATGCCGGTGGCCAGTGCAGCCGCGCCACCTCAGAAAGCTGCGACATCAACGGCTCCTATGCCCAAGCCGGCCTCAATGCCCAGGCCCAACGCGGCGGCACCAGTTTCGTCGTCAGCGAATCGGAAGCCGGTACCACCGCCGGAAAAACCGGTCCCCGTCAGGACTCAATCCGTCGCCAGCCCGAAGTCCGCTCTGAGTGGCCCCAAGCTCGACGAGGCCAATCAGCCCATCCCACTGTGTAATGAATGCGGTGAAGCTCTGAACTTCCGCGGCGTCTGCCCGGCTTGTGGCTGGACTGCTTCCGCGAAGAAACCCATTGTCTCTGCCAATCCTCCTGCGAAACCCGGAGCACCAAAGCTGCCGATCGCTCCGCAGAAAAAACTCGCACCTCCAAGCAAGCCACCTGGTCCCAAGACGCGACTGTCCGATGACGATGAGCTGTTGGAGATGGCACTGTCATCGATGAACAAACCCGGGGCCGCGAAACCACCTGCCAAGAACTCACCCGTAAAAAAGGGTGAAGCCGAATTTTGGAAAGATGAGAAATGACCCATGCAGATCGACCGCATCGAACTGTTTCACGTTGCCATGCCGCTGATCTCGCCGTGGCGAACCGCTTACGGCGAAGATGCGACGATAGATTCCTTGTTGTGCCGCATGACCAGCGGTTCGGTTGAAGCCTGGGGCGAAAGCGCTCCGTTTGCCGCGCCGTGTTACAGCCCGGAATGGGCGAGCGGAATCTTTTCGCTTTGCCGGGATTGGCTTGCGCCGCAGCTTGTCGGCAAGGAAGTCACCTCCGGTGCCGACCTGCAGCAGCGACTGTCGCTCTTCAAAGGGAATTCCTTTGCGAAGGCCGCGCTCGACACGGCCTGGTGGGCGCTGCAAAGTCGGATCGAAAACAAGCCGCTGCACGAACTGCTGGGCGCGACACGCACCGAAGTCGCCGTCGGTGCCGACTTCGGTGTGCTGGATAGTCTAGACGAATTGCTTAATGGAATCGGCCAAGCGATCGCGAACGGTTTCCCGCGTATCAAACTGAAATTCCGACCCGGTTGGGATCTGCCGATGCTCGCCGCCGTGAGGAAACAACATCCGACGCACCCGATCCACATCGATTGCAACAGCGGCTATCGCATCACTGACTTGAAACTCTTCCAACAAGCGGACGAGTTCAACCTCGCGATGTACGAGCAACCGCTCAACAACGACGACGTCGTCGATCATGCGGAACTGCAACGCCAAGTCCGCACGCCGGTCTGTCTCGACGAGAGCGTTTACAACGTCCGCCAAGCCGAGCTGGCAATCCGCTTGAAAAGCTGCCGCTTTGTGAACATCAAGCCGGGCCGCATCGGCGGCCTGACGAATGCCGTCGCGGTTCACAATCTCTGCCAAGCCGCCGGCATCCCTTGTTGGGTCGGCGGTATGTTGGAAAGCGCCGTCGGCGCGAGCCTGTGCGTGTCGCTGGCGATGCTCGACAATTTTACTTATCCCGCGGACATCTTCCCCAGCAGTCGCTTCTACCACGAGGACCTCGCCGATCCTCCGCTCGAACTAGTCCGTTTGCGTGACGGTGCTCCCGGCGTTCGTGTGACGACAAGTCTCCCCGTTCCAAACCCGAGTCGGCTGCAAAAACTCACCGTGCAAAATGCTGTTGTGAAGTAGACTTTCGCCCAGCCTTAATTGGCAGATTGTTGCGATCACAACGACGTTGTCGTTGCTGGCATCAAGCGTCAAAGCGGCAATTCAACGTTGATTGCGAATGTGCCGCGACGTGATTGAAACTCGGGAGCACATCAGGGAAGGGCCTGCCGTGGCTGGTACTGGTCCAGCCGAGGAGCGCGAGTCTCGCACCGAACCAGCCGCTGCAGCAGGCCGGCGGGACGTGAATGCTCTTTGCGGTTCAACGGCTCTTCAGCCCCGCCGGCGGCTGAGCGGGGTCGTTCGACATCCACTATGTCAGGAATATCACTGATATTAGGTATCCAATTAGTCTGCACGGAGCCCCCCGGGGCGATGCTACTGGAGTGCTCGCCAAGAGCCGTCAGCCTCGTCGCCTTAAGGCCTTGATGAAGGTGGGGCGCAAGGACGTTGATCTTCAGGAAAAACTCAGGTTATCGATTTCTCAATGCAACGGCTCATAACGTCGTTGGAATTCTGAAGCGATGTGACTAAGTTGCTCCGGCTCACTTGTTAGCAAGGCGTAACGTGCGTGTTTTGCGTTAATGAGTGACTGGGAAGGTTCGGGTGCTGCTTCGATAATTGCGGCTTTTCCTAAGGAAACTTTGATCCGTCACGGATGGGATCCTTTTTGTCATTCCCCTTCGGAGTTTTTTCAATGCGACGTCAACAACTTCTGGGTAGTACACTCACACGTCGGAAGGGATTTACTCTAATCGAATTGTTGGTGGTCATCGCGATCATCGCGGTCTTGATCGCGTTGCTGCTACCGGCTGTACAACAAGCGCGCGAAGCAGCGCGGGTTTCCCAGTGCCGCAACAACCTGAAGCAACTCGGCTTGGCGGCCCAAAACTTCGAATCGGATGCGACGAAATTTCCGCCGGCAATTCTGTCACAACTCGACGGACAGAATGACGGCGTCCCCCCACGGCCGATGCGAACCGGAGCCATCGTTCATTTGTTGCCGTATCTAGAGGCGAAGCCGTTGTATTTGGCATTCAAGGATGCAAACGGCACCAACAACCCCAAGATCGTCGACATTGACTACCTTAGATACGTGACTCCCTCATTTCCGATTACGGCGTTTCCGACCTGGCACGGATTAGCCAGATCCAATGCGGCAGCGCGATCCAAGATTCCTGCACTTTTGTGTCCATCAGACGACACTAGTGGCCCGCCAAATTCTTCGACCATGGTGATGATTGAGGCACATAATGGTGGCATGACGGGTTGGTCGTTTGCTGCGCCAAACTCCACACTGTGGGGCCTCACGAATTACACCGGCGTGTCGGGTGTTCTCGATGAACTCCCCGGTAATCCGTTTAATTTGAATAAGTGGGCGGGTGTCTTTATCTGCGGCAAAACCCGATCTTTTCGGGACATTCGCGATGGAACCAGTAATGTCTTCATGTTTGGCGAAGGCTCAGATGGTCTAAATAACCTTCGCTGGTCTTGGGTGGGAATCGGCGGACTGCCGACGTACTGGAATTTGCCGAAATCAACCAGGGACGCCGGTTGGTTTCAATTTGGCAGTCAGCATGCGAGTGGGGTGCTGTTTGCGATGTGCGATGGATCGGTTCGCATGATTAGTCGCACGATCAATGCTGGGGATGCGACGCTCCCCGTTGCTACGAACTCTGCGAGGAAACCATTATATTGGCGTTTGACATCAATGGCCGACGGCGAACCTACCGCCGACTTCTAGGGAATTGGCACTGCTTGTCAGGTGTCCTTGGAAAACAGCTTCTTTCTTATAGGGATTCGATGATGATGATTTTCGCGCGTGCTTGTGCGTTGCTGATGCTGGCCAGCGTGGTCGTTTCGTCGTTGTCTGGGTGCGGCGGGAAAACGGAGTCATTTACTCCGCCACCTGATGAATCGACAATCCAAACGGTGGGTGAAGAAGGCCTTGTCGGCAGTGGGGCAGGTGGGACGGGTGGTGCCGGTGCAGCCAGCGGCGGTACAAATGCTCCGCCGCTAAAGGTTAAATAGCCGGGATCCTTGGGGTACGACTCGATGACCCAGCGGAAACC
This sequence comes from Planctomycetota bacterium, assembly GCA_016872645.1. GTDB lineage: Bacteria > Planctomycetota > Planctomycetia > Planctomycetales > Planctomycetaceae > SXKJ01. The sequence continues at coordinate 80,651 of VGZH01000004.1, read as the reverse complement.
GGGTGTGCCGTCGGCAGAGAACCCGCGCACTGGTCTGTACAAAGAACTGGTGGATGCGGGGGATAACCTCGTCGATTTTCACGCGCTGATGGCTCCTCGACCCGTGCTGGTGTCGGGAGGCACGGAAGACCCGCCTCGCAACTGGCAGGCGCTCAACCATCTGATTGCCGTGAATGACCTGCTGGGGCAAAAGCGGCGGGTGGCGATGATGTCCCGCAGCACGCACACACCAACGGCCGAAACTTTGGAATTAGAACTCGCGTTCCTGGAATACGGGCTCAAGCGCGGTTCGAAGTAACCTTCGCGCTGATTGCTCAGTCGATCTGAATGCGGACCGAGTGCAATCTCTGGCGGTCACCACGCTGACGAAAGTCTTCGAGGACTGCTTCAATCTCTGGCTTGAGGAAGCCGTTGAACTTCTGCTGGCCGCCAATCGTGATGCTCAGCCGTTTGTCGAGGTCAATGAGGTTTGCGTTGAGCCACACCGTCACCGAACCGCGACCTCCCAGGATGATGTTTTTCCGTTCGGTCTCGCCAGGCTGAATTCGTGCGGTCATGTTGATCGGAGTCGACTTCGCGGAGCGTTTTCCTTTGGGATTCGGATTCGAATCGGCCCAGCGGACCCAATGTAGGCGGATGTCCGACATGCGCAGGCTGCTGAATTCGAACTCTTTGGGTTCGGCGGGACGGCGATGCAGTTCCATCCATTCGAAGAGCCGATGGATTTCGCTGTAAAACGTCTCGTGACCGCGGGCTTTGTACTGCGACACCAGCAAGTCGGTGCCGTTGCGCATCATGGTTTCAAACCAATGGGCGTGCCGGTCGAACAGGCCGAAGTCGAATTCACCCAAAACGGCATACCAAGCTTGCAATTTTGCGTTTTCCTGAAGCCCCAGGCAGTCTCGCACTGCCGCACCCTTCGGCGCGATGAATCCGCCGGAGATCGGAATGACCCCTGCGAACAAGTCCGGTCGAGCCAGCGCGACGTCGAACGCCGCATCTCCTCCGCGACCGTGACCACTCAGAAACACGCGGTCCGAATCGATCAGGAGCCGCCGGCGGGCATCGCGCAAGCATTCCCAGACAATTGCTTCGGTAGGAGCTGGCAATGGATCGCCAAATTGGGGAGGCAGATATTCCGGCGCGATCACGATGTAGCCGTGCCGTTGCGACTGCAGCGGCGAAGCGTCGTCGCCGCCCCACCATTTCAACACGCGCTCCGGCGTCCAACCCCATTCGTGCAGCGCGACGATCATCGGGTATGTGTGATGCGGATTGAATTCCGGAGGCAGAAGCACGGCATATCGAATGGCTTTCGGACTGTCGTCATCCTCGCGCGTGCGGCCTGGATCGTGGACAGTGATCGTAGCCACGCGGCTGGCTTGCAGGACGGGTGTGTCGAGCACCGGCGGCAACATTTGGATGATCTGTTCGACCGTCTTGGCGCCGACTCCTTCGGTCGCCATGAGTTCAGAAAGCGCCGGACCCCGCAACGAAGGATGCGTCGCACGCAGATACTGCAAGACGTAAAACCGCGCCTGCCACCAGCGAATCGCATTCGCCAGATCGGTCGTCGCATTCGCGGCACCAACTACCCAGCCAGAATACGCCAGCGCCAGCTTCTCCGCTTTAGACAACTTCTCGTCTTTCTCCAGCTTGAGGAACGACTCCAACCGTGGCAGAGTTTCCTCGTCAAGCTGTTCCAAGACCTCATCGCGAAGCGGGGCGACTTGCTTCAGTTGCTCTTCGTTCAACCCTTCCTGCAGATCGCCGAGCAACTGTTTGGCGCGGTCGATGTTTTCCTGGATCTCAGCGACTTCCGTTTGCAGTTGGCGGACATCGCGGAGAATATCGGCCCCGATATTCTGTGTCGGAAATTTCCCCAGCGCATTCGCGATCAGTCGGTGCTGTCCCGCTTCGCGACGGTGTTTCAGCTCGCCGAGCAAGCGTCGGGCGTACAACTGTCGAGCTTCCAACGCATCTTCTTCACACTTCGCCTTCTGATCGGGAAGGTCTCGCATGATCGTCTCTAATTCTTCAATCGCCAGCTCGTACAGCCCGGCCTGCAAATAGAACTTCACGACCTTGAAACGATCTTCGGGTTTTTCGAGGTTGATGCACCGCCGCACCAGCGGAACCAATTCCTCGCGCCGCAGCGACGTCGTCGCAATGCTGAACTTCCAAGTGTGATCCAACCCCGTCACCGTGCACGACTGCGGTCGGAGTTGTGTGATGCCTTGAAAGTAGTTCTTGGGCTTCTTGTTCGAGTCGAGCAGCGTGACCTTGCGGTGTCCTTTGTCGTTGAACGGATCGACGCTCAAGTAGGGCCCGATATGCTGCATGGCTTCGCCGCCTCCCTCTTTCTTCGGAGGGATTTCAAAACGGACGAATTCCGCCAGTTCGACGTCTTGGTTCTTTTCGAGAATTTGCCGGTGGTAGACGAAGTACCGGCGCATGCCGTCGTCGAGCATCCAAAAGGGAAACGAAACGATGTCTCCGGACTGCGGCGGAGAGTTCAGCGAGATCGTGGAAAGATTCTCCACCTGACCGGGCTGAAGCTTCAGACCCGATTTGAGAGTCAGCCCACCCGCGTCCGTTTGGCAGGGAACGCCCCACGACACCATCCCCGCCAGCACGCACAACGCAGCGATCGTCTGTCGCCGCCAAGAGCTTCGTGTGTGCATGACTTTCTCCGACCCAGTTGCCGCGCCGGCATCGATGCGGCGGATTCTGCCGCTCCGCGTGTCGACTACGTCTGACGGACCCTGCAAGGATCGACCATTCGAGGGAAGGGGTTTCAAACCGTCTAATCGCCAACGCATATCCGGACGTCGTGGTCCAAAAAACTACTTCGACGCCGGGGTTGCTTGGTTTAGTCCGACCTCATTCACAACGGGAGGGCGGAGTATCCAAACCAATCTTACTGGCGGCAAAGTCCCGAGCGTATGGCCAAACCCGGTAAATGCCGTACAGCGCCACGGCGATCACGGCCAAATACCGGATGAATCCGGTGCGCCCAACGTCCCTTCTACTTTATCGCGAATCCACCGAAAGATTTTGCGACGCTTTTGTTCCTTTTCGATCTTGGCGTACATCTCCTTCATTTTGACGCCCTGCGCCTGAACCGACGGCTTGGCAATCCGTTTTTTCATGAAGTCTGGGAACTCGGAGTATTAGGGCAACTGCAGGAATTCCCGTTTTTCGCCACGCTTGTCCGCCGCTTTCTCGGTTTTTTGCGGAGCGATATCGGCGGAAGCCATGGCCACGCCGGTCATGTGGACCTTGGTCGGTTGGCCTGCTCCGGGGGCCGCGGTTCGACGTGCACTCGTTGCATCGCCACCCAGAAAACCGAGAGAGGCGTTCTCCAATCCCAGCGGATCGAGATCGTGAATCAGTGCATCGCAGTCTGCGCAGCGGTGTTGTTTTTCCCTCTGGATCATCTTGTCGATGATCATGTCCAGCTTCTCCGGCACTTCGCGGTTCAGCTTGCGAGCGTTGTCGAACTTGCCTGCCTCTTTCGCCATGACGAGCTTCACAAAGTCGTCGCCGCCAAACGACAATTGTCCCAGCCATCGATAAATTTGATCGCCAGGTAATGCTGGCTGTTGGTGACTCCGTAGGCAAACATCTGCACCGCGTTGGGTGGATGAATTTGCCCATCGTTTTGGCTTCACGCTAAAAGCGTTCGAAAAAACCCTTTTTCTCAGCCATCTCTTTGGACAACAGGTTGAGCGCGACATGGCAATCCAGGCTCAGTTGGCGTGCGAGGAACACCTCACCTATGCCACGCTGACCGAGCTTCTTTTCCAACTCGAAATCACCGAAGACTCGTTTCTCTTTTTTCGGCACCTCAGTGCTCGGTGGATTGATCAGTGTCGCGCCGAGTTCTTTCGGATCATTTTCGTCTGACACAATGTGACCCCTCGCTTTCGCGATGCTGATCTTGGCACGGTGAAAAAATGAGAAGGAAATGCCGATGACAAATCCCGGACAAGCTCGCGAAGAATCGCCAAATGGTGAGGAAATATTATGCTTCGTCCCCAAGAGGCTGGCAAATTCCAGAACCACTTGTCGAGAAGCGGATGACTCGTCGGCACCTCAGCACTCTCGTCCTTGAGGTTTCCGGCGGGGGCTTCAACAATGCGGTCGCGCTCATGATTCCAACGCAGACGTCCCCGGCTTTGGGCATCGTTTTCCACGTGGGTCTCGACATCTCTGCCGACGATGGGCCTTCTTCTGTTGGTTTTTGGGGCAAGGAGTGACTGGTGGCTTCGGGAGAAAAATCGCAGGAGCGACCGCGCGGCATGATTGGCGAAAGCCCCGCCATGCGCGAAGTCTACGCGCTGACTCGCCGAGTCGCCGAGTCGTCGGCTACCGTGCTTTTGACCGGTGAAACAGGCACCGGCAAGGAATTAGTCGCCCGCGCGATTCACGAACTCAGCCCACGAGCCAGCGGCCCGTTCATCCGCGTGAACTGCGGTGCCTTGAGTGAATCGCTGTTGGAAAGCGAACTCTTCGGACACGTCAAAGGGGCATTCACCAACGCCTTCGAGAACCGCACCGGCCGTTTCGAGGCGGCACACGGCGGCACGATCTTTCTCGACGAAGTCAACTCGATGACTCAGACGTTGCAGGTCAAACTGCTGCGCGTGCTGCAAGAGCACGAATTCGAGCGGGTCGGCGACAGTCGTACGATTCATGTGGATTGCCGCATCGTCGCCGCCACCAACCGTGACCTGCTGCAAGAGATCGAACGCGAAAAGTTTCGCGAAGACCTCTATTACCGGATGAATGTCGTCTCCATCTATCTGCCGGCTCTGCGCGAGCGGACCGATGACATCCCGCTGCTGGTCAACTACTTCGTCGAGGACTATGCCGACGACAACAACCGTCCGGCACCGAAGGTCGCGGCTGAGTTCATCGGTTACCTGCAGCGCTATGCCTGGCCCGGTAATGTCCGCGAGCTACAAAACTACATTGAGCGGTCCATCGTGCTCGCCACCGGCGACACACTGACCGCCGACTTGTTGCCACCGCACGTGCGCGGCCTTGCCCCAATGCGCATGGGCCGCCCGCAAGCCACCGACCTGCACAAGATGGCGACCGAATTGGTTTCAACCAGCATCCTGCAAGCTGGCCCCGACGCGATCGACCTCCACGAGCGCGCCGTCGCGCTGGTCGAACGCGAGGTCATTCTGCAAGTCCTCCGCTCCTGCCAAGGGACGCAGACCAAGACCGCCGAAAGGCTCGGTATCAACCGCAACACACTGCACAAGAAAATCAGCGACTACCAGTTGGAGTCAGAAGCTCGCTGAGCGGCGACGATGTCGCGCCGCCCCTTTTCTCCTGCCCGATCATTGGCCGGTTTGGTGATCCATCGACTCGCCGTTCCACCTCGGCTGGCCATTGCAATACGAGGCGTTTTCCAACGGAGTGATGACCTGTTAACCGGTTCCAATTTGGGAGAGATCGAGGGTGGAGCCTGTCCCGCCCCGAGGACCAAGATCGTCGATCTGGCAACCTCCCGTCGGACAAATCGAGAGAAGCAATCCGAGGACACGCCAAACGAGCTTCTTGGACATCGCATCCTCAATGATGTGAACCAAACGTGTCAGGTGAAGAGAACAATGCCGGGAACCCAATAACGCAGAGCACCAGCAGAAGAGGTCAGCGAATCTTCAAACTCGCCAACGCGATCAAGGCCAATAGGGCACCGATGATCCAAAAACGGACCACGACTTTCATTTCGTGATTGCCGACGAAAAGGTAGTGGTTATGGAGCGGGCTGCATTTCAGAAGCCGCTGGCCGGTCAGTTTGAAACAGCTCACTTGAGCGATCACGCTCAACGTTTCGACCACGAACACGCCGCCGACAATGACGAGCAGGAATTCTTGTTTGGTCACGAGTGCCGCCAAGCCGAGTAACGCGCCGATGGGCAGCGAGCCGGTGTCTCCCAGAAACACTTGGGCCGGGTGACAGTTGAACCACAAAAAGCCGAGCATCGCACCGACCAAGGCGCCGATCACGATCGCCAATTCGCCCGCGCCGGGGATGTGCGGGATGCTCAGGTATTCGGACAACGTCTTGTGTCCGGCGAGATAGACCAGCACCGTAAAAGCCGAGCCGGCGAAGATCGTGCAACCACTCGCCAGCCCATCCAGCCCATCGGTCAGGTTCACACCGTTCGAGCTGCCTGCCATCACCACAATCGCCCAGAAAATCCACGCCGTTCCGAGACGCACTCCGACGTTGCCAATCGGCCAGATCACTTCATACTGCTGCGCATGGCCGACCTGTTGGTCGTACAAGACGAATGCGATGCCGAGCGACAGCACGATCTGCCAGGCCATCTTAGTGCCGGCTTTCAGTCCATTGCGCGAAGTTCGCAGCTTGATCCAGTCGTCGGCCGCGCCCAAAGCTCCGAAACCGATCGTCGTGGCCAGGCCGAGCATCACGTGAACGTTCGACAGGTCGCCCCACATCAGTGTGGCCAGCGCGACGGCTCCCATGACGAACAGGCCGCCCATCGTCGGCGTATTGCTCTTCGCGGCATGCAGCTCGTTGAGCTTTTCCGAATCGCTGCCAATCCGCTCACGGAACCGGCTCTGCAACCACCGAATCGCCAGAGGACCCAAAAGCATACACAGCAGAAACGAAGTTCCACCCGCGAGTGCCGTGCGTGCCGTCAGGAACACGCGCGAGTCGCCGGAGAAGAGTTGCTCGAACCGTTCGAGCAGCGGAGCAAAATGTTGGAGCCAGACGAACATGGTGGGGAGGGATCAGGGTTAGGGGTTGAAAACCGAGGCTGAGGCTGAGGTCTGAGGCATTGCCAACCCCTGACCGCTAATCTCTAACCCCTTCGCTTTCTCACGCAGCCATTGGACGACACGTTCCATGCGCATGCCGCGTGAGCCTTTCACGAGCAGCACATCGTTTGGTTCGAGCACGCAGTCGAGGACGGTCAGCAAGATCTCCAGATGATCGCATTGGGCGAGTCGGCTCGGACGCAGGCCGCCGGCGAGTGCTCCGCGGACGACGTGCTCGGCTTGTGTGCCGCAGACGAGCAATCCATCGACGCGCGCTTCGGCCGCCGCTCGGCCAAGATCAACGTGTGCCTGTTCGGTATGCGTACCCAACTCCAGCATGTCGCCGGTGATGAGCAATCGTTTGTTGGCTCCTTGCCAGTCACGGAGCGTTTCGCAGGCGGCGTGCATCGAGGCGGGATTGGCGTTGTATGTGTCGTCGATCACCGTCCACGAACCGATCTGATGCACTTGGCAACGGCCCGGTGCGGATTGAAAGTTCGCAAAGCCGGCCGCGATCTCAGACGCCGTGAGCCCGATCTCACGGGCAATCGTCAACGCGGACAATGCCGCTCTCAGGAAGTGTCTGCCAGTGGCGGGAACTTCGTACTCGACGTGATCGACTTCGAACGTCAGCCGTTGATTGGCGACTCGGACGTTTGTCGCGCGGACATGATTGTCGTCCGACTCGCCGACGAAGAGCACAGGGCAACTCGATCGATCGGCCATCCGGCGAGTTACCGGATCGTCACCCGGCAGGATCGCGAATCCGGTGGCAGGTAATGCCTCCAGCAGCTCGCCTTTGCCGAGCACGATTTGCTCCGGCGAGCCAAAGCCTACGACGTGGGCCAGTCCGATGCCGGTGATGACGCCGACCTCCGGTTGAGCGATCTCCGCGAGCATCGCGATCTCGCCGACCGCCGAGGCACCCATTTCGAGCACTGCGAACTCGTGGCTCTGATCCAGTTCGAGCAAGCTCAGCGGCAGGCCGATGTGGTTGTTGAAATTCTTCAGGCTGCGAACGCCTGGATGCGTCCCCGACAGCACCGCGTGGATCATCTCGCGAGTCGTCGTCTTGCCGAAGCTGCCCGTGACACCGATGACCAGCCCCTCTTGTTGCGAACGATACCAGCTTGCGAACTTTGCCAGCGCGGTGAGGGTGTCTTCGACGACGATCAACGATGGCCTGGGACTCTGTCCCGATCCAGCCTCCCAGGCTTCTTGAGATTGAGCCAGTCGGTCGCGCTGCACAACGGCGAGACCGGCTCCGTGAAGTCGAGCTTCGGCGAGAAACGAATGTCCGTCGTGATGTTCGCCACGCAACGCCCAGAAAATGTCGCCGGGTCGTATACCGCGCGAGTCAATTTCAACCCGCGTGAACTTTGCAAATCGGTCCTCGGTGCCGACAAGCTGCCCGTGCGTCGCGGTTACCAGGGAGAGAAGTGAGACGGGGTGCATGAAATGATCGTCGATCCGCCGTCAGGCGGTCGGTGCGACTCCTGTCCGTCCGAAGGCGGGACTACTAATTTCTTTCCAAGCTGCTCGCACGACTTGGCGATCGTCGAACGGAAAACGCTGCGTGCCGATGATCTGTTCGGTTTCATGTCCCTTGCCGGCAATCAGCACGCAATCGCCGGGGTGAGCTTCCGCCAGCGACCACGCGATCGCGGCTTGGCGATCGGGTTCAACGCGCAGCGGCGGCAAGCGGGGTGCGAATCCAGCCAGGATGTCTTCGATGATTCGTTGCGGGTCTTCCGTGCGCGGGTTGTCGCTGGTGACGACGACCAAGTCCGCACCGAGTACCGCTTGCGCCATTTTCGGTCGCTTCGAGCGATCGCGGTCGCCGCCGGCTCCGAAGACCACGATGACTCGCCTCGAGCAAAGCTGGCGTAGATTCGACACACAGCGTCGCAGCGCGTCTTCCGTATGAGCGAAGTCCACGAATACGTCGAACGGCTGACCGGCAGCGACTCGTTCGAGTCGTCCGGGAACGGCCGGCAGCAATTCGATGCCGAGTGCGATGGTCTTCAGCGGCACTCCGAAATGATGCGCGGCCGAAGCCGCCGCGAGAGCATTCGAGACATTGTGCCGACCGATCATCGGGGTGTGGACAGACGCAGCCTCCGCGCCGCAACTGAGAACAAAGTCCGTTCCTGCCGTCGTCTCCCGAACGATTGTGGCAGTCACGTCCGCTTCGTGGTCGATGCCAAATGTCACAAACCGGCCACCGAACGCAACCCGTTTTGCAATCGCGGAGCTTCCCGCATCGTCGGCGTTCAGTACCAGCAGGCCATCAGGTTTGAGGTGATTCGCGATGCCGGCTTTCGCGGAGAGGTACGTCTCAAAAGTGTGGTGGTAATCGAAGTGGTCCTGCGTGACGTTGGTCACGATGGCGACGTCGAGCTGCGTTCCACAGGCGCGACCTTGATCGAGGGCGTGGCTGGACAATTCCATTGCGGCGTGAGTCGTGCCGTTGGCGACCATCGACGCCAGCCAGTTGGACAAGATTTGCGAGTCGGGTGTCGTCAGACCGGCTTGCTCGCGGCGGGTCCCGTCGCTGTATTCGATCGTGCCGAGCACTCCCGTCGGATGACCTGCCGCTCGCAGGATCGAGCGGATCAGCCAGGTGGTCGTGGTCTTGCCGTTTGTGCCGGTGACCCCCGCAGTCTTCAAAGTTTGCGACGGATACCCTGCCAGCGCGTCGCACAGCAACGCGAACGCGCGGCGCACATCAGGCACGAGACACTGCGGCACCGACAAGTCGGGAAGCTCGCGGCTGAGCAGCAGTGATTCGGCACCGCGCAGCACAGCCTCGCGCGCGAACTCCTCGCCATTGCGCCTGGTGCCGGGGATCGCTGCGAAGAGCACACCGGGGGTGACCATCTCGCTGCGTTCGGTCGTGTGCCTGACAAGGATGTCGTCATCACCGATGAACTGCGCGGTCGGAAGCAGGGCCTTCAAACTGATTGGTGAATTCGGAATGGGCGTGGGCACGTCATGGCCTCCTTGCCGTGGACGTAAGCAGCATCCCGCTATTCACTAAACCGAATTGCTTCAGTGGGGTTGGCGGCTGCCGAGCCGGAGCGAAATTCTCGACAATTAGGCAGTTGGGTCAAGCCGAATTTCGTCGGCGACGCAAGCTGCGACGTATGGTTTTTAGACGACGCAGCGTCGAGCCGATGATTTGGCCAGCCACACGGTTGAGCGTTTGGGGTGTGGCCAAAGAGCGAGCTTCATCGCAGGTCAGGAATTCGCGGTGATGGTCGGCGACGAATTGCTCGACGTGGCGGATTTGCCCTTCGGTCATTTCGTTGACGTGCAGGCAAAACGTCTGCACGCCGAGCGGCAGCACGCGCGGGTTCGCCAACCACTGCGGCAGAAAGATCAGGCCATGTTCAATCGACGGCCATGGTGCGAAGCCGTCGGTCACCGTTGTGAAGCCGAGTTCACGGAGAGCACGCAACGTGAGCCGGTCGAATGAATGCGACGGAGCCATGAATGTTTCGCAATTCAGTCCGTGCTCGCGAAGGATGCGTTGCCCGCACATAAGTTTGTCGAGCTGCACTTCAAACGGCAGTCCGGCGAACTCACTCAGACCATTGACTCCCATCAGGCCGCAGTCGTGCGTGGCGTAGACATGCTGAAAACCGTGCTGGCAAATCTCCCAGCCACGCGCTTGCAACGAACGAACTTTCTCCCAGAAGTCTCCGACAAACTTCGGGAACTCTCGCAACTGTGGGTCTTGGTTGTCTGGAATCACGCCGAGTAGCGGCCGTAGGCTGAATTTGTCGAACACCTGCGACAGCCGCTCAAACCGCGGCCAGTCCATGTGCGGGGCGATGTCGTCCAGACGAATGAGATACCGAGCAGACATGGGCGCGATGTTAGGTCCACCGCGAAAAACAGGTCAATTCGCGTTTCAGAGCCGATGTCTCGGCATTTTCTCTTCGTGGTCTTCGTTTTCTTCTGTTCCCAACTCTTCCAAACTACTGTTTAAACAGAAGCCAGCGAAGGGGACGACGAGGATTTTGATGAACCACTCCCGATTCATTCTTGGATCACGATCCCCGCGTCGGCGCGAGTTGTTGGAGATGCTCGTTTCGCCGGAGTTGATCGATGTTCGGCCGCCGCGTTCCTCGGATGAGCTGGGCTTCGAGGGACTGAAGTCGTGGCTCGACATCGCTCAGCGGTTGCAGCGGATCGCTCGCGAGAAGAACAACGATGTGTTGTCGCAACTGTCGGCGAGCAACAATTCGCAATTAGTGCTGACGGCTGACACCGTCATCGTCGCTAACGATTCCGACGGGGGTTATCGCGTGCTCGGACAACCGCCTCACGATGACTTGTGGCGCGACGTCGTGCGTGGCTGGTTCCGCGATCTGTACGCTGGCCGCAGTCATATCGCGGCCACCTCAATTTGCCTGACCGAATTCGGCAGTGGTCGTCGGCTCGAACGGATTGTGCAGTCGCATGTGTGGTTCCGCGACGACGTTGAACCTCTGCTCGATTGGTATCTCGCGACCCAAGAACCGTGTGGCAAGGCGGGAGGCTATGCCCTGCAAGGACTCGGCAGTGTGTTCGTGACGCGTGTCGAAGGAAGCATCACCAACGTTGTCGGATTGCCGCTTGAGACGCTTGTCGAATTCTTGCCGCAGTTCGGCTGGCCGCTGAAGTAGTTCAGCCTGGAAAGCTTAGACTACCTGACGCAGTGTCCCGGCGAGTACGGCTTCGCTAACATCCCGAGCTGCCGTGTGAGGCTGTTTCTCGCGCGGGATTTGAGACGCTTAAGAAACAATTGCCTCGATGCCCGATTCGACTCCTCCGACGCTCAATCCAACCGAGCCGCCCAATTCGAAACCGCGTCTGCCTCGACGTGACGGCGATGATGAAGAAACGCCGCGCCCGTCACTGTGGGGGCCAGTCATTGTGATTGGCTTGGTGCTGTCAGTGCTGCTCGCAATGAGCTGGAAAAACCTGATCGGCGCGGCCAACGAAGTGGACTTCTCGTTCTTTCTGAAGCAGTTGCACAGCCAGAACGTCGCCGAAGTCACGACCACCGGGAACCAAGTGAACGGCAAATGGAAGGTCGTCCCGGAAGCTCCGGAGGGAGCCACCAAGAAGCTGGCTGACACATTCAGCACGCGTGTTCCCGAGCTGTGGCGCGACGACCCGGAGCTTCGCGAACTGTTGAAAGACCTGAAGAAGCTCAAAGCCGATGACGCGACTCCGCAGCTGTTCAGCCAGTTCTTGTTCGGCTCGATGTTCTTGATGGCGATGCTGCTGGTCGTGTTTTTCATCATGCGTCGCTCGATCGACCCCAGCGGGACAGCCTTCATCGGCAGCTTCGGCAAGGCGGGAGCGAAACGCTTCAAGCCCACCGATCATCGCGCCACGTTCGCTGATGTCGCGGCGATGGAATCAGCAAAAGGCGAGTTGCTGGAAATCGTCGAGTTCCTCAAAAGTCCGGACAAGTTTCACAAGCTCGGCGCGCAGATTCCCAAGGGTGTGTTGCTGATGGGCTCGCCCGGCACCGGCAAGACGCTGCTGGCTCGCGCAACGGCTGGCGAAGCGGGTGTGCCGTTCTTCACGATTAACGGCTCTGAGTTCATCCAGATGTTCGTCGGCGTTGGTGCGAGCCGGGTGCGAGACTTGTTCCAGCAAGCCCGCGAGAACGCGCCGTGCATCATCTTCGTGGACGAGATCGACGCCGTCGGCCGAGTGCGCGGAGCAGGACTCGGCGGTGGCCACGACGAACGCGAGCAGACGCTCAACCAAATCCTCGGTGAGATGGACGGATTCTCGCCAACCGAATCGGTGATCGTCATGGCGGCGACGAATCGGCCCGATGTGCTTGACCCCGCACTGTTGCGTCCTGGCCGTTTCGATCGGCACATCACCATCGACCGACCGACTAAAGAGGGACGCCTGCAAATTCTGAAGGTGCACGTCCGCAAAGTGCCGCTCGCCGATGACGTCGATCTGCCAGACGTCGCCGCTTCGACGATCGGTTTCACCGGCGCGGAATTGAAGAACCTCGTCAACGAGGCCGCACTCAATGCGGTGCGAGCCGAACGGAATTCCGTGATTCACGATGATTTCGATGTCGCCCGTGACCGTGTGCTCATGGGAGCCAAACGCGAAGAGATTTTAACCGACTACGAGAAGTCGATGACCGCGTACCACGAAGCAGGTCACGCGCTGATCGCCTGGTTCTTGCCCGACGTCGATCCAGTCCACAAGGTCACGATCATCCCGCGAGGCCGAGCGCTCGGCGTCACGCAACTGCTCCCAGAAGAGGATCGCTACCACTACGGCGAGAAGCGCATGCATTCGCAAATGGCGATGATGCTCGGCGGCCGTGCGGCCGAGAAGCTGGTCTTCGACGAATTCTCTGCCGGAGCCGAAGATGATTTGAAACGAGCTACGTCACTCGCCCGCCGCATGGTCAGCCACTGGGGAATGAGCGAAAAGATTGGCCCCGTCGCATTTCGTCAGGGCGAAGATCATCCGTTCCTGGGGAAGGAACTGCACGAAGCTCGCGAATTCAGCGAAGCGACCGCCCACACAATCGACCAGGAAGTCCAACGCTTTCTCAGCGCCGCTTCTGACCGAGCCTCAAAATTGTTGGCCGAACACCGCTCGCAACTCGACGCCGTTTCGATTGCCCTGCTGCAAAAAGAAAGCATCGACCACGCCGACCTTGTCACTCTGCTTGGCCCGCCCACCCCGCGCACCGGCGGCGACTCAAAGACGATGTGACCTCGACTGAGATTACCCAACTCTCAGCGAGCTTGCCGTTTGAAGGCCATCGACGGCAGTTGACGCAATCGGTCGCACAGTGTCACAGAATGAACCAGCGGAGAGAGAGGGATTCGAACCCTCGGTACCCTTACGGGCACGCCGGTTTTCAAGACCGGTGCATTCAACCGCTCTGCCATCTCTCCGAGCGGGCGGGAGTCTAGTTTGGTTGGCGGAGGTCAACAATCAATGCCTTCGATGTTCCACAAATCGGGGTTTCGGCAGAGCCGGTTTTTTGTCAACATCCACACGGCGACGCTCGAAGGCGGCGCGAGTGTTTGAGCGAATGAGAGACCACATGGCAGAGCGACTCAGTCTGGCGTTGCTGGAAGTACATAATCTCGCACCGTCTTTGATGGTGGCAGATGCCTGCGTCAAGACGGCGGGCGTGCGGATTGTCGGCATCGAAAGTACCGATGGTCCGCAGCAGTGCCTGAAACTGGTTGGTGAGACTGGGGCGATCATGGCTGCCGCCGAGCGTGGGGCTGAGTTAGCCAAACGCATGGGCAGCATCTGCACGGTCTCGATCCTTCCGGCTCCGCTGGATGAAACGCTCAAGCTGGTTGATTCTCCGCCGGTGTTTAGTCCGTTGTTGGGGTTGTACGATTCCCGCGTTCCAAAAGAGGGTGTGATGAATACCGAAGCTGTCGGATTGTTGGAAACTCAAGGTCTGGTCGCCGCCTTGCACGCGACGGACGACATGCTGAAGTCGTCGAACGTGACGCTGGCCGGCAAAGAAAAAATCGGAGCCGCCTACATCACCATCATGGTGCGTGGAGACGTCGCCGCCGTTCAAACGGCGATCGAGACCGGCAAAGCGACGGTCGAACGCCTCGGCGGAAAGCTCATCATGGCGGACGTGATCGCCCGGCCGCATCCCGATTTGGCGTCACTTTTGCCAAAGTAACTCGCTTGGCTGCCATGTTTTCGCTGGCTTGCCGCGCGTCGCGTGGTAGAGTCTGGCGTTGGCCAGACAGTATTGGAGGATGGGCGTCGTGATTTTCGGCGCCCCCGCCGAACTTCCCTGATCGTCATAACCGGTCGTCGAAAAGCGTGGACTTTGACGGTCACAGTTTCCGCCGACTGCTTCTAACTGTTTACGAATCGGTCTTCTTAGGAGCTAAAAGACCGGAACACTCGATCCTGCCGGACGGAGTTGGCTCGATCCGAAAATCGGGTGAGAAAGGGCAATTCTGGGAGGAACGGATCGGTTCTGGCCAATCAAGCGGCTGGGACTCCCCAGTTGTTTGCGATTAAAAGTTTCCATAGCATTTTGCGACCTACTTGTCGGCTACCATCGTTCCAGGAGTTCCTGTTATGAAACTGACCCGTTCGCTGGCCCGTTCGCCCCGACGCAAGGGGTTCACTTTGATCGAATTGCTGGTGGTGATTTCCATCATCGCCACGCTGGTGGCCTTGGTGGCTCCGGCCGTGCAGAGTGCTCGCAATGCGGCGCGACGCATGGAGTGCCAAAATAATCTTAAGCAGTTGGCGCTCGCGACGGCAAACTTTGCCTCGGCACACAATGGCCAAGTGCCTCTATTGAACAATGGGCACGGCCCAAGCGGCGCGCAAGCTCAATATAGTTGGGTCGTTGACCTCTTCCCTTACCTGGACAGTGCAGCGGTGGCTCGACAGATCGAAGAACACCCGCATTCCTCAACGATGAACGGCTGGACTCGTCCTTTCTTCACTGGGGGAGGGGATCCGCCGATTATCAAAGCTCTAGCCTGTCCGGTTGATCTGACGAATGTCAGCACCAATGGTGGAATGTCCTACGTCGCCAATGTTGGATACATGAACACGTCCGATTTTACAGCAGACGAAGATCCAGTCACCATGAGCGTTAGCTCATGGCATGATGGAACACGTGTACTATGGAATACGTCGTCGACACCAGCAGCGAACATCAATATCGCACACTCGACCGGAGTATTCTGGCGTAACGATGGAGGCCCACGGATGTCGCTTGAGTACATCAGCGACTCGGATGGTCAAGGCAATACCTACTTGATGTCAGAGAACCTCCAATCAACCAAGTGGTTTATCGCACAGGCTCAAGGATCCTATTCCGCGACAGTCGGAGCGACTTACGGCGCTCAAATTGGAACTGGCGGAATCGGCTTCGGAATTCCGGTAACGGACGGAACACCTGGTGCGGGCGGGGCTGCTGCTAGCGCTCTATCGACTGTCGGTAATGCGAGTGGCGGTTTGGCACTCTTAGGCGGGTATTCTGTGCCGAACTCCGCCCGTCCGTCAACAAATATGAGTGCTGCCATTGGATCGGCTCCACGTCCGAGTTCAAACCACTCAGGCGCGTTTAATATGGCCTTCTGTGATGGTCGTGTTGATACGCTGAATATCAATCTCGACCAACGCGTCTACGCGAACCAGTTCACTCCTAACGGCCAGCGGAATGGGCAAAGAGCCGAAGAGAATTATCAATAGCCGTCATTGAGTACGTTGCTCTCGATCAGAACGCAATAAACTCACTCGTCCTTGGACGAGTGAGTTTTTCATTTTCGCCACCAAGGAAAAACTCACGAGTTGATCAACATCGTGGCGGTCTGGTGCAAGAATTCCTGCATGATCGCCTGCGTTGCTGGCGGGATTTCTGCGTCCGTGAGTGCGCGGTCCATCAGCATCACCCAGCGATCGCGAGCGGCTTGCGAGACTACAAACGGAGCGTGGCGCATCCGCAAGCGAGGGTGTCCGCGCTGATGGAGATATCGGTCTGAGCCGCCGAACCGAAAGATCAGAAAGTCTCGCAGGCGAGCTTCCGCCTCTGCCAGTTCGTGTGGCGGGTACATGGGGCCGAGCAGGTCATCGGTGGGGACTTGGCGATAGAACGCGGCTACGACTCGGGCGATCCCGGCTTCACCGATCGTCGGGCAGACAGAAGAGATTGCGGCCTCGTCGGGCATGGATCAGAATCCTCATCGTTCGGACGGCTGCGGCCGAGCAATCGGCCTGACCGGATGCGGGCATCCGGGCTACGGGTACGCTCGGACGACTATCTGGCCGGCATCACAATATCGGACTTGGTGCTCTCGACGATCGCCAGCAGTTCGGCGCGTTCGGCGGCGGGAACCTCAAACCTGTCGAAGGTCTGCCGCAGGTCATCCAGGAACGATTGCCACTCGAATTCGGTGATGTCGAGGTGGGCGTGCGAGTCGCGCATCGATTTGCCGGTGTACTGCTGCGGGCCTCCGGCGGCCCAGCAGACCTGCTCGGTCACGAGGTACTTGAAGCCGGCTTTGGAGACACGGTGATGGGCCTCGTCCACCTTTGGATTCGCGTTGAGCCGCGAGTCTTTCATGATCCGGTCGATAAAATCGTCGACGACGGCCGCAATCGCGTACACGCCGCCAAGTCGTTCGTACAAGCTGGGTTGCGAAGTCATGCTGAAGGTCTCCGAAGGGCACAAGGGAAGAGGGCTTCATTTCGTTGAGATTTTGTAGTGCCTGCGATGTGGCGGTGAAACGGATGCGGGAACGACGGTGACACGCAACAATCCTGTGGTTTGGCAGCGGCGAGTCGAGAAGTGTCGACTCGTGGCAAAAACTCTCCAACGCAGCGGGTCCGTTGGCCGTAGAAGGCGTCACTTCCGGGGATTCGCCAGATGAAGTGCATCTTGGAGCCACAGTCTCAGATTGACGAAAGCCTTCACGAGCCGAGCAGTTCCAGCGACGCTCGATTGGTAGAGGCTGCGCGTCGCAATGACCAAGCGGCCTACGGCGAACTTGTGTTGAGGTACGAACAACGGCTGATTCGTGTGATTTACCGGTTCGTGCACAACATGGAGCTGGCGGAGGATCTGGCTCAGGAGACCTTCCTGAGGGTTTACGACCGTCTGGAACAGTTCGACTCATCCCGACGATTTGGTCCGTGGCTGTTCCGGATCGGCGTAAACCTGACGCTGGATTACCTCCGCCGGAAAAAACGCCGTGGCCGCTGGTCACTGTTCACGGATCGGTGGAAGGAAAAAATCCCCGATCCGTCCTTGGCCGATCCCCGCAAAGCTTTGGACCTGCAACAAGAGGTCCATAAGGTTTTGCAAATGATCCCGGAGAAGTACCGTACGGTGCTGACACTGCGTGATCTGGAGAATTTTTCCACTTCGGAGATTGCCGCAGTGCTGCATCGCAAGGAAGCGACGATCCGTTGGCGACTGGCGGAGGCTCGTCATCGGTTCCAATACTACTGGGGCAAGCGGCATGGAACTGTGCTGCCTGAGAATTTTACCCCGTCGGAAAGTTCGGAGAGCGAACAATGAATTGCAAGACTGCTCAGCGTCAGATGGCTTTGGCTGTGGGTGAGGACCTTTCCCCAGTGGAGATCCAGGAGTTGCAGGGGCATCTTCAGGCTTGTGGAAAGTGCCAGACAACGTGGGAGCAACAGCAGCACGGTTTCGCGGTGTTGCAGCACAGTCGAGCCCAAGAGATTCATCCGAAGTCCGACAGCGTCTGGCCCGTGTTGTCCGACCAGTTGCGAGAACGAGAAGCCGATTTTCCGCGTGGCGAGTTCAATGGTTGGTTTGCCGGTCTGGCCGTGACTGCGGCTTGTGTGCTGATTTTCGTCTTCAGCCAGGAGAGTTCAATTCCCGTCGCATCGCGGCCGCAAATCGGAAGTGTCTTTGGAGGCACAATGGTTTCTTCGCCAGTCGATCGTCGTGAAGGAACTCCTCTTCGCCCTCGGCCAGATGCAGTTCGCGCCAACCAATCCGACAGTCCTGCTCCTTGACTGTAACCAGTTCGCCTCACGCAGAAGTTTCCGCCGTCATGCGAATGTTTGAATTTGAATGCGTCCTGTGATCAGACTTTTGAGCAGTTGCTGCGAGCCAACGAAGCGCCCGCCTGTCGGACCTGCGGCACGTCCGACATTGGCAAGTTGTTGAGCGCCTCGGTCGTGCGGTCCAGCGGTTTCAAATCGCTGCAGGCCCGTGTCCAATTCAAAATTCATCCGCGATGATCACATGGGCATGGTGTGGCCACCGGTCCTCGACACTTCGGTGCTCAAAAGAACGGGTGATCCCGGCCAACAAGCGCGGGAGATATCTATCTGGGGGTTGTGACAACGCCGCTCGAACAATTGTCGATCGTCGCTGAGGTTCGCAATGTCTCGGCGATTTCTCTGTACACGTCGCTCGGATTTCAACCGGTGCGACACGAGTCGCATTCGTGCGACTGGCCCAGCGGCTACCAGGTGATCGGCCGCACAATGCCGCACGCCAGCAGTGAGCCGAAAGTCATTCCCAGCACGCAGAGCAACCAAATCAAGTTTCGCGCGGTTGTCTCGCCAAAGCGAATCACCAGCGCTTGTCCTTTGCGAGTCTTGCTCATCAGCCAACGGTATTTCGCCAAGCCGGTCAAGCAGATCCAAACAATGCCGACGCCCATCAGAATTTGGTGTTGCGGAAATGGCATGGCAGGGGCGCGTCAGGCTTTGGTGATCTCCGCAGCGGGCAAGACGCGCGTCCCGACACGCTCGCCTGCCGAGGCGCGTTCGATGTTACCGAGCTTTTTGTAGTTGAACACGACGATCGGAATGTTGTGCTCCATGCAGTGATGAATCGCTTGAGCGTCCATCACCTTTAAGTTTTGCCTCAGAAAGTCCTGGTAGGAAATCTCGGAGTAGCGGACGGCGTGCGGGTTCTTCTCCGGATCTTCAGCGTAGATGCCGTCGACCTTGGTCGCTTTCAGCAGCACGTCCGCTTCGATTTCACGAGCACGCAGCGCGGCGGCGGTGTCGGTGGTCACGAACGGACTGCCGGTGCCTGCGGCCAGGATGACGACTCGGCCTTTCTCCAGATGCCGAATGCAGCGGCGGCGAATGAACGGCTCGGCGACCTTTTCCATTTGAATAGCTGTTTGCAGACGCGTCTGCACGCCGGCGTTTTCCAGCGCGTCTTGCAGCGCGAGCCCATTGATGACGGTAGCCAGCATGCCCATATAGTGCGCGGTCGGCGTCTTGATCGAGGCACTCACGGCAGCGAATTCTCTGCCTCGGAGAATGTTTCCGCCGCCACAGACAATCGCCAGTTGCACACCTTGATCGACGACGCGTTTGATTTGGTCGCAGATGCTCGTAATCTCGTCCATGTGAATCCCGGTCTCGCCGGGCCGGCAGAAACTTTGGCCGCTGATCTTCAGCAGGATGCGCTTGGGATGATCGGACATGGGATACCTCAGAGATTGCGAATTGCCGCACGAGTGGAGGTTGCCATTGGCAACCGCCATCCAAAAAGAATCGAGGGGCGGCATCACCCCTCGTTTGATCCACGTCAAATTAGAACGAGGAACACCTAGCGGCCCAATACCCAGCGGGTGAAGTTGACGGCCTTCAGGCCGGCTTCCGCCAGAGCTTGGCTAACCCGCTTGGAGTCGTCCTTGGCGAAAGGTTGGCAGACTAAAACTCCTTGGTCGTTGTAGAACGTGTTCAACTGACCTTCGACGATCTTCTCAATGATGTTGTCCGGCTTGCCGGTCTTCTTCGCTTCGGCTCGCAAGCGATCACGCTCGGCGTTGACCACTTCGGTGGGAAGTTGTTCGGGCAAGGTGCAGACCGGCTTGAGCGCGGTGATGTGCATCGCAACGTCGCGCAGCACGGGAGCAGTCAGGTTGGTGCCTTCGGCTTGGAAGAGCACGCCTTGCTTGCCGTCGTGGTGGACGTAGCCTCCCACAGGGCCTTTCACGCGAGTGACTCGCGCCAGGATGATCTTCTCGCGAATCGAATTGACCACGTCTTCGTACAGCTGATTCAACGTCTTGCCCGGAGCATCAGGAGCTGGCTGAGCCAACAGGGCTTCCGGCGAATCCGCACCGGGTCCGTTGAGTAACTGCTGAGCACACTGCCGAGCCAGATCCAGGAACGACTCCGCGCCGGCCACCGGAGCCGATTCGCATTGGAGTTCGATCATTGCGGCTTCCGAGCCATCCGGCTTGGACTCGATGAAGATCTTGCCTTCCGAGGTTGCGTTGTCGGCGCGCTTGAGCATCACCTTCTTGAACTTGGACTTGAGAACCTCAACAGCTTTGGTTTGATCGCCGTTTGCTTCGGTGAGTGCTTGCTTACAGTCCATCAGCGGCAGATTGGTCAGTTCGCGCAGCGCCTTGACGGCGGCAGCAGTAATTTCGGCCATGTGTCATCTCCAAATCCAGAATGAAATTGAGCGGGTCAACGCGGTCGTCCGAAGGGGAACACCCTCCGGCTCACCTGCGAGATTTTCAATGCGACAACGACTCACCAAATCAGGCCAATGACGGCACAGCCTTCGGCTCATCGGCCGCAACGGTGTCCTTGTCCTGAGTAGCAGTTTGGCCTTTACCTGCCAGCACGGCTTCGGCGAGATGCGTGAGCATCAAGCGGATCGAGCGGATGCTGTCGTCATTGCCGGGGATCGGCAGATCGACTTTGTCCGGGTTGCTGTCGGTGTCGATCAGCGCGATGACCTTAATCCCCATGATCCGGCATTCGTCGACGCAGTTATGCTCTTTGGTCGGATCAATGACGATGACGGCTTCCGGCATGCGGTTGAGCGTGCGGATGCCGTTCAAGTTCCGGAAGATTTTCTCGCGCTCGCGGCCGAGCGTGGACTGCATCTTCTTCGAGTAAGTGTTGATCTCGCCTGTTGTGACGAGAGCTTCCAACTCTTCCAGTCGCTTGAGCCGGCTGCGAATCGTGCGGAAGTTTGTGAACGTGCCTCCCAGCCAACGCTCGGAAACGAAGGGCATGCCACAGGCATTCGCCGCTTCAATGACCGGGTTCTGAGCCTGCCGCTTCGTCCCGACGAACAGCACCAGACTGCCTTGCGAGGAGACCTTTTCGAGGTACTTTTTGGCTCGCAGGAGACCGCGCACGGTCTCTTTGATGTCGATGATGTGAATCTGATTTCGCTTGCCGTAAATGTACGGCCGCATTTTCGGGTTCCACTTGCTGGTCTTGTGGCCGAAGTGGACGCCGGCTTCCAAAATTTCTTTGACAACAATATTCGACACGCTGAGTTGCTCCTTTCCACCTCTCGCGGCGAGGAAATCGGCGGTCGATCCAGCCGAAGGTCGCGGTTGCGTGAGGCACACCTTCGCGAAGAAGGCGTTCGAAAGCTTAGAAAAAGGGTAAGTCCCCCACACTGGACTCACCTTGAGCCAAGCGGAAGGGCCGAGAGGATATCGGTGACCCAACAGACCGTCAAACGGTCCTCCGCTGTTGTCCGCCCGCCAGCGGCCAGCCTATGTTGCCGAGAGTTGGGACAACCTTCGATGCCGAGGCCAACCATGCCGGTTGTTTTTGAATTCCCTCATACCGTTCAGCCACACGAGATCGACGATCAAGGACATGTCAGCAATGTCGAGTATTTGCGGTGGCTACAAGATGCCGCCGTCGAACATTCGGCAGCGCAAGGTTGGCCGAAAGAGCGCTATCTTGCGGCGGGCGCGGTCTTCGTCGTGCGGTCTCATCAGATTGAATACCTGCAACCGGCCTTTGCTGGCGAAGATGTCAAAGTCGTGACTTGGGTCAGTCGTTTTGAAAAATTCACGACCGTGCGAAAGTACCAAGTCATCCGGATACGGGACAACGTTCTGCTCGCCAAGGCGGTAACGACCTGGGCTTTCATCAGTTGGCCTAAACGTCTCCCTAAACGATGCCCACCAGAACTGGTGGGTGCATTCATCGTGGTCCCCGACGATCAAGAGCCGTTGGTGTCTCCAATCCGGTCCCAAGTTTGAGCAATTCCTAACGGATCGTCTCCCTTCTCGGTGATCTCATCGTGCCGGGTAGAATCGGCTGGAACTCCCCACACCAGAAAGTATTCTGAGACTCCCCTCGCCTGCGGGAGCTTCACCCGAGCACCACGCAGTATGCCTCTCACGCGGACACATTTTCCCAAAGCGTCTCCAGAGGCGGTTCCTAAATGCGTTAAGGTCGCGCCATCCCATTTTCACGTCCGTAATACAACATTCAGTATCCCGGACAACTCTGACAATTTGCGGGGTGACAAGTCAGTCCGTCTCACCTGGCGACGTCAATTCGAGGTGTTTGCCAGAATGCTCGTCACGACCGCTTCGGCCGTCGCGATTGCTGGCACTGATGCGTCACGTCTGTCTGGTCGAGTTCTTTTCCGTTCGCCGATTGGAGGGTTGAACAGGCAATTTCTGCGGGGTCAGGTGGGCGATATTGGAGAACAGATCCGCATGGCAGTGATTGCGAAGACTGCCACCGAGTCAACCGCTTATTACGGCCTTCCGGTCTGCACAGGACCGGCTTTGAGGAGGACACGCCTTGTCTCGCACAGCCCACCGTGACTCACCCGTGGAAAAAGATTCAATAAATATCCCCCTTGTTCGCTGGGGGTTGATGCTGATCGGAATCGCAATCTCGCTCCTGGCGATGGATCTTCTGCTGCGTCGCCCGTTGATGCAGGAATTGGCTTCGGTCAAACGTGATCTGGTCAACGTCGAAAAAAGCTTACGCGACCTTGTAGGAGTCAAGGACGTCGCCTGGGAAAACAACCATTTGCTATCAGCCTTACAGGCTCAGAAACGCCAATTGGAACCAGCCCGAGCGGCACTCGGAGATGTTCGCGAATTCCGCATGAGCGTTGAGCATGAAGCCCGGCAGACTGAAGAAGCCGTGGCCTGCTGGAATCGAATCGCCGAATTGCAAAAGCGAGTGATCAGCCAGCGCGAACAATCGGCGGACGTTGAGCAGGTTCTCGCTGGCCTCGTCAAATTGCACGAGAGTCTGATCTCCCAAAAACCGGCGCAGCAGGATGCGGTGACCAGTGTTAATCGCCTGTCAGAGTTGCACCAACAGGTACGCGACGCGGCAAAGGAATCTGAAGTCGCCGCCGTTGAGGTTCAAAAACTCGGTGACCTGCGCACCAAGGTGTTAGAGAATGCCGCCGGAGTTGAAGTGGCACAACGCAACGCGGCCGAGTTGATTGCTCTCAAGGATGTGGTTCGAAAGGCCGACGACGTAGCTGCCGTGCAGGAGAGCGCCAATCAATTGCTCGCACTGCGTGATTCGTTGCGGTCACGAGACGACAGCACCGAGCAATCGCAAACTCATGTGCAGGAGTTGCTCACGTTGCGAGATAATCTGGCCGCGAGTGTCGATGATACGCAGATCGCGCACCGGCATTGGGCCTCGGTTCGTAAGCTCGAAGCAGAAATGAAGACGGCTGGCGGCGATATCACCAACGCGATCGAGACGCTGGAACTGCTTACTGATCTGGGGACCGAACTGCGAGTCCAAACGCAATCGCTGGCGGGAATGCGACAGGCATTGACCGAAATTGCGATGCTCGAAACCACCATCGGTCGAGCAATGCGTGTTCTTGAACCGCTGGCACAATTGAAGAATCTCACTCGCATGAACGAAGCCGAGGTTCGCGCTGCGGCACGAGCGATTCTCGAACAACGCAACTCGAAGATTTCTCGCCACGACGAACTGCAACCCGCGTCGCCAGCCGCCAAGCTGCCTCTCGAAGATGGTTTGTTTTCCGACGAGCCACCCCCGGTCAACGGTAACCGCGTGGTTCCGATGCCGAGTGATTTCAGGGAGAGCAACGAACCAGTTCCACCCGTCCGCACCGGCGTGATCGAATAACGAGCTTCGAATTCAGCCAGCTCGCACTGACGGCTTTCCGGCCGTCTCCTTCCCCACCTCGGACGCGAAGCAGGTCGCGTCCGAGGTGGTTTTGTTTTGACGCCAGACCTTCATTCGCGGTTGCAGCACGACAATCACGAACTGCGACGCGCTGATCGTCGCTTGGTCGAAACTTCAGACGAGGTCCGCGATCCCACGTGATGCGTGGCAACTGCGTCAGCCATGCGGTGGCGTCCTCAGGCAACCTCGACCGTATGACCTGAGATCCTTGCGTCGACTTCGCTGTTTTGGCGTTCGCATTGTGCGAGCCGTCCCAGCACCGCAGGGGATCGAACGACGATCAGGCTGTATTGAATCGCGTTGAGAGGAAACGGCGAACGTCAACTCGTTTGCACCGGAATGCGGCGCGGTTCCGGCTTGTCGGCTTTGGGCAGGACGACTTCCAGCACGCCGTTGTTGAGCTTGGCGGCGATGTGCTGGTGATCGACTTCATCGCTGAGAATGAACGATCGCAGGAAGTCACCGGTCTCGTACTCCTGATGCAGCAACCGAGCGTTGTCCGGCACAGAAGGCTGCATGCGACCGAAGAGAGTCAGCTTGTTGTCCTGTACCTGCAAGTCCAAGGTGTCGAGCGACACGCCGGGTAGGTCGGCACGCAGAATGAGCCCCGCGTCGGTTTCGTAGATGTCGATCGGCGGCGTGAAGACCAGCCGCTCGACCGGCGGATGCGGGGCCGGAGCATTTCCGTTCTTGGCGGTGTGAGTCAGTTCCGTAGTCATAGCGATTGCCTCGAATCGATGGAGTCGTGTTACGTTCCGAACGCAACGGGGATCTGACGCGGCTTCACTTCTTCCGCTTTGGGCAGATGGATCTTCAGGATGCCGTTGACGAACTCGGCCGAGAGGTTGTCGGACCTCACCCGGTCGGGGAGTGAAATCGATCGTTGCCAGACGCCGCGCGGCCGCTCTTGGCGGCGATAGCGTTCTTCGGTGGTCCCTTCAGGACTGGCGTGGCGACCGGTCATCGAGAGAACGCCGTTGGCGATGGTCAGCTCCAATTCTTCGGAGTTGACGCCGGGCAGTTCCGCCGTGATGAGATACTCCGTCGGCAGTTCGTACAAGTTGACCGGCGGATACTGTCGGCCGAAGCGTAGCCCCTGGAACGACAGGTTGACGCTTTGCAGCAGCCGATCGACTTCCCGCTCCAGGTCGTGGAAGGCATCCCAACTGTGTCCCCAACGGAAGAGAGCCATGATCGTTCTCCGAATGACAGGTTGAAGTGTCAGTTCCTCACAAGGCAAAGAGTGTGCCGAGGGATTTGCGCCTCTGGCAGCTGGCACTCAAGCTCTTTTCTGAAGCGTAGTTAGCGGCCTTGCCCGGCATTCGCAAACAAAACTCAAGGCTGCCAAGGTTGCAGCAAACACGCCCCGTTCGGATTGGCTGCCAGATTCGCTCGCTGAACGGGAGTTGGCTAAGCTGATTTGGAGTCCTGCCCTGATCTCGAAAGGCGATCATGTCCGAGTTGAATCCGCATCACGCCGTTTACGTTGGCAGTTTTGATCCGCTGACTTTGGGGCATCTCGACATTATCCGCCGAGGTGCCGCGCTGTTCGACAGGCTGACCGTCGGTATTGGTCTCAATCCGGACAAGCAGCCGCTGTTTTCCCCGGACGAGCGTGAGTCGATGTGCCGAACAGCCCTCGCGCCGTTTCCGAATGTCGAGGTGAAGTGCTTTGCGGGTTTGACCGTGAACTTCGTGCGCGAATGCGGAGCCGCCGTGATGCTTCGCGGCGTCCGCACGCTGACCGACATCGAACTGGAATTCACCCTGACACTCGCCAACCGAGCGCTCGACCCGGCTATCGAGACGGTCTTCCTGATGGCCGGAGAAAAGTACTCGCACATTTCCAGCAGCCTCATCAAGCAGATCGCCAGCTTGGGCCGAGGCAACACTTCCGAACAGCTCAAATCCTTCCTGCCTCGCGAAATCATCGAACCGTTGCTGGCGAAGTTTCCGTCGAAGTGACGATCTCGCCAAGATGAACGCTGCCAACGAATCGACTGGATTCATCAACGTGTTGCCGAATCGCAACGTGATCTGTTGAATCAGTCCAATCGGGGTTCCATTCAGCTCGCTGAAAATTGGCTCGCGGCAATCGTGCCGGCAGACTATGAATTCCTGGCCTGAGATTTATCGATCACGACACTCGATTGCCGATCGTGGATCGCACGTCGCCCGAGATGGCCGCGACGCTCTCGGCGGGCGATGCTCGAACAATCCTCCGCCAGCAGCCCATTTGGACCGGCAGGACGTTTTGCGAAGTTCGTCGCTGGAAGCTTCGATCGCCGAGCCTCCGAATGATTCTTTCGTCGGCGGTCGCCACCGACCTGAAACTGCTTGCGAGGCGCTGACCAAGACGGGACACTCCCCACCAAATTTTTGAGGCACGTTTTCAACGTGCCTTGAGTCACGGGCAGGTGGAGAGCTTGCCACACTTGGAGGTCGCACCATGGTCAAAACCGCTTCGACAATGTTGCCGCTGGGAACTGCGGCACCCGATTTCTCGCTGCCAAATGTCGATGGGCGAGCCATCTCGCTCAAGGACTTCAAAAGTTCGAAGGGACTGCTGGTCGCGTTCCTCTGCAACCATTGTCCGTTCGTGATCCACATTCGGTCGGAGTTCGCGAAGTTTGCTCGCGAGTACCAAGCCAAAGGGATCGCGATCGCTGGCATCAGCTCAAACGATGCCGTCGCGTTCCCGGCTGACGGACCCGATAAGATGAAAGCCGAAGCCACCTCGGCGGGCTATGAGTTTCCGTACTTATTCGATGAAACGCAGTCGGTCGCGAAAGCCTATCGAGCGGCCTGCACACCGGACCTGTTTCTATTTGACGGCAATCAGAAGTTGGTCTATCGCGGCCAGTTCGACGACAGTCGACCGACCAACGGAGTCCCCGTCACCGGATCACACCTGCGCGCCGCGTGTGATGCGGTTCTGGCTGGCAAGACCATCGAAGAGGGACAGCGGCCGAGCATCGGCTGCAACATCAAATGGAAGCCTGGCAACGAACCCGACTACTTCACGGGTCAACCGGCGGAGTGATGGAGGATTCTATCAGCCAGCACGACGCGCCAGCGGGTGGTTCGATCGAGCAATCACTCGCTGGCGCATCGTGCTGGTTTCGCCAGGCCAATCCACTCAATTCTGCTCGTGGGGCCGTGACCCCAGCCGTTGCCGTAGCAGTGCGGCGCGAGCGACGTTGCGTTCGGCCGATTCGAGTTGTCGCTTGCGAACCTTTTGCAGATGCGCCGGCTGCGTCGTGATCAGCAACTCGTTGATCGTCGGAATCTCCAGCTTGCCGATCAGGCCGAGGTTGATGCCCAGCCGGACGCTCGACAGCAGATGCAGCGTCTCTTCTGATGTGATGGTCTGGGCGCTGCTGAGGATGCCGAACGCTCGCGAGATTTGATCGTGCAGTCCCTCGCGGTTGTCGTTGAGCAGACTCTCGCGCGCCTTGCGTTCGTACTTCAGGATCGAGGGGACGACTTCCTGCACGGTCTGAATCAGCGATTCTTCGCTGTGGCCAAGCGTGACCTGATTGGAGATCTGATAGAAGTCTCCCATCGCCTGGCTCCCCTCGCCGTACAGGCCGCGGACGGCCAGTCGCAACCGCTGCAGCGCCTGGAAAACTTTTTGCAGCTCTTTCGTGAGCACCAACCCTGGCAGGTGCAGCATCACGCTGACCCGAATGCCGGTGCCGACGTTCGTCGGACAGGCGGTCAGGTAACCCAAGCGATCGTCGAACGCGAAGGTGACCTCGCGGCTCAGCAGATCGTCGATGCGATTGATCTCGCGCCAGCAATCATCCAATGCGAAGCCGCTGTGAATGACTTGTATCCGCAGATGGTCCTCTTCGTTGACCATCAGGCTGATGTTCTCCTCGTCGCTGACCGCCACGCCGCGCGGGCCGTTTGCCTCCGAGTGCTCGCGGCTGATGAGCTGCCGTTCGACCAGGAACTGCCGATCCAGCGAATTCATGTCGCTGACCGGCAGGAACTTCAAGCCGTCAGACAACGGCAAGGAAGCGACGTGGTTGCGAATCAACCCGACGATTTCCGACTTTGCCGTGTCGTCCGCTTTGCTTGGAAACGGGAAATCAGCCAGATTGCGAGCCAGCCGAATGCGGCTCGACATGATGATGTCCGATTCCGGCCCGGTGCCGCGCAGCCATTCTCCGCAGTGCGGAGCCAGTGCATCCAAATCCACGATTGATCTCCTTCGATCTCCTTCCGTGTGTTCCCCGGACAGAATACCGAAGTCAAGCTCGGCCTGCACGCCGCGGTTAATGTCCGATTTCCCAAACTCAGATGCCTCTCGTAAAGTTCACATCGCACTCTCTTCGCAAGGACAAGCATGTATCTCGGCATCGAAATCGGCGGCACGAAAATGCAACTCGGAGTCGGCACCGGGAACGGCCCGCCGCTGATTGCGCTCGAACGACGTACCGTCGAGCGAACTCGTGGAGCGGCCGCGATTCGCGAGCAGATTCTCGAAGCCGGCCGAAAACTCGTCAGCCGGTATCCGATCGAGCGGATCGGTTACGGCTTCGGCGGCCCGGTAAATTCGATGACCGGCCGAGTCATCACCAGTCATCAAGTCGAAGGCTGGACCGATTTCCCGATCGTCGATTGGACGAGAGAAGCATTCGGAGTGCCGATTCGATTGGGTAACGACTGCGATGTCGCCGCGCTGGCCGAGGCGACCTACGGTGCGGGGCGTGGACACGGCACAGTTTTCTACATCACCGTTGGCACTGGTATTGGCGGTGGTCTGGTCATCGGCGGAAATTTACAAGGAGCCGGCCGGCTCGCGATCGCCGAGATCGGCCACCTGCGCCCCGGCCCGCTTGCCGACGATCCGCACGCGACGGTTGAGTCGCTCGCCGCTGGACCTGGCATCGAGGCCGCAGCGCGAGCACTGCTTACCGGACAAGCTCGGCATCCGCTGATCGTCGCCGGAGCATTCACGGTTCAAGACATCTCCGTCGATTGGCCCCCCGGCCGCGCATCGGAAGCGGCCGATGACGACACCGCCGACTTGCTCGGCCGCTGTCTCGGCAAGATTGAGGGACTCGATGCCAAGACGATCTCGCAGGCCGCCGCGGCGGGCAACCGCATTGCACTAGCCGCTCTGCACCAAGCCCAAGTCGCTCTTGGCTGGGGAATCGCGCAGATGGTGACGCTGCTCTCACCACACGTCGTCGTCATCGGAGGCGGCGTCTCGCTTATGGGTGAAGAGCTCTTCTTCGAGCCACTCCGCCGACAAGTGCGACGGTTTGTCTTTCCGCCACTGGCCGATTCAGTGCGACTCGTTCCGGCGGCACTCGACGAGGAGGTTGTTGTGCATGGGGCAATTGCACTCGCGGCGACCGCGTAATCGAGATTGAGGCAGTCCATTCCATCGAAACTCAGGGTCGGACCTTGTCGTCGCAACTGGCACGTTGTGGGGATCGACGATGTAGAATCTGGGACGCGGCGTTGCAGCCATTCGAATGGAGCCATAAAACCTTGTTGATGATTCGAACGTCGGAGGATACTGGTTCAATGGCTCGACTGCGACTTGCCGCTGTGGTCACCGGAATTTGGCTGAGCGTCGCTTCGGTCAGAGCCGAGTTGCAAGTTAGCCCGACCGTGATTTCGCTCGATCGGCCGGAAGGATCACAGCAGATCCTTGTGACCGAGGTTGAGGGGGATCAGCGACGGGATGTGACGCGCGAAGCTCGCTTCGCAATCGCAACTCCGGCCATCGCCAGCATCGCGGCCGATGGCCTGCTTCGGCCGGCGAACGAAGGGACGACGCAGCTCACCGTGACGTTCGGCAACAAGACGCTCAACGTTCCGATCACAGTGACCGGCTTGCAGAAGCCGGTGCCGGTATCGTTCAGTTACGAAGTGGTTCCGATCCTGACCAAAGGACGTTGCAATGCCGGCGGATGTCACGGCAAGGCCGAAGGGCAAAACGGATTCAAGCTGAGCCTGTTCGGCTTCGATGCGGCAGCCGATCACGATGCGATTTTCAAAGAGGCCAAAGGACGACGTCTCACGCTGACCAATCCGGCAGCCAGTTTGTTGCTGCTGAAGGGGACCGCCACGATACCGCATGGCGGCGGACGAAAGATCGAACTGAACAGCCCCGCCGAACATCGCCTGCGACGCTGGATCGCCGAAGGAGCCGAGTTCGTCATCCCGCCGACCGATGGAAAGCCGGTCGAACGGCAAGTCGTCGGCATCGAAGTCGAGCCGGCTCAAGTCGTCCTCACCGCGAACGGGACGCAGCAATTGCGAGTCACCGCCATCGACGATGTCGGCGGCAAGCGGTGTGCGACGGTCGAAGCCGATTACCTCTCGAACGCAACGCACGTCGCCGACGTCAATACGCGCGGACTGCTGCAAGCCAGCGATGTCCCCGGTGAGTCGGCGATTCTCGTCCGGTACCTCGGACACGTCGCCGTCTGCCGAGTTGTGCTGCCTCGGCCGGGCAGCACATTCGCTCGGCCGCCAGAGAACAACTTCGTCGACAAGCATGTCTGGGACAAACTGACGCGACTGGGCATTCCCCCCAGCGAACCGATCGATGACGCGACGTTCATTCGCCGAGCATTCCTCGACGTGATCGGCACGCTGCCGACGGCCGCCGAAGCTCGTGCGTTCATCGGCGATGCGTCCGCCGACAAACGAGCAAAACTTGTCGACACGCTGCTGCAACGGCCGGAGTACGCCGAGTACTGGGCGATGAAATGGTCCGACTTGCTCAAAGCCGACAAGCTGAAGATCACGCCGCAAGGAACCGTTGGGCTGACTCGCTGGCTCCGTAAGCAATTCGCGTCTAGCCGGCCGTACAACGAGATGGTCCACGAGATCATCACGATTCAAGGACCGACGCAAGGCGAAAGCCCTGCCTCGTTTTTCAAGACGCTCGACACACCGGAAGTCACCAGCCGAGCGGTCAGCCAATTGTTTCTCGGCGTGCGGATCGAGTGTGCTCAATGCCACCACCACCCCAGCGAACGCTGGAGCCAGGACGACTACGCCGGCCTTGCTGGATTCTTCTCCGGTATCACGGTGAAGAAACTGCCCGATGGAACGGACGCAATCGTCGCTCGCGCGGGGACCGATCAAAAACATCCACGCACTGGCGAACTTGTTCCGGCGAGAGCACTCGGAGCAAAGACCGCCGACTTCACGAACGTCGTTGACCGCCGGGTCATCCTCGCCAACTGGATGACCGCTTCCGACAACCCGTTCGTCACGAAGGCGATCGCCAATCGACTTTGGGCGCACTACTTCGGCCGCGGACTGGTCGAGCCGATTGACGACAATCGCGCGACAAACCCCGCGACTAACGAACCGTTGCTCGCCGCACTCGAAGTGCATCTCAAGGAACTCAAGTACGACCTCAAGGCGTTCACGAAAACGATCCTGCTCTCGCGAGCCTACCAGCTTGGTCCTGCGATCGACTCGAACCGCGACGATCGCCAGCACTTCTCGCATGCTCGGCCGAAGACGCTGCCGGCCGAAGTGTTGCTCGACGCGATCAGCCAGACGACCGGGGTCCCCGAAAAGTTCAATGGCTGGCCGGAAGGAGTCCGCTCGATTCAAGTCTGGGATAACCGGATGCCGTCGTATTTCTTCCGCATCTTCGGCCGCCCCGTTCGGGCCACCGTCTGCGAATGCGAACGGAGCAACGAGCCGAGCATCTCGCAGGCGTTACACCTGCTGAACTCACCGGAAGTTCACGCCAAGCTGTCGCATCGCCACGGCCTGGCCCGCAAACTTGCTGCGACCCCCAAGTCCAACGACGAAATCGTCGATGAAATCTATCTGAGTACACTCACCCGCTTTCCGACCTCCGAAGAAAAACATCTGATGGCCACCGCCTTCGAGGCCGCCGGAACCAATCGGCATCAAGCAGTCGAGGACGTGCTGTGGGCAGTGCTCAACACGAAAGAGTTTCTCTACAATCACTGAGAATCACGAAGCCCTTGGAGCCGATCATGCTCAACTTCCAATTGCCTTCTCGTGGGCATCGTTTCTGTGACGGACTGACTCGCCGGCACGCGCTTCGACTCGGAGCGACCGGACTGTTCGGCGGCTTGACCTTGCCAAAGTTGTTAAGAGCAGAAGAGGCCAACAAGTCCGACCGAGCACGCGAGGCGAAAGCCAAGTCGTGCCTGTTCATCTTTTTGGAAGGTGGTCCTCCGCAGCAGGACATGTGGGACCCAAAACCGGATGCTCCGTCCGAAATTCGGGGGCCGTTCGAGCCGATCTCGACCGCGCTGCCCGGCGTGATCTTCACCGAGCACTGCAAGAACTGCGCGAAGATCGCCAACAAGTTCACTGTCGTCCGCAGCCACAGCCACGCCGACAACGGACACGCAACCGGCTACCACTACGTCATGACTGGTCGACGCGCGGCGTTCGCCGACGGCGAGTACCCGATTCCGACCAACGAGCTGTATCCGTCGCTCGGTTCAATCGTGGCCCGTGAGCTTGGCAGCAGCGGGACGGTGCCTCCATACATCAACATGCCGCACCCGATGTCGGCTGGCGGCCCCGGCTTCTTCGGGGCCGAGTTCGCGCCGTTCGTCATCGAGGCCGATCCCAGTCAGCCGGATTTTGAGGTTCGTGACCTTGCCAAGATCGATGGCGTGTCGAGCCAACGTTCCGACCTGCGACAGAAACTGCTCGCCGGACTTGAACAACGACAGCCGCGCACTGGTCGGGCGGCCGCGATGAGCACCTACTACCAGAAGGCTCGCGACCTGATCACGTCGCCGCAAGCTCGCAAGGCGTTCAACATTCACGAAGAGCCGGCCAACGTGCGCGAGGCTTACGGCATGACTCAAATCGGCCAGAGCGCGTTGCTCGGACGCCGACTAATCGAAGCCGGTTGCCGATTCGTCGGCATCGACGGACCCGGCTGGGACGTCCACTTCAATTGCTTTCCGAGCTTGGTCAACGACCTGATTCCTCCCGCCGACAAAATGTTCGCCGCACTTATCACCGACATGGAACAACGCGGTCTGCTCGAAAGCACGCTGGTTGTGATGATGGGGGAGATGGGCCGCACTCCGCGCGTGAACGCCCAAGCTGGCCGCGATCACTGGTCGCAGGCGCAGTGTATTCTGTTCGCCGGTGGCGGAGTGAAGCCCGGCCAAATCATCGGCTCGACCGACAAACAAGCCGCGTATCCAACCAGCGATCCCATCAGCGTCGACGATTTATTGCGGACGATTCACACACTGCTGGGGATCGACGCCGACCGTGAATACGACGACCCGTTGGGCCGACCAGTACCGTTGGTTAACGGCGGTAAAGTGATTCCGGGATTGATTGCTTGAGCAATTCAATCGCCGCTTGTTTGACAGGCGTGTTCGTGCGCGGGATACCTCTCCCATGCAATACGCGCATGAGCTCTCGATCGCTGTCTCCGCCGTTCGTCGAGCGGCCGAAGTCTGCCGCAACATCCAACGATCAATTCCCGCCGCGATGGAGAAACAGGACAAGAGTCCGGTGACCATCGCCGATTTCGCCAGCCAGGCAGTCATCTGTCGCGCGCTGGGCGAGGCGTTTCCGAATGATCCGATCATCGGCGAGGAAGACTCAGCGGAACTACGACTGCCCGAAAATAAATCGTCGCTCGACGGAGTACTGTCGCAATTAAGCCGTATTGGACTCGAGGGTTCACCGGAAGAAATCTGCCGTTGGATTGATCGTGGTGGAGCAAACTCCTTTGGTCCAAGGTTCTGGACACTTGATCCGATCGACGGCACGAAAGGCTTTCTGCGCGGCGAGCAGTACGCAGTCTCCCTCGCATTGATTGTGAATGGTCAAATCGAAGTTGCAATTCTCGGTTGTCCGAACTTGCCGCTCGAACCAGGCGGAACGGCGGTTGCGGGAACGATCTTTTCCACGGTGCGCGGCCAAGGGGCGAGCGTGCAATCCTGTTTCGGCGAGTCTAGTTGCAATTCTCGGTTGTCCGAACTTGCCGCTCGAACCAGGCGGAACGGCGGTTGCGGGAACGATCTTTTCCACGGTGCGCGGCCAAGGGGCGAGCGTGCGATCCTGTTTCGGCGAGTCTGTCGTCTCGCCGGTGCGGGTCACGTCAACGTCGAATTGGGCCGACGTGCGGCTGTGTGAGTCGGTCGAATCGGGACACAGCGCGCATGACCGCTCGGCCATGATTTCCACGTCATTGGGAATCGTGAAGCAACCAGTGCGACTCGACAGCCAAGCCAAGTACGCGGTGGTCGCACGCGGTGAAGGAGACGTGTATCTCCGCTTGCCGACCAAGAAGGACTATCGCGAAAAGATTTGGGATCACGCGGGTGGAGTGCTCGTTGTCGAAGAGGCGGGCGGCCGAGTCACCGATATCGACGGAAAGCCGTTGGAGTTCACTCACGGGCGGGAGCTTTCCGCCAATCGCGGAGTCGTCGTCACGAACGGCCGACTGCACAATGACGTGCTGCGAGCAATCCGCGAGCATGTCGATTGAGCAAGTCTTTGGCGTGCGGCGTGTCAGCACCGCACGCAACATCAAGAACGGCTTGTGAGCGGCCGATGTTGACGATACGTTGCGAGGACTTCCGTCGAGACGGTCAGGGGTTGAGGCAATGCTCACGATGCTTGGTGGACTGCGAAATTTCTGCGACGGGATCACGCGCCGCGAGACTTTGCAGGCCGGCACCCTCGGAATGCTCGGCGGGCTGTCGTTGCCAAGCGTACTGCGGGCCGAGTCGGCTGGTTCAGAGCCGCGAGCTGGCAAAGCGAAAAGCATCGTCGTGATGTATTTGCACGGCGGCGCGCCGACGCAGGACATGTTCGACATGAAGCCGCAGGCTCCGGTCGAAGTGCGCGGCGAGTTCAATCCGATCGCAACGAGCGCGTCCGGTATTCAAATCTGCGAGCACCTGCCGCGCATGGCCAAGTGGATGCACAAGGCGGCGATCGTGCGGTCGGTCGTGAATCGCTCGAACTGCCACAACACGATGCCCAGCTTCACCGGCTGGGACCAGTTCCTCGAAGACCTGACGATCCTGAAGGACTCTTACCCGCCGAGCGTGGGGTCGGTCATCGAATACCTGAATCAACAGCGCGGGCTGCCGGCCTTCGCGACGCGCCCCGCTCCGCCCGCAGATCTGCCTGCTTACGCGCATTTGCCCGCGCCGCTCGGTTGGGGAGGTGGGCCGATCAAAGCGGGGCCGTATGCCGGATTCCTCGGCAAGCGATACGACCCGCTCGAAGCGATCTGTACGCCGACGACCGATCCCGGTGTGCCGATCACCGTGCGCGAGGATCCGGCACTCGTGAAGGGTGTCCCTCGTCTGCCGGACAATGTGCTGGCTCAGGGCGTCACGATCGACCGCCTAAGCCAGCGAAAAGGATTGCTCGAACAGCTTGATCAGCAGCTTCGCGGGCCAGCGTTGCAGACGGCTCTGTCCGGCTTCGATCGCTTTCAGCAGAAGGCGTTCGACGTCCTGACCTCGAACACGCTCAAGCGAGCGTTCGATCCGTCTCGCATCGACGCGACGGTGCGCGAGCGGTACGGCGACACGCTGTTCGGCAACAGCACGTTCATCGCGGCGAACCTGATTGAGAGCGGCGTCCGTTTCGTGACCGTCTTGTGGGACTGGTACAACGGCCGGCTCGGCAGCGGCACGTTCCAGGATTTTGGCTGGGACACGCACATGTGGAATTTTCAGATTCTGAAGAAGTATCTGCCGGTCGTGGACATGTCGTTCGCCTCGCTGATGGAAGACCTTGACCGGCGCGGTCTGCTCGACGAGACGCTGGTGGTTGTGATGAGCGACTTCGGCCGAACTCCGCGAGTCAACAAAGACGCCGGCCGTGATCACTGGATTCACTGCTACTCGGTGCTGCTGGCTGGAGCCGGCATTCGTGGCGGCACGGTCTACGGAGCGTCCGACGATCAAGCGGCCTGGGTGAAAGACCGCCCCGTCAGTCACGCCGACATCGCGGCGACAATTTATTCCGCGATGGGCCTCGACCCGCATCTGACAATTCCAGACAAGCTCGGCCGCCCGGTTCCGATCGGTCAGTATGGCCAGCCGATTGAAGATCTCCTGGCATGACGTTTCGGGTTCGTTTCTGCGGATGGGTAAACCACATTTCGCCACCAACATCAGTGTGAGCGAAAAAACTCGTCTTGCCTCGCTTTCGTCTCTCGTGATAATTCACGTGAACTGTGTGCCTCTCCAAATTCGCCTGTGACTCCCGGGCAGGGCATCTCAGGCGGGTCTTTGATCGCTCTTCGCTGACAAGTCGGCTTTGGCCAAGGAAGGTCGGACCCGCACGTCTCGGGATTGCTTCGCGGTGCGATACCGCGATCCCTCGCAGCGTGAGACGCCCGTCCCTTTGGCCACTATCCCACTTGCCACGCGAGGCGGCGTGACGTTCCCCCTTGTCCTCGTTTTGCAACAGCACTCATGAGCACTGAAGAACAACCAACTTTCCGCTGCCGGCTCGTGAGGCCGACAGCGGCAAGCCCCTAATCACGGCTTTTCCCTTTCACAAGGAACGGTGCTATGGCGACTGGTCGCGAACTCCTGCAAAACATTTCTTCACAACATAGCCCCGAGGCCTTCCGCCAAGAGCACTGGGTTGGCACGTTCTCGGACTATCTCGACATCAGTTGTCAGCACCCCGGCGTCAACCGCACGGCGTATCAGCGGCTGTACGACATGGTCATGTCCTACGGCACTTACAAGGTCGAGAACTCCAAAGAGAATCTCGTCCGCTACAAGTTCTTTGACGACCCGGACCACGGCGGCGAAGACGCCATCTTCGGCCTCACCAAAACGCTGATGGATCTGGTCAACGTCTTCAAATCCGCCGCACTCAAGTACGGCAGCGAACGGCGCGTGCTGCTGCTGCATGGTCCGGTCGGAAGCTCCAAGAGCACGATTGCCCGTCAATTGAAGCGTGGCCTGGAACACTACAGTTGGACTGACGCTGGTGCGTTGTATTCGTTCGGCTGGAAGGAATCCGACGGCAGCATCACTTGGTGCCCGATGCACGAGTCGCCGCTGCAGCTTGTGCCAGATTCGCAGCGCGAGTCCGTCCGTCAGTTCATCGAGACGCACCGCCAGGGCAAGGTTGGCGAGCACGATTACCCGCTTGAATTCACCGGCGAGCTATGCCCGCTGTGCCGCTACGAATTCCGCGAGCGGCTAATGCAATACAACGGCGACTGGACCAAGGTGGTCGAGGACGTCGTCGTCAAACGCATCTTTCTGTCCGAGCAAGACCGCATCGGCATCGGCACGTTCCAGCCCAAGGACGAAAAAAATCAGGACAGCACCGAACTGACCGGTGACATCAACTACCGCAAGATCGCTGAGTTCGGCAGCGAGTCCGATCCACGGGCATTCAACTTCGACGGCGAGTTCAACGTCTCGAACCGCGGCATGATCGAGTTCATCGAAGTGCTGAAGCTCGACGTGGCGTTCCTGTACGACCTGCTCGGCGCGTCACAGGAGCACAAGATCAAGCCGAAGAAGTTCGCTCAGACCGACATCGACACGGTCATCATTGGCCACACCAACGAACCGGAATACCGCAAGCTTCAGTCGAACGAGTTCATGGAAGCTCTGCGCGACCGCACGATCAAGATCGACGTGCCGTACGTCACGACGCTCAACGACGAAATCCACATCTACACCAAGGACTACAACGAGAAGCGTGTCCGAGGCAAACATATCGCCCCGCACACGCTCGAAACCGCCGCCATGTGGGCGGTGCTTACTCGCTTGGAAGAGCCGAAACATCACGGCCTGAGCCTGATGCAGAAGATGAAGCTCTACAACGGCAAGACGCTGCCCGGCTTCACGACGGACAACATCGTGCAGCTGCGCCGCGAAGCCAAAGCCGAGGGTCTGCACGGCATCAGTCCGCGCTACGTCCAAGACAAGATCAGCAACGCCCTCGTCGTGAACCCAACCGCTACCAGCCTCAACCCGTTCATGGTCATGAAGGAGTTGGAAGGAGGGCTCAAACATCACTCGCTGGTCGGGGCCGAAGAGGTCCGCGAACGGTATTGCCAGCTCATCTCTGTCGTGCGTGACGAGTACACGGACGTCGTCAAAAACGAAGTCCAGCGAGCCATCGCCGCCGACGAAGACGCGCTATTGCGACTCTGCTCGAACTACATCGACAACGTCAAAGCCTACACGCAGCGCGAAAAGGTGAAAAACAAATTCACGGGCGAAGAGGAGCAACCGGACGAACGCCTGATGCGTTCGATCGAAGAACGGATCGACATCCCGGAGACTCGCAAAGACGACTTCCGCCGCGAGATCATGAACTACATCGGTGCCTTGGCTCTCGACGGCAAGAAGTTCGACTACAAGACCAACGAACGCCTGCAGAAGGCGCTGGAGATGAAACTCTTCGAGGACCAGAAAGACACGATCAAGCTGACGAGTCTTGTGTCGAACGTGATCGACAAAGACACGCAAGAAAAGATCGATATCGTCAAAAGTCGCCTGATCCGCAACTTTGGCTACAACGAAGAGTCGGCAACCGACGTGCTGCAATACGTCGCCAGCATTTTCGCGCGCGGGGATTCGAAGAGTGAGTAATCCATCGCGAAACCCACGACAGTCTGCCCGCGCAGTTCAGGGTCTCTCATGACACGAGCCATCGACCGAGACGTGCAACGATTCAAAGAGATCGTCAAAGGGCGAGTTCGCAAAGACCTGCGCCGGTACATCACTCACGGTGAGATGACCGGGCGGCAGGGGCGGCGGCTGGTAACGATTCCGGTGCCGAATATCGACATTCCGCACTTCCGGCATGGCCAGAAGGGTTCGGGGGGAGTCGCTCAGGGCGAAGGGGAAATCGGGCAGCCGATTGGCAGCGGCGGCAATCCAGGTGACGGCGAAGGTCAAGCCGGTAGCGAGCCGGGCAGCGGACACACTCGCGACGTCGAAGTTTCGATCGAAGAGCTCGCGAAAATGCTGGCTCAGGAATTGGAGTTGCCGAACATCCAGCCCAAGGGGCACGACTCGCTCAAAACGCAGAAGGACAAATACAGCAGCATCCGGCAAACTGGCCCGCAGTCGTTGCGGCATTTCAAACGGACCTACAAGCAGGCACTCAAACGCAGCATCGCTTCCAACGAATACGACCTGGCGAAGCCCAAGATCGTGCCGACGAAAGAGGATCAGCTCTACCGAAGCTGGAAGACGATCTCCGATCCGCAGGCCAACGCGGCGATCATTTATCTGATGGATGTCAGCGGGTCGATGACGCAGGAGCAAAAGGAAATCGTTCGTACGGAGTCCTTCTGGATCGACACTTGGCTTCAAAGCCAATACGACGGCGTGCAGGTGCGATACATCATTCATGATGCGGTCGCCAAGGAGGTTGATGAGAATACCTTCTATCACACTCACGAGAGCGGCGGCACGCGGATCAGTTCGGCGTACACGGTCGCCAAACAAGTCATCGCACGGGAGTTTCCGACAGACGATTGGAACATCTACATCTTCCAATTCAGCGACGGCGATAACTGGGGCGAGGACAACGTGGGTTGCCTGCAAATGCTGATGACGGACCTGCTGCCGGTCTGCAACCTGTACTGCTATGGCCAAGTGAAAAGTCCGTACGGCAGTGGCGACTACATTCGCGAGCTAAAACGGATCAACGACAAGCACGAAAACCTCGTGCTCTCGGAGATTTCCAATCGCGACGCGATCTACGATTCGATTAAGCTGTTCCTGGGAAAAGGGAAGTAGCTAAATTTCAGCATGACGCGTCAGCGAGTGGTCGAGTTGTGAAGAAACATTCTTGGGAACTTGTGGGTGACAGGGAGTTCATCGATGCGAGTGTCTGGGATTATCCCCGCGCGGTTGAAGTCAACTCGGCTGCCGCGGAAGCTGTTGTTGGCAGAGACCGGCCGGCCGCTGATTCAATACACTTGGGATGCCGTCCGCCAAGCGAAATCGCTGTCGGAGGTCATCATCGCGGCAGACGATGATGAGATCGTTCATGCGGTGCGAAGTTTCGGTGGCCGATGCGAGATGACCGGCGAGCATCCCAGCGGGACCGATCGAATTGCCGAGGTTGTGCGACGATGCTGCTCCGAATCGGATGTGATCGTCAACATCCAAGGTGACGAGCCGGAGATCGAACCTGCTCATATCGACCTGCTGGTGAATTTGATGGCGTCGAATCGGACGGCTTCGATGGCGACCCTCTGCACGCCGATCACAACCAGAGAGCAGCTTGACGATCCAAGCTGCGTGAAAGTGGTCTGCGGTGCGGCGGGGCAGGCGTTGTATTTCAGCCGCTGTCCGATTCCGTTTTGCCGAGACCGCGATCCGGACGAATTGCTGGCGTCGGATTCGCCATGGCGGCTGCATTTGGGGATCTACGCGTACCGTCGGGACTTCTTGTTGCGGCTGACGACGTTACCCCCTTCCCGGTTGGAACAATGGGAAAAACTTGAGCAACTGCGCGTGCTGGAAGCGGGCGAA
Source organism: Planctomycetota bacterium (assembly GCA_016872645.1). Classification (GTDB taxonomy): domain Bacteria; phylum Planctomycetota; class Planctomycetia; order Planctomycetales; family Planctomycetaceae; genus SXKJ01. Next base: position 39,882 of record VGZH01000004.1, on the reverse strand, counting down.
ACGATCCTGGTCGGCGAGGTCGCGCATCGGTCAGTTGGCATCGACACGCCGGAGGATTATGCTCGTTTTGTCGTTCGACAGCGCGGCCGCGCGGCGGCGTGAATGAACTCTTGGAAGTGCGAAACTCGAAATCCGAAACTCGAAACCCCGAAGACCTCCTTCGGACTTCGGGTTTCGGATTTCCGGTTTCCCGCAGGGAGGAAGCCTGGGGGGATCATGAGCAAGCATATTTTCGTGACCGGCGGTGTGGTCAGTTCGCTGGGCAAGGGGTTGACGTCGGCGAGCATCGCGTGTTTGTTGGAGAAGCGTGGGCTGCGCGTGCGGATGCAAAAGCTCGACCCGTACATCAACGTCGATCCCGGCACGATGAATCCCTACGAGCACGGCGAGGTCTACGTCCTCGATGACGGAGCCGAGACCGATCTGGATCTCGGCCACTACGAACGATTCTCGAATGGGCCGCTCTCTAGGAAATCGAACTACACAACCGGGCAGATTTATCTGAAGGTCATCGAGAAGGAACGGCGCGGTGAGTTTCTCGGCAAGACGGTTCAGGTCATTCCGCATATCACCGACGAAATCAAGGCGTCTGTGCGCGGCTTGTCGGGACCAGATGTCGACGTTGTCATTACCGAGTTGGGGGGCACGGTCGGTGACATCGAAGGACTGCCGTTCTTGGAAGCGATCCGACAGATTCCGCTGGAGATCGGCAAGGACAACTGCCTCTTCATCCACTTGACGCTGGTGCCGTATTTGAAGGCCGCGAAGGAGATGAAGACCAAGCCGACTCAACACAGCGTCGGGCTGTTGCGACAGATAGGTATTCAGCCAGACGTCCTGGTGGTCCGCACGGAACGGCCGATGGGAGAGGACAACGCGGCCAAGATCGCGCTGTTTTGCAACGTCGAGAAAAACGCGGTCATCGAAGAGGTCGATAAGGAATTCTCGATTTACGAAGTCCCGCTGGGGCTGGTCGATCACGGCTTGGATCAGCTCATCGTCGACAAGCTCAAGCTGAACGCCGGCCTGTTGGATATGTCTGACTGGCGTGATCTGATGCACCGGATGCGTCATCCGGAAAACGAAGTGACCATTGCCGTCGTCGGCAAGTACATCGAGCATCGCGATGCCTACAAGTCGATCTACGAATCGCTCGATCACGCCGGCGTTGCGAATTCGGCGCGAGTCATCATCAAGCGGATCGAAGCCGAGGAACTGGAGCAACAAGGTCCGGAGATGCTTCTCAAGGGAGTTGATGGCCTGCTCGTTCCCGGTGGTTTTGGGATGCGTGGCGTTGAAGGCAAAGTGCAGGCGGTGCGATTCGCTCGCGAGTTCGAGATTCCTTACTTCGGCATCTGCCTCGGAATGCAAACGGCTGTGATCGAGTACGCTCGCAACGTCCTGGGGCTGGATCGGGCCGACTCGACTGAGTTCAGTTCGGACTCACCGCACCCGGTCATTTGCATGTTGGAAGACCAAAAGACGATCGTGAAGAAGGGGGGCACGATGCGCCTCGGCGCTCAGCCGTGCGTCTTGAACCCGGATTCGAAGTCGGCGGCGGCTTACGGCAGCGAACGGATTTCCGAACGTCACCGGCATCGTTATGAATTCAACCCTGAATACCGCTCGCAATTTGAAGAGGCGGGAATGCTGCTGGCCGGCACGAGTCCGGATGGCAAATTGGTTGAGGTCGTGGAACTCCCCGATCATCCGTGGTTTGTGGCGGTTCAATTCCATCCGGAGTTCAAATCGAAACCGCTCAGCCCGCATCCGCTCTTCCGAGGCTTTGTCGCTGCCGCGTTGCAACGGCATCACGAACGAGTGCAGATGCCGGTCAGTTGAAGTGAGTCCGAGTGAACGGCTTTCTGAACATCGACAAACCACAAGGGCTGACCTCGCGTTCGGTCGTGGACCACATCAATCGGCTGCTGCGTGAACGGGGCCTCACGCGTGCGACGTTGCCGAAGGTCGGACATGCGGGAACGCTTGATCCGTTGGCGACCGGAGTGCTCGTCGTCGCTGTCGGCCACGCGACACGACTCATTGAACTGGTGCAGTCGCGGCCGAAGGAGTATCTCGGAACATTTCTGTTCGGCAAGCGGAGCGACACGGACGACGTGTCGGGACAGGTCATTGAAGGGGATACCGAGCGAGCCGCTTTGATCACCCGTGCCGAGTTGGATGCTGCGCTCGTTGAGTTTCGTGGAAGCATCCAACAAGTACCGCCGGCGTACTCGGCCGTGCGAGTCGAGGGCCGCCGCGCGTACAAGCTCGCGCGGCGCGGCGAAGAGGTTCAACTTCAGGCGAAGGCGGTCGAAGTTCATCGGCTCGAAGTTGTCCGGTTCAAACCGCCAGAACTGACGCTTGATATCGAGTGCGGTTCGGGGACGTACATCCGCTCGTTAGGCAGAGACCTGGGCGAACGATTGGGCTGCGGAGCAGTCATGTCGGATCTCGTCCGCACGCGAATCGGCCAGTTCGAGCAATCGCAGGCGATCTCAATCAGTGCTTTGACGGCAGAGTCGGTCGTGTCTGAACTGCTGCCCTGTGCTGTCGCCACGACGCACCTGCCAGCGTATGTCTGCGATGAGTCAGAAATGAAGAGCCTAAGCCACGGACTGAGCATTGGTCCCCGCGAATCTGCTTGGCAATCGGTGAATCCCGGTCATCCCGAGGTCTTCGCATTCGTTGACACCGCCGGGACGCTTCTCGCGATCGGGGGTTGGGATCATCGGTGGCCGGAATTGCGGCCGCGGCTTAATTTGATCGCCGCGTGCGGGACTGACGAGGTGGGAAACGGCTCTTGATTGAGTTGCCAGTACTCAGTACTCAATACTCCGTCGACAGCTGCACCACCACATCCGCCCCAGCGAACAAGCATGACACCTGACCAACTCGCGCAATTGGTGTTGCTGGCTTATGCCATAATCGCGGTCGGGTTGGTGTCGCTGTCGGTACGACGGTGTCGAGATGATTGGCGGGTCTGGCTGCTGTACATCATGAATCGCTTGTATGTCGCGTTCATGTTTCACTGGCGAGCCAGTGGCCGTTGCCCGTATCCGGAGTTCGGTGGGGCAATCATCCTGTCGAATCATCGTAGCCCTGTGGACCCGATGCTGGCCTGGATGAACTCGCACTTGCGGTACGAAGGACCTGCTCGGTCGACTCGCGTCATCGGCTATCTGATGGCCCGCGAGTATTACGAACAGCCCGGCTTGGTCGGCTGGGTCGGACGGGCGATGCAGTCAATCCCGGTCGATCGAGACGGCCACGACATCGGTCCGACGCGTGATGCGATCCGGCGGCTCGAAAAGGGGGATCTGATCGGCATCTTCCCGGAGGGTGGCATCAATACGGGCGAGGGGCTGCGTGCCGCGAATCCCGGTATCGCGTTTCTGGCTCTAAAATCCGGGGTCCCGATCATCCCGGTTTACATCGACGGCGCACCTCAGGGAGAGAGCATGATCGAGCCGTTTTACTCTCCCAGCCGCGTGCGAGTGACCTACGGCACCCCCATCGACTTGAGCCCGTGGCAAGGACAACGAAAATCGCAAGAGGTGCTTCAGGCACTGACCGACTTGCTGATGCGCAAGCTGGCCGAACTAGGGGGAGTGCGGTATTGCCCGTCAACCGATGAGGCGAAGTAACCAGAAACGCGGCCACGCTACACGTCAGTGCAGAGCGCAAACTGCAAAGTGCGAAATGGGGCGACACAGAAGATCCGTTGGACATGTTTCACTTTGAACTCTGCACGTTGCACGGCCCCGTCGGATTTGCTGCTCATCCGCTGCGAGAGACACCTTGACCCGTTCTCGCGACCGGACGTACTGTTCCGCCCCATTCCTGCCGCTCGGCGATCTGGCCGCGCGTTTTCCTGTCTGAAATTCTCACCGTTTAATTCCTTCCGATTGTTTCACCGCCAGCCTCAGGCGTACGAATTGTCGCGTCGTTCAGATGCCGCGCTATTCACGCGCTCCGACAGCTCGCGATGAAGCGACTCACCCGTCTGTCCCTTTCGGGAGCAACGTCATGAAGGCGTTTCGACACAGCATTTGTCTGACGTTGAGCTTGCTACTGGCCGGCTCCATCGTTGGCTGCCAAGACTTCAAACTGTTGCCATCCAAGCTGCTGCGATCGCAGTCACCCGACAAGCAGGATGAGGAAGCTGAGAAAGACGACGAAAAGGACAATGAGTTTGAGACGAAAGTCGAGACTCCGATGGTCGGCGACTATGCCGGATTTGCAAATCTCAATCTGGTGACTTTGGAAGGCGTTGGGTTGGTCGTCGGGTTAGATGGGGCCGGCAGTGATCCGCCACCCTCGAGTTATCGTGAAGTGCTCGCAGACGACATGCGTCGCCGCGGGATCGACGATCCTGAAACAATCCTGCGTTCGCCGAACACCGCGTTGGTCATCGTGCGTGCGTACTTGCCACCAATGATTCGCAAGGGTGAAGCCTTTGATGTTGAGGTTCGCGTTCCCGATGGCGACACCACCAGCAGTCTCAATGGCGGCTGGCTGCTGGAAACGGAACTGTCTGAATCCGCCATCATTCCCGGTCAAGGTGTGATGAAAGGCCATATTTTAGGAAAGGCCAAAGGGCCGATCATGGTCACATCTGGCGAAGGAAAGTCCGACAACACGGGCTTGAAGCGGCGCGGGAAAATTTTAGGCGGGGGTGCCTCCAAAAAAGACCGCGACCTGCGCATCCAGCTTCGCAGTGACTTTCGCAGCGTGCGACAGTCAAAACGCATTGCCGACAAGATCGGTCAACGATTCTTCGCTTACAACGAAAGCGGCTTGCGTGAACCGTTGGCCAAAGCACTCACTGATCAGACGATCGAGCTGAAAGTGCTTCCGCGCTACAAGGACAACTACCCGCGGTATCGCGAAGTGATCCGAAACATCGCGTTTCGCGAGACGCCGGTCGCACGGCATGTCCGCATGGAGAAATTGAAATCGCAATTGCTCGATCCCGACACGACAGAACTGGCAACATTGCAGTTGGAGGCGATCGGCAACGAAGCGATCCCCATTCTCAAAACGGGGTTGAAGCATCCTGATTTGGAAGTCCGTTTCAATGCGGCCGTCGCGCTGGCATACCTCGGTCAAGCCGAAGCGGCGCCCGTTCTTGGCGAGGTGGCCGTCAACGAGCGAGCCTTCCGCGTATATGCGCTGGCGGCACTCTCGACGATCGATGACGGTGAGGCTCATCTGTTGCTTCGGAAACTGACTAATTCACAAACGGACAACACCGGCAAGATCGTCGACAGCGCGGAACTCCGTTACGGAGCCTTTCGCGCATTGTGGACGCTCGACAAACGTGACCCGTATCTCAACGGCGAAATGATGCACGAGGCCAACTCTGACCGCGAACTCTTCGCCTTGCACACGCTGCCGACCACGGGCGACCCAATCATCCATTTGACGCAGCATCGCCGATCGGAAATCGTTCTTTTCGGCGAAGGCCAGCAGTTCAAAACTCCGTTGGCTGTGCGAGCCGGCAATCACATCCTTGTCACGGCACAGCCCGCCACGGATCGCATCGTGATCTCCCGATACCAAGCCGGCCAACCGGATAAGCGCAAAGAAGTTTCGACACGCGTGGCGGACGTCATTCGCACCGCCGTCGAATTCGGAGCCAGCTATCCCGATGTCGCGCAATTGCTGCTTCAGGCCGCCAAGCAACAGAATCTCTCCGGTCGCATCGAAATCGACGCTCTACCACAAGGTGGCCGCGAGTACGTTCGCAAGGATGACTCCGCCAAATCCAATGGCAAGAAAGTCCGAGTCGGCAACGCGAACCTCGTCCCGAACTTCGTCCCGAATCTCAAAGACGACGGCAACACCAAGCTTTCGGAAGGCGACGCTGTGGAGAAGCAGACCGCCGCACCCGACGAACTCGCGCAGTCTGAAACCGACTCGAATGGCACCGCCTCTGTCGCAGACGCTCGCAATTCGACGGCAGCCGACGATGCCCAACGACGCTGGTTCGAATTCTGGAAACGCAAATGAGAGAAATCAGAGGCCGGCGGTCAGAACGGACTTCTGCCCTCTGTCTTCTGTCATTGGCTTTCTGTCCCTCGACTCCTAACCCCTCCCCACCGCCATGCTTAAGTCGCTGGAAATGTTCGGCTTCAAGAGCTTCGCGGATCGGACGCGTTTCGACTTCTCTCGCGGGATTACCTGCGTCGTCGGGCCGAACGGATCGGGTAAGAGCAACGTGGTTGACTCGATCAAATGGGTGCTCGGCGATCAAAGCCCCAAGAGCCTTCGCGGCAAAGAAATGACCGATGTCATTTTTAACGGAGCATCGGGGCGCAAGCCTGCTCCGTTCGCCGAAGTTCTGTTGACGTTCGACAACTCGTCGAAGTGCCTGACGCTCGACGCCGCAGAAGTGCAGATCGGCCGCCGCATTTGGCGCAACGGTGATTCCGAATATCTCATCAATCGGCAGACCGCGCGGCTGAAGGACATCAAAGACCTGTTCCTTGGCACCGGAGCCGGATCTTCCGCCTACAGCATCATCGAACAAGGCCGAGTCGATCAGATCCTGCAATCGAACGCCGCCGCACGACGACACGTCTTCGAAGAAGCCGCCGGCGTGTCGCGTTACAAACTTCGCAAAGAGGAAGCGACTCGCAAGCTGGAGCGCGTCGAGCAAAACCTGCTGCGACTGCGCGACATCGTCGATGAGGTCGAATCGCAACTCAACTCGATGCGCTCGCAAGCCTCGAAGGCCAGCAAGTACCGGGAAATCTCCGCCGAACTTCGCGAGTGGTGGTTCGGCCTCGCCGCTGACGATCACCGGCACTTCTCCACACAGTTGGCGATCGTCGAAGCCGATCTGCACACCGGCGAAGCCGAACTCACCGAGCTGTCCTCGCGGCAACAGGAACTCGAACAAAAGCTCTCATTCTTCGATGCCGAAATCGCCGAGGTCGACACGCGTCTGCGACATGCCGAGCGCACCGCCGCCAGTAATCGCGAGAGCGTCGTCCGTCAGGAATCGACGCTGCGGCACCTGACCGGTCGGCAGAAGGAACTCGGCACCGACTTGGATCGCCTGCGCCGGCAGCGCAGCGTCATGCACGGCCGCTCGTGCGAACTGACCGCCGAACTTCATTGCTCAGAGGAAGTGCTATCGACCGGCGACGCCGAGCACTTGCGGCTGCGGACGGCGATTACCGACACTGAAAAGCAGCTGGTGGAAGTCGCGTCTCAGCTCAAGTCTGATCAAGCCACGCTCGACCGCGAACGCCAGAAACAACTCGAACTGACGCAGCAAGCCAGCGCGACGCAGCAACGAGTCAACAATCTGCACTCGCAACGCGACGCCGCCAACTCGGCCGCGATCACCGCCAGCCAGCGTTTAGATCAGTGCGTCTCCAGCACCGTCTCAGCGCAGTCCGAGGTCTTGCGTCGGCAAGCGGCCGTCGATGCCGTGCTCAGCGAAGTCGCGTCGCTCGACAGCAAAGTCCGCGAGGTTCGCGAACGCCAACAACAGCTCATCGCTGAGCAAGATCGCTTGCAGCAACAACTCCGCGAACAACGCGAAGACCGCAGTGCCCGGCAATCGCAGCAAGCGGTCCTGGAAGACCTCGAACGTCGGCAAGAAGGGCTCGGCATCGGTGTGAAGGAAATCCTCAGCCGAGCACAATCTTCCGACTATGCCCCGTGGACCAGCATCCTCGGCAGCGTCGCCGACCTGCTTGAAGCGGACCTCGACGAAGCCGCAATCCTCGAAGTCGCCCTCGGCGCCAGAGCACAACTTATCGTCGTCCGCGAGATGGCCCCGCTGATCGAGTACCTCAACAGCGGCGGAAGCCGTCTGTCGGGAAGAGTGGGTTTTGTCGAAGTACCCTCTCACCCTCTCATCCCCCAACCCAGTCACTCCCTCAACGCCCCTGGCATCATCAAACGGGCCGACCAACTCGCCAGCCTCAAGACCGGCCACCGCGGCTTGGCCGAGGTGTTGCTTGGCACGACATGGGTTGTCGACACGCTCGACACTGCACTGCGGCTTGCCAACGGCGAAGGCCAAGGCTGCCGGTTCGTGACACTGCAAGGAGAGCTGCTCGAGGACGACGGTACACTGTTCGCCGGCACGGTCCGCAGCGAGTCCGCACTGCTGACTCGCCGTAGCGAACTCCGTCGATTGAAGAATGATCTGCTACGACTCGACCGCACGATCGCCGACGGGGAACGACAACTGGCCGACGTCACACAGACTCTCAAAAACGTCGAACGAGTCATCGAAACATCCACGTCCGAGAAACAGGAACTCGCCGATCGGCTCGCCCACGCACGCTCGGACGTTTATTCCCAGCGGCAAGAGGTCGAACGGTATTCCAAAGAACGGGACGCGATCCTCGCCGAAGCCGCTCGGTTCGAGTCGCTCGTCGCCGAACTCGTTCTGCAAATCGATCAAGCTCAGCGCGAGCGCGCCTGGTTTGACGACAACCTGGCCAGCTTGCGCGATTCGTTCGCCGCACTCGAAGCCGCCGTCGCCGGGCACGAATCCCAACGGCAACTGCTGACGCAACAGCAAGTCGATCAGCGTCTGGCCCTCGCCAAGCACGAGGAACGCCTGCAAGGTTTACGATCGACGGTGGTCCGTTTGCGGGAAGAACAGCGACAACGCGACGAGCAATTCGACGAAGCCGAGCGTCGACTGCAAACCGCTGCCACCCAGCTGCGGCAGCTGAACCTGCAGATGCTGAACACGAACGCCGAGCTGTGGGAACTGCAACTGCTCGACGAGAAGTTCGCCGCCGAGGTGGCAGCCATCCTCGCCGACAAGGACCAACTGCGGAATCAGAAAGCCTCGTTCGCCGAAGAGGAGGCTCTCCTGCGAGCCACTCGCCGCGAACTAGCCGATCGACTGCACGCCAACGAAATCGCCGCTCGCGATGCTCGCCACCAGTTGCAAGTTTGCGCCGAACGAATCGAAGAGGAATACCAGATGACACTCGACGAAGTCGTCTCGTCGGGAGCGTCGGCGTTTGCGAAGTGGCGGGATGAGTTGCAGGGGTCAGGGATCAGAGTTCAAGGGTCAGAAGAGGATGGTCCGACTTCGGTCACTCAAACTCAGGCGGTGTCAGGTGAGTTATCTGACCCCCGACCCCTGACAACTGACCCCTCCTTCGCCGACATTCGCCCGGAACTCGAAGAGCGAGTCAATCGTCTGCGGCGCAAGCTCAAAATGATGGGGAGCGTCAACACGGACAGCCTCAAAGATCTCGATGAATTGGATGGCCGCTACCAGCACCTCAGTTCGCAGTTGCAAGACCTCGAAGAAGCTAAGTCCACGCTCGAAGAAATCATCCGCCAGATCAACGGCGAGAGTCAGCGAATGTTCCTGGAAACGTTCGAGTCGATCCGCGTGCAGTTCCAAAACTTGTTTCGCAAGATGTTCGGTGGTGGTGAAGGAGACATCATTCTGGAAGACCACAACGACGTGCTCGACTGCGGCATCGACGTAGTTGCTCGTCCTCCTGGAAAAGAACTGCGGAGCATCTCACTGCTGAGTGGCGGCGAGAAAACGATGACTGCCGTCGCTCTGCTGATGGCGATCTTCCGCAGCAAGCCCAGCCCGTTCTGCATCCTGGACGAAGTCGACGCCGCCTTGGACGAAGCCAACGTCGAGCGTTACAGCGGCGTCGTTCGCGAATTCAAACAGGCCACCCAATTCATCATGATCACACACAACAAACGCTCGATGCAGATCGGCGACATCCTCTACGGTGTGACGATGGAACAAAGCGGTGTCAGCAAACGGATGTCTGTCCGCTTTGAAGACGTCAGCGACGATGGACACTTCCGGATGTCACCATCGCCTGATGCGAATGCCGCTTGAGCATCACGAGCCTCCGGCATCGCAGGCCGCCTGCTGGTCAAATTGCTTGACGCCAGACACACCAGCAGTGAATGAATCCGTCATCGCCTCGCGGGACCAGTCGAGCGGCTCACAGTTGTCGACAAAAGACAGACACGCTACGGACGCTCTCTGTGAGTTCACGAAACGCAAATGCCGCAGTGACGTCAATCACTGCGGCATCCGCGAACAATCGGAATTCACTCGACTCGTATTGCCGGTCAAATCTTCTTCGGAATCCGCATGGAGTAGAATGATCGCCAGACGAAGACCAGCGAGACCAACAACATCACGACCCCGATGTACGGAGTGATGTTCGTCGTATTCTTGGCATCGGCCGCGTGCTTGAGTTCCAGCGCGATTTCCACCGCCAGCAATCCGAACAGCGTTGAGAACTTGATGATCGGATTGAGCGCCACCGAGGTCGTGTCCTTGAACGGATCGCCGACTGTGTCACCCACGACGGTAGCTGCGTGCAGTTCAGTTCCTTTTTCCTTCAAGTCAACTTCGACCAGCTTCTTGGCGTTGTCCCAGGAACCGCCGGCGTTGGCCATGTAGATCGCTTGGAACAGACCGAAGACGGCGATCGAGATCAGGTATGCCACAAAGAAGTTCGGATTAAAAAACGCGAAGGCCAGCGTCGTGGTCATCAAGGCAATGAAGATATTCCACATGCCACTCTGAGCGTACTCCGTGCAGATGCGGACGACTGTCTTGGAATCTTCGAGATCGGCTTCCTTCTTGGTGAGGTCCATGTTCTGCTTGATGTACTCGACCGCTCGGTAGGCACCGGTTGTTACGGCCTGCATCGACGCACCACAGAACCAGTAAATCACCGAACCACCGCAGATGAAGCCCAGCAGCACTGGAGCATCTGTCAGGCTCAACGCCAGCAACTTCGCTTTTTCCAGCAGCAGGATGATCGAGAAGATCATCGTTGTCGCTCCGACGACCGCCGTACCGATCAGCACCGGTTTGGCGGTTGCCTTGAACGTATTACCGGCGGAGTCATTGGCTTCCAGGAAGTGCTTGCCCCGCTCGAAATCGGGATCGAAGCCGAAGTCACGCTTGATCTCGTCCTTGATGCCGGGGATGTGCTCGGTCTGAGCCAACTCGAACACGGACTGGGCATTGTCAGTCACCGGTCCGTAACTATCGACAGCGATGTTAACCGGTCCCATGCAGAGGAATCCGAACGCGACCAGGCCGAAGGCGAAGACCGAAGCATGGTCGCCCATCACCGAACCGAGGCCCAAGCCGCTAACAAAGTACGCACCTCCCATCAGGCCGGCGATCAGCATTCCCTTCCAGTACGCACTGAAGTTGCCAGCCACTAAACCGGAGAGAATCGTCAGCGAGGCCCCGCCTTCGCGGCTGGCGGTCACGATTTCATGCACATGTTTGGAGTGTGAGCTGGTGAAGACCTTCGTGAATTCCGGAATCAAAACGGCCGCCAGAGTTCCGAAGCTGATGATCGTGGCAAGCTGCCACCACAGTCCTTCCAGCACATCGCCGCCAACTTTCAGGTCGCGGATCAGCAGCCAACTCATGCCGTAAGAAGTCGTGATACACAGGATCGACGCGATCCAAATCAGCCGAGTCAACGGCTGTTCGAAATCAAATTCCTTGAGGCCCTTGTACTTCGATTCCGAGATCCCCTGATTGATGAAGTACGACGCGCCGGACATGAAGTCCATCAGGAATCGCATCGCGAAAATCCAGACGATCAGCTTGGCTTGAATCTCGATGCTTGGCACGGCCAGCGTGATGAACGAGATCAACGCGACGCCGGTCACGCCGTAAGTCTCGAAACCGTCGGCCGTCGGGCCAACCGAATCACCCGCGTTGTCGCCGGTGCAGTCGGCGATCACGCCGGGGTTGCGCGGGTCGTCTTCCTTCACGTTAAAGACGATCTTCATCAGGTCTGATCCGATATCGGCAATCTTGGTGAAGATGCCGCCGGCGATTCGCAGTGCTGATGCTCCCAGCGACTCGCCAATCGCGAAGCCCAGGAAGCAGATGCCGACGACCTGACGCGGCACGAACAACAGGATGATGACCATCATCACCAGTTCGAGCGAAATCAGGAACAAGCCGATCGACATGCCGGCCCGTAGCGGGATGTTGACGACGTCCCATGGCACTCCGCGCAGAGCAGCGAAGGCGGTACGACAGTTGGCGTAGGTGTTAACTCGAATGCCGTAGTACGCGACCCAGTACGAGCCGCCCATGCCCACAATGGCGAACAGCAGCACCATTAAAACTTTGGCGATCGGAGCGATTGGAGTAGGAGCCACAATCTCCGTGATCGTGCTGCCGTTGGCCGCCCATTGTTCTGGGGTGATGGTCGTTTTGATCTTTGTCAGCAGCTCATCCGAGGTTGCGGACGTTTGCCCCTTCAACGATTCCAGCGACGTGACCGCTTCTTCCGCCACTTTCTCAATGCGGAATTCCTGAATGGTCCGATCGGTGATCTGAAACTCTGCCGCATGGCCGAAGCCCAGCAGGTAGTACGAGATCGCCGCCGCGATGAGCACGAACAGCATCAGCAGGAATTTGCCTTGCTGAATCAAGTACGTTTTGCAAGTTTGAAAAATGATTTCGGCGACATTGAGCATCGAGACATGCGCGGGCAGCTTGTGAATCTCAGCTCGCAAATACAGGCTGATACCCAGCGTGCCACAGATGACAAACGCTCCGTACAAGAGCAGGTTCCAGGCGCTCAATCCGCCAAGTGTGTCGAACGTGCCTGCTCGCAGATTCGGGATGGCCAAATCCGCCTCGCTGGCAAATCCAGTCGATGCAGCCAGCAGCCACACAGCGACCAAAATCAGAAGCGGTTTCAGGCTCTTCGAGCCAGCGGCCAACATGGTCCGCACCGCAATGCCAATACGCCTCATGGTTCCCTCTTTCCGTGAAGGACGAGTTTTGAATGAAGTCTTGGCGCGAGCCTTCTCGCGCATCGATCGGCGGTTGTTGTGGCGGGCCGCGTCGAACAAAACAAGGCATCTGTTGCGAGAAATTTGAACGTCGCTGAATTTTCGCCGACGCCTGGCTTTTGAGGGTGACGCCCTGGAATGTCACGACTTGCGGATGAAGTGGGCCGCGTAGCTGCGAACTTGTTTGCCGTTGAGGACATGCACAATGCGGAGTTGCTGGATCGTCTCCTGACTGAAGCGTCCGAGCGGGACGTGGATCAGTTTCTTGCGATGCTTCTTGGCGAGTCTTCGCCAGCCGGGGCCTGGGGGAGATTCGCTGAGCACCGCGATGTGTCGGCATTCACTGTAGACGCAGGCAGCGGCGAGCAACCGCTCTTCCATGGTGTCGGTAAAGTCGAATTGCGGGTCGGACCAGACTTCCGAGATCGGTCGCGGTGGGAAGAGAAACATTGCTCCACCATAGCTCGCGGCACCGATCCCCGGGCCGACCATCTCGCGGCCGAAGTCGGTCGCGAACAGTGCCAACGTCGATTCATCGTGATGCTCGGCCACCCAAGTGATCCTCCAGGGATAGTCGCGAGGATCGGCGGGGGAATCGAAAAACATCAGCACGCAATCGAGCGTCCCGCGCGTCGGCGGGCAAACCTTCACATACAACTCGCCGGTGTGAAAGTTGCGCAGCGTCTCGCGAATGTCGAGTCCATCTTTCAGGCTGGTCGAAAACTTCTCACTGCGGGCGAGGTCGGCACCCAGCATCGCCAGCGCGGCCTCTTTGACGTGCGTGCGAAACTTTTCGATGGCGACATCTTCTTCTGGCCACGAACACTGATGAAACGGATTCCAGCGTTGCCGCCACTGATCCTGATCGATCTTCGGAGCCTTCGGCTTCAGTTCCAGCGACCGCCAGGCAATCGCCTGTCCCGGCAAACGGCTCTTCATCCGCACGACATCACCATCCGGAAGTTGCGCGACGCCGCTGGTCATCCGCAGTGTGGGAGGAGCCGCGCCTTTCCAGGCATACTCGCGAGCCACTTCGGCCAGCGTAATCGCGAATTGATCACCGGCAATTTGTTTCGCTGCCAGAATCAGCGAATACAAATCGGGAGTCATCCGGCATTCGATCAGACACAGGTTGCGAACGTAATGCAAAAACGTCCGCAGCGTCTTGGGTGTGATCTTGCGAGCCCGCGATTTCAGATCGCGGCGGTAGCGGTCGCGCGTCGCCAGCAGCAGCGCCTTCACGCCGTCGATTGACAAGTTCTCGTCGTCGTCCAGCGACTGTCGAGCTTGCTCGTACAAGCCGGTGATGAACGGCAACTCACCCAGCCAGAAAAGATGCGTGAGCGGATCGTTCGTGTAGGTCTCTGTCGGCTCGACGTCATCGTTCTCGGCGAGATCTTCGCGTTGGTCGTGAAAGGCGTCTTTCACCCAGGGCCAGTCCATGATCGAACAGACGAAGAGAATTCGCTCATGCCGCCGTTCGAGTTCGCGCAGCCGATTCGCCATCCAGACGACACGTGATTCTGGCTGACCTTCCGGAATGCGCGGTACCGTCGGCATCAGTCCCGCTGCAAAACGGTCGATCGACATTTGTTTGACCGGATACGGATCTGGATAAAACGCTGGCAGACTGACAAAGTTTGCCGTTTCGAGATCAATGAACGCTCGCGGAATCCGTTCTTGCAAAGCAATCCGCAGCGCGGCAATCACCGGCTGACACGGATCAATCGGGACGTAACTGCACGCCCTCAATTCGTCTTGCCGACCCGACGGCGAAGCGAACGCATCTGCCACCAATTCATCGTCGCTTCCGCTCTCCTCCGCTTGCCAACTCTCAAATGAGAATGGCTCCGATTGCACGACCAGCGACAGGTTTGGCAACTCGGTGACCGCCTCTTCGACATGCTCCTGAAACGACGGCGGCAGCGGCACGGCCAGACAGTCAAATTCCTGAGCCAACATCACTCGCCGAACTTCAATGGCGAAATCCCCGCTGCCATGAATCACCGGCAACGCCCAAATGCGGTCACTGATTTGCAAGAAGTTTGAGAGCATCGAGTTCGTTGGCCTGATCCTGGAGACGGTCAAAGCAATCGCGAGCACTGTACCGTACGCAGTTGAAGTTCGCCGCGCCCTGAAACTTCGGTCTTACAAAAGAACGCAAACAAGAAGCGGATCTCTTCCGAGATTTGCACTTTCGGGATTTCGCGATGAGAACGGAAACTCATCCTTGCGACTCAGTCGTGAGTCAACGAAGTTAAGGCCCTATCAATCCCAGCGCGATCGACCAATTCCGGCCAGTGAGATTCCCGCCATGTATCTGCCGAAGTCCTTTGAAGTGACCGACCCGGACAAACTCGGTGAGATCATACGCCGCTTCAGCTTCGCGACACTCATCACGACTGCGGAAGGGGTGCCGTTCGCGACGCACTTGCCAATTTTGCATCGGGTTCAGCCCGGAGCGGCCCGAACGCTGGTCGGTCACGTCGCACGAGCGAATCCGCAGTGGCAGCACTTTGTGAACCAGACCGAATCGTTAGCGATCTTCTCCGGGCCGCATGCCTACATCTCGCCGGCATGGTACGCGACCGAGTTGGCGGTCCCGACGTGGAATTACATCGCCGTGCATGCCTACGGTGTTCCGCGCGTCATCGAGGACGAGGTTTGGCTGGAGTCACTGCTCGATGAGATGGTCCAGCGCTACGAATCGAACCGACCGCAGCCGTGGCCGAATCAGTTACCGGAGGACTTTCGCCGCAATCTTTTGAAAAGCATCGTCGGATTCGAGATGCCGATCTCGCGAATCGAAGGCAAGTTCAAGCTCAGCCAGAACCGGCCGGAGCAGGATCGCGCCAACGTTGTCCGCGAATTAAACGGTTCGACGAATCCCGACTCTCGAGCAGTTGCCGACTGGATGCGGGTCGAGAGGAGCCTTCCCAGCATGTGAGCAAAAACGAAAGCGCTCGCAACACCGCCTTGCGGTGCCACCGGTGATGTTGCGAGCGGCTTAATCGCCCAGAAATTTATTGCGATTTATTGGCCAAAAAACGTCCGACGCAGCCAAGCGTTCTTACGTTGTTCCATGTCCCACAGCCGTTGAAACAAGTTCGGCCGTTCTTCTTGGTAGTAGTACTGCTGTTGTGGTTGGGCGGGTTGAGCCTGCGGCTGAACGTACTCCGGGCGGCCGTCGTCCCACGCCAGGAACAGGAACTGCCGTTCGCGAGCGCTCGCTGAATCCGACATGGCCACCACTCCGGCCAAAGCGATCAATCCCAAAAGAAACTTGCGCATGTCACACCCTTTCAAAATGTGCGGCGGTCTCGCCGACGTGTTCGAGCTTCCCTAATGAAGCTCCAAATTGTCCGAGTGAGCCAAGCGCCCCTCGATCACTCTCGCTGATCGGCAAAGTTTGCCGGTTCTCCGAAGTGGCAAAAGTTGCCGGTCAGAGAAAATCGCTCTGTGTCTGTCGGATGTGAGTGTCGTAGCGGTCGCATGAACGACCGGTGAGCGGCCCGATGTGCGCGGGCTGGTCGCGGCGATTGACCTCCGATCAATCGCTGCAATCCAAATTGGCGGCGCGATGCCCAAAAGTCACAAACCCGCAAAGGCTTCCCCGCCCGGAAGCCGTTTTTGTTTGAGGATTTATAACGCATTTTTCCTCAGCTTGGTGCGCGGAGTCTTTGCGGGCTCGGTGTGCCGCGAGCGGTGTTTTGCGGAGCGGACAGAGCTCTGGTTCGGGGTCAGAGTAAGTCAGCGAGCCGTTGACTCAATCGGTCGAGACTGTTGCTGAAGATCGGTAGTCCGAGGCTCTCGCCGCGCTGATTTCGTTCGACAACACCGACAGCTCGGCGGGAACCTCTTCGTCTCAAGTCATGGACACGACGGCGTCCGATTTTACCGCAGCGCCCGTGCGCCTAAACGCGGACATTCTCGAGATCAAAGCACTGGGGGTAATCGGGAATTGCAAGACCTGATTGCAAAGTGCCGTGTGCCGACTGCAAAGTGCAAATTGAACGGCAGTGATTATCGGAGTCACGTCGACCGCACGTTGCTGTTCTGGCCGCTATTTTCATGTTGCAGTCTGCGCTCTGCACTTTGCGCTGTCTTCGTCCCGCCGCTCATTTGCCTCCGGTCACGCCACCCTCTACCTTCCCGCCGCTGTCTGCGATCACGTCCTCCCCAGCCACGGGACTTCCGATGATCCTCTCCGGCAATGAGATCAAAGCCCAGCTTGGCAATAGCATTGTTATTGAGCCGTTCGACGAAGCGCAGCTCAATGCCAACAGCTATAACCTGCGCCTGCACAACGAACTGTTGGTCTACGAAGAAATCGTGCTCGACATGCGGCGGCCGAATCGCTTTCGCCGCTACACGATTCCAGAGGACGGCTTCGTCCTGAACCCCAATCAGTTGTATCTCGCCCGGACGATGGAACGGACCGAAACGCATAACCTCGTGCCGATGCTGGAAGGCCGCTCGTCGGTCGGGCGGTTGGGGCTGTTCGTGCATGTGACAGCCGGGTTCGGCGATGTCGGCTTCTGCGGCTATTGGACCTTGGAGATGTACGCGATTCAGCCGGTGCGGATTTATCCGGGTGTGCCGATCTGCCAGATCTTTTACCACCAAATCGTGGGTGACATTACGGAGTACCGCAGCGACAAGTATCAAAACAACCACGACATCCAGCCCAGCATGTTGTTCAAAGAATGGCAGGCGCAGAAAGACCCGCAATTGCGGCTGGCGTTTGGCGGTGAGCAACGAGCGGAAATGTGAAGAACTGAGATTGGCGGCTCATTCGGAAATCGGAGTGGCTGGATGAAGTCAGCGGGAACGACTCACAAGGCATGGCGGCTGAAGCAAGTCGTTGCGGGCGGGCAAAGCGGAGTCGATCGCGCGGCTTTGGATGTGGCTTTGGAGTTGGGCATCTCGTGCGGCGGTTGGTGTCCAAAGGGACGTCGTGCCGAAGACGGACCGATCTCAGACTCTTACCCGTTGAAAGAATCTCCATCGACCAACTATGCCGAGCGGACCGCATTGAACGTCAAGGACTCCGAGGGGACGCTGATTCTTTCGCGAGGATCGTTGCGCGGCGGGACCGCGCTGACCAAAACGTTTGCCGAGCGCTATCGCCGGCCATGCTTGGTGGTCGATCTGCGCGACGCGACGACGATGCAAGTGCATGATTGGCTGGAGGCGAATTCGATTCGTGTCCTCAACATCGCCGGGCCGCGAGAAAGTTCGCAGCCGGGAATTGGGCAGCAAGCCGCGGAGTTCTTGCGATTGCTGTTCGGCAAATCCAGCACGACGCGTCCACGAGGGGTCGCATCCAGAACCCCTCGTTCGCGCGTCGGGCTGGTATGAAGCGCAAAATCCGCTCAACCCAGGAATTGCAGTTCGCGTTCAGCCGCCAGCTTGGCGACTGCAAAGGCGCACGCGGCGTCGGAGACTCGCGGACCGAACAGCTCAGGCAATGAGGTGATGGTCGCATTTTTCAATCGCGGGGCATTGGCGGCGACTCGCTGAGCTAAGAATGAACCACTGCCGGAAATCAGCACGTTCTCACAAGGCCCTGACATTCGCGAAGCAATGTTGTCAGCGGCTTCACACAACCGCTGGAGTTGTTTTGCAGCGATGTGCTCGGCGATACGGCGAGTGTCCTCGAACGTAATTTCGCTTGTGTCACCGCCGACGGAACGTGCGATTCGATCGTGAGCGGCAGCCAACGTCGCGGGGCGTCCATTGGCCGTCAGACAATCGTCCGAGTTCTCCGGGATATCTCCGAGCGTGAGATAGACGTCGAAAATCGTCGCGAACAATTCGGCGGCGACGGCACAATTGTTTCCGGCAAGCGGGACGCAATCGGTCAGCGCGCACAACGGCGTGCGGCGGACTCCGCAGTAAACCAACTCGCCCGATTGCAGACGTTCGATGTCGGTGCGACCCGTCGGAAGCGGGAGCCCGTTGACCAACGGAATCAAATCGGTCGTCGTCGAACCTATGTCGATCAGCAGCGCCGAACCACGCGGAACCAAGCGACCCACGAATGTCGCCTGTGCGTGCCAGTTTGCTGCCGCGGTGAGCCGCGGTTCGTCGCGTGCTTCTTGCGTGGATGCAAATTCGCCGGACGTCTGCCAGACACGAATTGGCCTCTTGCCAGCGACCACTTCGACCGTTCGCAGTACTCGGTCGATTCCATCTGACTTGGTGGAAAAACAGTCAGCCAATTCAGCGGTCATCGTCACCGCAAGCAGTTCGGCGACCGAGAAACGATCTATGATTGGGACGAGCACATCGATCAATCGGTCTGGCGAACGCCAGATTTCCAGCGGAATTGACAGCGCCTCGGCAGTCTCGGTTGCCGCT
Source organism: Planctomycetota bacterium (assembly GCA_016872645.1). Taxonomy (GTDB): domain Bacteria; phylum Planctomycetota; class Planctomycetia; order Planctomycetales; family Planctomycetaceae; genus SXKJ01. Next base: position 20,703 of record VGZH01000004.1, on the reverse strand, counting down.
TTGATATTCGCTCCGCCGATGTCGAGACCAAGCACACGCATGTTTTGGTTGAGGGTTGAGGGTTGAGGGTTGAGGGGACAGACTGATGTCACGCCCAAAGAGTACCGTGGCCGACTTGCTCCGAGAACGAATGCAACCATCCGATGTTCTCTGAAAGGAAAAAGAGACAATGTCCGATTGGCAGAAGTTGACTGCGACAGCCGATGTTCCCGTTGGCAGCGGCAAGGAGTTCGCCGTGAACGGTCGAATCGTCGCGCTGTTCAATGTCGATGGGCAGTTTCAGGCCATCGACGGAATTTGTGCTCATCAAGGGGGGCCGCTGGCGAAGGGTCAACTTGTCGACGGCGTCGTGACGTGCCCTTGGCACGGTTGGCAGTTTGAAGTTGCCAACGGCCGGCATTGCCTGAACTCGCGCATTTGCCAAACGAGCTTTGAGGTCAAGGTCGAAAACGGGGACGTCTTCGTAAGCGTGTAGCGGGCAACCCCGAAGTCCAGACTCGTATTGACGCAATTCCGGAGGTGTGCAGAATACGCCACCCTTCGTCCGGCCTGCGTTGGATTGACGCAATCCGCGACTGAGTGTCATGCGAACGAATCCCCCGAGCCGGGGATGGTTCGACTTGCCCGATCAATTCCGTCTCGGCTAGCAAAGGAGTGCGTCTGCCGTGAGAAAAATTCTGCTTTCATCCGCTGTGCTGGCCGGCTTGGCCAGCGTGTTCGTCAACGCCTACGGCCAAAATGCCGGTACCGGCGGCACCAAGAAAACGGTGACACCGGCGGCGGCCGCTGCATCACAAGCCGAAGCTCCCCACAAGATCGCGCTGATCGACATGGGCCGGGTCTTCAAGGAATACAAGAAGATCGAAGTTCTCAAAGAGGACTGGAAGGCGGAGTTCTCCGTCAGTGAGGAAAACGCCAAGAAGATGACGGCCCAAGTCCAGCAGGTCATCGAACAGATGAAGGAGTTCAAGCCCGGCAGTCCGGAGTACATCAATCTCGAAAAGAAACAGACGGATCTGGGTGCCAAGCTCGGCGCGTTCAAACAAACTGCGCAGCGCGAATTGCTCCGCAAGGAAGCCGATCTGCTGAAGACCGTGTACCTCGAAACGATGGACGTCGTCGAAAAGTTCGCGGATCGCTTCGGCTACACGTTGGTAATGCGCTTCAACTCGGACACATTCGAGGGTGAGGACATGAGCAAGATGCAGTTGGTGATGAACCGCGTGATCGTTTACCACCGTGCGGAGGACGACTTGACCGACGGCGTCATTAAGTACCTCAACCGCCAATTTGACGGCGGCCAACCCAAGGCGGCCAGCGCTCCTGCCGGTACTGGCGGGAAAGGCAAAAACTAGCTCGGTCCTCGCGAAAGTCCGCGACATGCTTTGCCGTTCGCAACGTACACTTCGACAAACTGTCGAAACGCAGGGGGTCGGTCTCTTCTCCGGAACTGACGCCCGTCTGCGTTTCGTGCCGGCCCCGGCGAATCACGGGATTGCATTTCAGCGGATCGACGTCGCTGGCTCGAAACCGATTCCGGCCCGGATCGAGTACGTCAAGAGTACTCAGCGGCGCACGGCGATCGCTCGTGATGGTGTGCAGGTCGAGATGATCGAGCACGTCATGGCGGCGCTCGCGGGGCTGCAAATCGACAACTGCCTGATCGAAATCGACGGGCCAGAGGTTCCGGGTTTTGACGGTTCGTGCTGTGATGTCTGCAATCTGCTGCTCGCTGCCGGCATCATCGAGCAAAATCGTCCGCGCGAAGTCATCTCATTGCTGATGCCTGTCCAAGTCAGTGCGGACGACGGAGACATCGAAATCGTCGCTCGGCCGATGAATTACAATGGACTGGCGATTACCTACCAACTGGATTACGGCGATCGGTCGCCGATTCCGCCGCAGAATCTGACAGTCGAGATCACTCCGGAAGCATTTGTCCGTGACATCGCCTTCGCGCGCACGTTCGTGCTCGACACGGAAGTCGCGGCATTGCAGGCTGCAGGTTACGGCTGCCGAGTGACACACCAAGACCTGCTCGTGTTTGATGCGAACGGAAACGTCATCGGCAACAAATTGCGAGCGCCCGATGAAGCCGTGCGGCACAAGATTCTGGATTGCCTCGGAGACTTCGCATTGATCGGTGCGGACCTGTGCGGCTATTTCAACGCCTATCGTTCCGGACACAGACACAATCACGACCTCGTGCGCAGAATTCTGCTGACTCATGGGAATTCGCAGTGCTCCGAGGCGGTTTAAGCAGGACGACCTATGCCCAACTTAATTCACTCCTTGGCATGCGTGGACCCGAAAGCAGAACTCGGTGACAACATCGAGATCGGACCGTTCTGCGTGATCGGACCGCATGTGAAACTCGGCAGCGGTTGTCAATTGGCCAACAACGTGACGATCCTCGGCCACACGACGATCGGTGAGCGGAATCGCTTTTTTTCGAATTGCGTGATCGGTGGTGAACCGCAGGACCACAGCTATCAGGAGTCCGCGACCTGGCTGGAGATCGGCGATGACAACGTCTTTCGCGAAGGAGTGACCGTCAATCGAGGAGCCGAGAAGGAAGATCACGGCACTCGCATTGGGAACCATAACATGCTGATGTCGAACGCGCATGTTGCGCACAATTGCTGCATCGGCAACGCTGTGATGCTGGTCAATGGTGTGTTGCTTGGTGGACATGTCCATGTTCACGATCGAGCAATCGTTTCGGGCAACACGGTTGTGCATCATTTTACCTCGATCGGCACGCTGGCCTTCGTCAGCGGAGGCTGTCGATGCACCGTCGATGTTCCGCCATACATGATGGCCGCGGGCAGCGACAGATTTGAGATTAAGACCATCAACGTCGTCGGCATGAAACGGGCCGGGATTTCTGATTCGACGATCGGGATCATTCGGCAGGCCTACAAGCAGTTGTTCCGCGAGCACAAAGGGATCATCGAAACACGAGAGTTCTTCGCTCAACAGCAGCACGACATTCATCCGATGGAACTGCACACACTGCTCAACTTCATGGATATGACGGGGGCTGGCAAACTCGGCCGAGGACGTGAGATCTTCCGCAACGCGCCCTCTATCAACACGCAGGAACAACGCAAGGCGGCGTAATTGAGGGAGCGTACATGTCGGTCTTGAGAATGGCTGTGATCGGAGTTGGGGCACTCGGACGCCATCACGCGAGAATTGTGTCGCAGATTCCCGGTGTCGAATTGGTGGCGGTAGCAGACTCCAGCGAAGCGCAAGGACGACAAGTTGCCGAGTCCACAGGGACGAAATGGGTCGCCGACTATCGCACGCTCATTGACGATGTCGATGCAGTGACGATTGCAGTACCGACTGGATTGCACAGTCCTGTCGCCACCGATTTTCTAGAGAACGGAATTCACTCGCTGGTCGAAAAGCCGCTGGCTGCTGATTTAACCGAGGCAGTGCGACTCGTCCAAATCGCCGAACGAACCGGAGCCATTCTGCAAGTCGGCCACGTCGAGCGATTCAATCCCGCATACCAAGCCGCCGCCAAGTTGTGCGTGCGACCTCGCTACATCCGGGCCGAGCGGCTCAGCCCGTTCAGCTTTCGCTCAACGGATATCGGTGTCGTGCATGACATGATGATTCATGACATTGATCTGGTGCTGTCGCTGGTCCACTCTCCGGTTCGTCGAGTCGAGGCATTTGGAGTCACCTTGATGGGTCAACACGAGGACACCGTGCAGGCCCGAATCACGTTTGAAGACGGCTGCGTCGCGGACCTTTCAGCCAGCCGCGTTCATCCGACGACTCGCCGCGGGGCGACCATCTGGACGACAACTCGTTGTCTGAACGTCGATTTTGGATCGCGCCAGGTGACGTCGTACTCCCCGTCGCCGGGACTTCTTTTTGGGACTTCGCCGGTTGATCGGGCTCGGCAACCGGGTGCCGATATCGAGCAACTCAAGCAAGATGTTTTTGGCTCCCTGATCGAGGTCCAAAATGAAACCCCAGCACCGCAAGATGCTCTCACGGGAGAGATTACGGAATTCGTGGATTGCGTCCGATCTGGAAGCTCGCCCACGGTGACTGGGACGGTAGCCATTGCCGCACTGACGGTTGCGGAGCGAATTCTCGGCACCTTGATGGTGCAGCCACAAATTCGGGAATCGGCCGCCCATTCCAGTGCTCCACAAAAAGCGGCGTAACTGGCTTAATGCATTTGTAGTTACAGCCGCACTGTAAGATTCGCAATCGGCTGAATCGTGTGGCAAAAGTCGCTCTTTTTGCGCACATCATCGTCCGGCACCTTGATAACGAGTGAAAACCGGGGATAATCCCGCCCTTTTTACTGGCCGCTGGAAGTGGCCGGATCGGGTCTCGGCCTGATAGTGCTCAGGGAGGAAGGGGCTTGGACGTCGGCCTCGATTGGCGATTCCGCAGTTCCAGGCTCCCCGCTTGGCAAGCATAAATGGGTCGTGGCAATGCTGAAAAAGACCGAGCTGGCTGAATATCGGACACTTTTGTTGGGCCTTCAGGCACGACTTCGAGGAGACGTCCAGCACTTGGCGGATGGGGCCTTGCACCGAGCCGACGGTGACGGCGACTCGAAAAGCCCGACGCACATTGCCGAGTTGGGAACTGACAACTACGAGCAAGACTTTTCGCTCCGGTTTGTTGAAAACGAGCAAGAGATCCTCGAAGAGATTGCCTTGGCACTAAAGAAAATTGCTACAGGGACTTACGGCCTCTGCGAGAAGTGCCTTGAACAGGGAAAACCCCCCGCGAAAGCGGTCATTCCGAAAGAGCGACTCCGAGCGATTCCGTATGTTCGCAACTGCGTGCATTGTGCGGAACAGCAACGAACCCGGAAGTGGCGACGTTAGGCGAAACCGGGCAGGCTCTATTTGGGTGGCCCGACCTGAAGGCACTTCAGCAAGCGCGAGTCGCGGGCGAAAAGGTTTCCGTTCGAAAGTGCCGGCAGCGCGCGAGTCGTCGATTTGAAGACGCGGGCTCGCGTTAGCTCCTGAAAGCGAAGTGAATCTGGCCGCCAGAGGATGAGTTCGCCGTCGGTGGTCAACAGCAGCATTTTGTCGTCGGCGGCGATCATCGTTCCGAAACCGACGCTCGGCTTTGACCACAGAATCCGTTTTGTCTTGGGGTCGAGGCAGCGCAACTCTGATTCTTCGACTCGCTCTTGGCCGTGGATGCCGTAAACCAATCCGTCCTGGACCAGCGGCGTCATGTACTGGCTGGAAAGCAAGTCGTCGCTGTTCCATTTCTCGTCGGCGGCGGTCGCGCCGATCTTGGCGAATGTTGCACCGACTCCGTAGTGAGCGGAAACGAGCAGGTGTCCATCGAACACAATCGGTGTTGCTCCGTTGACGGTCGGGCCGCGCTTTCCGAACGGGAACTCGAATCGCACCTTCCCGTTGTCGGGATCAAGCGAGACGGTTTTCAACCGCGTCACAAAGAGGGCGTGTTTCGTACCGTCGACCGTGGCGAGGATCGGTGACGAGTAGCTCGCCGCATCATCGACCGCCTGCCACACGGTTTTCCCGGTGGCGATATCGAACGCCACGATCCCCGCGCCACTCTTGTTTCCTCCGACGTTGACCAGAAGTTTTTCACCCACCACCAGCGGGGAACTGCCGGCTCCAAAATAGCCTTCGGGAGCCTTGAACTCGGAGTGTGTGTCTCGCTGCCAGATCAACTTTCCCGATTTCAGATTAAGGCATCGAAGCGTTCCCTGAGCGCCGAAGACAAACACTCGATCACCAGCGAGAAGTGGCGTGCAACGCGGACCTTGATCGTCTGAAAAGCCGCTCGAAAAAGTCGTGGGACTGCCAGACTTCCATTTGGTGGTGCCGGTCTTCGCGTCGATCGCTTCGGCAACTTCTTCGTCGCCGACGCGGTGAAAAAGCACGGCGGTATTGCCGACGACAGCCACCCCGGCGAAGCCACCACCAACGTCCCGCTGCCAAACGACCGGTGGCCCGTCCTTTGGCCAGGACTCGGCAAGTTTCTCATCGATGGCCGCGTGGCCGTCACGGTTCGGGCCGAGAATCTGCGGCCAATCACCGGCGAGCAATGTGCTCGCCGACAACACGATGCTGCAAATCACACAACAAATGCGAATACTCACGAAGGCAAACTCCTGTCACTGAGCGGCTTTCAGCAGTCGAATGAATTCTTTCACAAATGGCGTGTTGTCCATCCAGACGCGAGCAGAGACGAAGTTGCCATCAACGACGACTTGCTGATTGACATACTTGCCGCCGACCTGAGTGATGTCGAGCGCACACTTGGCGACGGTCGTCGCCGTGCGGCCCTTCAAGCAATCGGCCGCAGCAGCGATCTCGATTCCATGACAAACGGACGCGACCGGTTTGTTCTTCTCGAAGAAGTGACGAGTGATCCGCAGAAGGTCTTGATCGTAGCGGAGGTATTCGGGTGCTCGCCCACCGGACAGGAACAAGCCGGCGTATTCGTCGGGCTTCACGTCGCGGAAGGCGATGTTGGCCTGCAAGTGATATCCGGCCGTCTCTTGCGTGATGTCCCAGGTCGAACCGGGGGGGATTTCGTGCAGCACCATGTGGTACAGCTTCTTTTCCGGACCCGCGACGACGACCTCGAAGCCGTCTTCGGGCAGTCGAAAGAATGGATACATCGTATCGAGGACTTCGGTGGCATCCCCGATGACCAGCAAAACTTTGGGCATGAGCGAACTCTCCTGAGATGGCGGACTCGAGTAATTTCGGCAAAGCATATCACCGACGCCAGAAGTTGGGAGTTCCGCCGGTCGTCAAGTCGCTAGAGCAATCCGATCCCGGCTGCCAGAATCACAAACCGAGGAGTCTCTGCATGGCCACCAAGAAGAAATCCAGTCCATCCGCTCGACAGTACTGGCTGTTCAAGTCCGAGCCGGAGTCGTATGCGATTGCGGATCTGGCGAAGGAACCGACCAAGACGACATTTTGGGACGGAGTTCGCAATTATCAGGCTCGAAATCTTCTGCGCGACACGATCCGGCGAGGTGACCGAGTCCTCTTTTATCACAGCAATGCCGACCCGATGGCGATCGTCGGTACCGCTGAGGTTGTAAAGAGCGGCTACCCAGACCACACAGCGTTTGATCCACAAGATCACCACTACGATCCAAAGAGCAATCCGGAAGAGCCGACCTGGTTCATGGTCGATGTGCGGCTGTTGCAGGTGTTTCCGAAACCCGTGACGCGGGAAGAACTCAAGGAGTGTGTCGATTTGAGCGAGATGATGGTGATTCGTCCGGGAGCGCGGCTGTCGATCCAACCGGTCACGGCTGGCGAATGGCAAGTCGTGCATCGTCTCGCTGGCGTGAAAGACAAATCTTAGAACCGGCAGGAATGTGAGGCCGAGATGAACCGTTGGCATGCTCTCCGAATATGTTTCTTCGTGCTGCTTTTCGGGCCATTACTCCGAGCGGACGAACCGCGATCGATTCTTGCGAAGCCGGGCATCTTCAAACTGTTGACCGAGCGGCCCTGCTCGTACTGCTCGACGCAGAATCGGAAACAATTTGTGAAGCCGGACGACCGCGTGCTGGCTTGGATTCGCGCGTCTCACAACGAGGGAGCGGTCTCGTTGCGGCATTTTCTGTCGGCTTCGCGAGTCGTCAACGACACCTATGGTCTGTTCTTCTACGACCCGGACGGTGGGTACGTCACGACCTTCAAGAAAGATTACGGCTACGATTTTCATGGCTGGCGCGACGGCGTGCAGCGCCGCTGGTACGCGTGGGCCGCGGAGTTTCCGCAAACCGAGGTTGAGCAATCACCGTCGCCCGCGAATTGATGGAACCCACATGAGTTGGCAGGATCGCCTCGAACGTCGCTTTCGCCGCCTGGCGATTCCGAACCTCGCCGGATTTTTGGCCGGGTTCCAGGGGGCATTGTGGCTGTTGATTCAGTTGATGCCGCGTCGTGTCGGCCAAGATTCGATTCTCGAAGCCTTTGTGTTAATCCCTGATAAGGTGAGGGATGGCGAAGTCTGGCGACTGGTCACGTTTGTGTTTTTGCCCCCGGGAAACGGACTGCTGGCGATCTTTTACATCTACTTGTTCTGGCTGATGGGAACGGCGCTTGAGGGTTACTGGGGCACGGTGCGCTGCAACTTTTATGTGTTGATCTCGGTGCTGGCGACGATCGCCGTAGCGTTCCTGCTGCCGGATGGCAGACCCGCCACGAACATGTTCATCGGCTCGTCAGTCTTTCTGGCGTTCGCGTACCTGTTTCCGAACTTCACGCTCAGCATCTACTTCATTCTTCCGATCCGGATCAAATGGCTTGCGCTGCTGACGTGGCTTGGGTATGGCTTCGTGTTGATTGAAGGGGATTGGCCAAGCCGAGCCTACGTCCTGGCTTCGATTTGCAATTTTCTGCTGTTCTTTGGCGGAGATATTTTGGGACGGATGCGATACGGCAAGCACGCGATGGAAACCGCCTTCCACAAAGTCACGGAAGGCCACAAGCCGTTTCACACCTGCGCGATCTGCGGGTTGACCGAGCATGACGCACCTCTTGAGGACTTCCGGATCTGCTCGAGGTGCGACGCCGGCATCTTCGAGTACTGTTCACAGCATCTCAAAAACCACGAACATCGAGTGAAAGAGTCGTAGCTCCAGGCGACTTGCCCGCGACAGTGTTGAGGAACTTTCGTGCGAATCTTCGTCTCCGAATTCGTCTGTGGCGGCGGCTGGCCGGGAGTCCGTCTGGAGACGTCGTTGGCTCGTGAAGGCCAGTCGATGCTGGCCGCGCTGACCGAGGACATCGCTGAGATTCCCGGTCACCATGTCGTCACGACCTGGGATACTCGGCTGGGTTCATGCCCCTTGAGAAACTGCGACGTGCGTTTCGTCGATTCGGCGGTGGATGAGTTGTCGCAGTTCCGCGAACTGGTGCGTGACAGCGATGCCGTGTGGGTGATCGCTCCGGAGACGAACGGCGAATTACTGAAGCGGGCCTTGCTGTTTCGACTCGTGAACGACACTGAGCCTCCGCGATCCGCGCCGCGCCGATTCCTCGGAGCTTCCGACCGGGCGATCCAGTTGGCCTCGGACAAGCTGCCGCTGGCGGTGTGGTTGCGCGAGCGATCCATTCCGACTCCCGAAACGCTGCCGTTCAATCCCGCCGACCGACAATCAGAAGTTCACTGGTCCGGACCAACGATCATCAAACGCCGTGACGGAGCCGGCTCGCAAGACATGTTCCTGGTACGCGACGGCTTCGATTTGTGGAACGCTCGCCACGAACTCGGCCGCTTGCATGAGCCGCAAACGTTTATCCAACAGCCGTTCATCGCCGGCAAGGCATTGTCCGTAGTGGTGTTGATTGCCGAAGACGGATCGGTTCTCGAAACCTTTCCTGTCGCGGAACAACATCTCAGCGAGGATGGCCACTTCAAATATCGCGGCGGTCGAATTCTCGCTGATATTTCGCCGGATTCGGTACGCGCGGTGCAGCAACTTGCCGAGCAAGCCTGCGGTGCGGTGCCAGGACTGACGGGATACATCGGCTGCGACATCGTCTTGCCAGACACTCGTCCCGCCGAGCCGATCCTCATCGAAATCAACCCGCGTCTGACCAGCAGCTATCTCGGCTATCGCCAACTGACAGATGACAATATTCCTGCTCGGTTGCTGCACGCGAACACGCCAGCATTGCGGTGGAAGTCCAAAGTGGTCACGTTTACGGTGTAACTGTCCTCAGAGGCTGATCCATGAGCGGTGTTCCCAACGATTCCCACCTTCTCAGCCGGCGCGGTTTTTTTTCCTGGACGCAAACCGGACTCGGCGGCGCGGCGCTGGCGAATTTGCTGCTGCGAACAGGTGACGTGCATGCCGAAGTTGTGCCGGGCGAGTCGTCTGATCCGCCGCCGCATTTCGCGGCGAAGGCGAAGCGAGTGATTCACATCGTGGCGTGCGGCGGATTTAGCCAGATCGACTCGTTCGATTACAAGCCGGAATTAGCCAAGCGACATGGTCAGCCGCTTGGCGGCGATGAGCGGCCGGATGTGTTCTTCGGTCAGGTAGGATTGCTGCGAAAAAACGATTGGGCGTTTCGACAGCGCGGCGAGAGCGGCCTGTGGGTCTCGGAATTGCTCCCGCACATCGCGACCGTCGCCGACGAATTGACGCTCATTCGCTCGATGTGGGCCGAGACGAGCAATCACACACCGGCGACGTTTCAGGAACAATCGGGCTTTCGGTTAAATGGCTTCCCGACCATCGGAGCGTGGCTGTCCTACGGACTTGGCAATGACACCGACGAGTTGCCGACCTACGTCGTCATCCCGGACACGCGCGGGCTGCCGGCCGGCGGGTCAATCAATTGGACGAACGGTTTTTTGCCGGCTCGGCATCAAGGGGTCGTGATCCGCAGTCGGGGCATCCCGATCGATGATCTACAACCCGCTCACTCGATCGACGAGCGCACCGAACTGGCGTCGCGAGCACTGCTGCGGAAGCTCAACGAAAAGCATCTGCGGCTGACGGCACCTGCCGGACTCGCGGAAGTCGCCGAAGCGGAACTGGCAAAAGTCCCTGGTCATGATGCGTTGGTTGCGCGGATTCGCAGCTACGAATTGGCGGCAAAGATGCAGCTCGCGGTGCCAGAGGTGGCGGATCTCGCCTCCGAGACGGCTGCGACTCAAGAGGCTTACGGCTTGAATGACAAGGCGACGGTGGATTTTGGCCGTGGCTGCTTGCTCTCGCGGCGACTGCTGGAGCGCGGAGTGCGGTTCATCCAGATGTTCTCCGGCGGAGCGTTCGGTTCGCCGCGCATCAATTGGGACGGCCACGAAGACATGCGTGAGAACCACGCTCGCGAGGCCGTACGCATCGACCAACCGATCGCCGCGCTGATTCGAGATCTCAAACAGCGCGGGATGTTGGAGGACACGCTGTTGCTGTTCACGTCCGAGTTCGGCCGTACTCCGTTCGCGCAGTCGGCTGCCGGAGTGATCGGTGCAGGCCGCGATCACAATCAATACGGATTCACGGTCTGGATGTGCGGAGCCGGCCTCAAGCCGGGACTCGCGTACGGAGCCACCGACGAGGTCGGTTGGAAGGCGGTCGAGAATCGCGTCTCGTGGCACGACTTCCACGCGACGGTACTGCATCTGCTGGGCATCGACCATCAACGGCTGACTTACTACCACAACGGCATCCAACGCCGCCTGACGAATGTGCATGGCGAACTGGTCGAAGGTGTGCTGGCCTGAAGCGGCGGATGCGGCGGGTCTATCCATCGGGATCGAGTTCATCGCCGTTGCCCGGAGGTTTTACGTCATGCGTATAAGTTTCGTCTGTCTCATCACGTGGTGTGTCTTAGCGATTCAGGCGAATGCCGCGGAACGACCGAACGTCATTTTCATTCTTGCGGATGACTTGGGGTACGGAGACCTCGGTTGTTACGGGCAGACGAAGATTCGGACTCCGAACTTGGATCGCATGGCCGTCGAGGGGATGCGGTTCACGCAATTCTATGCCGGTTCGACAGTGTGCGCCCCGTCGCGGAGTGTCTTGATGACCGGACAACATCTCGGTCACACGACCGTGCGCGGAAACGCGGGCAAGAACAATCTCGAAGTACAGACTCTGCGCGACGAGGACGTCACAGTGGCTGAGGTCTTGAAGTCCGCTGGTTATTCGACGGGCTTGATTGGCAAGTGGGGACTCGGCGAAGTGGGATCGGCCGGGCATCCGAACCGGCAAGGCTTCGACGAGTACTTCGGGTTTTTGAATCAGCATCACGCTCACAATCACTATCCCGGCTTCCTGTGGCGAAACTCCGAACGAATCGCCCTGCCGAACGTGGTCGCCGGGGCGACGCCGGACGGAGTCAATTTCGGAGACGGCTATTCAACCAAACGAGTGCAATACGCCGGCGACTTGTTTGCGAGCGAAGCCGCGTCGTTTGTTGAACGTCACGCGCGAGACGGGCGGCCGTTCTTTTTGTACTACGCGCTGACCGTGCCGCACGCGAACAACGAACGCTCGCGAGCGCTCGGTGATGGCCAGGAGGTGCCGGACTACGGCCCATATGCCGATCTCGATTGGTCGCCACAGAATAAAGGTCAGGCGGCGATGATCACCCGCATGGATCGGCAGATCGGCGAACTGTTCGCGTTGCTCAAGAAGCTGAACCTTGACGAGAAGACGATCGTTTTCTTCTCCAGCGACAACGGGCCGCACAAAGAGGGGGGCAACGACCCCGACTTCTTCGACGCTAACGGCCCATTCAGCGGATTGAAGCGTTCGCTGACCGATGGCGGAATTCGCGTCCCGTTCATCGCTCGCTGGCCGGGGAAGATCAAAGCCGGGACGGACTCGAACCACGTCGGCTACTTTGGCGATGTGCTGCCGACGCTCGCCGAGCTTGCGGGTGTGAAAGCCGAAACCAAGCTTGACGGACTGAGCTTCCTGCCGACGCTGCTCGGCCGCGACGGAGACCAGCCACGGCACGATTTCCTCTACTGGGAGTTTTACGAAGGGGGTGTCAGCCAAGCAGTGTTGATCGACGGACGTTGGAAAGCGATCCGCCACAAGAAGCCGTCGAACCCGATTGAACTCTTCGACCAACACAACGACATCGCCGAGAAGCAAAACGTTGCCGCCGGTCACCCGGAACTTGTCTCGAAGGCGGCAGACCTGATGAAATCAGCCCACGTCGATAACGCTCACTGGAAGCTGCCGTAGGATGGCCGCCCTCGGCCGTCTGTTCTGGAAACGAGACTCGCGCGAACCGCAGGACGGTCGAGGGCGGCCATCCTCCAAAGGAAGATCTCGATGTCCGTCTCTCAATTCCGAATATTGCTGTCGTGGAGCGCAACATTGTTGCTGCTCGTTGCTCGTTCCTCGTCGGCCACCGAACCGATCGTCGCTCGCTTCGAAGAAGCCAAGCGGCCGGAGAAGTGGTTGGTGAACTTCGGCCACTGGGAGCCGAAGGATGGGGTCTTAGTTTGTCGGCAGTTGGACAAGGACAATCATGCCGCCGCGTCGCGCTGGCAAATTCCGTCCAAGGATGCGGCCATCAAGTTGCGGTTGAAGTTTGACGGAGCGACCGGGTTTCATCTTGGTTTTGATCCCGCACCGGGCGAACTCAAGAAACAAGGGCACTTGTATTCGCTGGTCGTGACTCCGACTCAAGCGCAGCTCAAGAAGCACAAGGACAAAGCGAACGACGCGTCGAAGGATCAAACACTGGCGACGGCCTCACTCAACGCCGCGGCCGGCGAGTGGCTCGACGTCGAATTGCGAACCGCCGGGGAAAAGGTTACGGCCACGGTCGGCAAGACGGCCAAGCTGGAAGCGAGCGATCCGACGTTTTCCGTCGCCAAGCCGACCGTCGTCTTCCGAGTCATCGGTGGCGACGTGCTGCTCGACGATGTCCAAGTTACTGTTCTCAAGGGAGCAGAGATCAAGCCGGCAGAAAAAAGATCCGCAAAAAAGGGGTGATCGACGGCACGGGCACATTTCCGCCCTCAACTTGCCGATTCAGGGGTCGCTTCATAGACTCCGTGCCCTCGCTTTTTGGCCGGGTTGGCCGAGCGGTTGTTTTTCCGTCATTTGTGAAGGTCTCAGGCGTCGCCATGAAAGAGGGCATTCATCCCAAGTATGAGGAAGTCACGGTTCGCTGTAGCTGTGGCACCGAATTCAAGACTCGCAGCACGTCGGCCAAGCTGCATGTCGATATTTGCTCGGAGTGCCATCCGTTCTTCACCGGTCAGATGAAGTTCGTGGACAGCGCCGGGCGCGTCGAAAAGTTCTCCAAGAAGTACAACTGGAAAGTCAAGGGGGTCTAGCGACCGTCAGACGCACTCGGCGAGGGCGTGTCTGGCAGCGTCAAGATTTTGGTTGGCTGCACACAATCGGGAGGGTGAAGCTCCCGCAGAGCCGTTGCCGTGGTCACGCGACAGCTCAGCGGGAGTCTCACCCTCTCGGTTTTTTTGGTCTCGATTTCAAATCGAATTCTTGGGACGCTCACCGCTATGTACCCCAGCCTGCAAACCAAACTGCAACGCTTTGAGGAGATCGAGCGTCTGTTGCAAGACCCGGCCGTGCTCGCGGATGTGGACCGGATGCTCGCCTTGCAGCGCGAGCATGGCGGCCTGCGCAAAGTGGCTAACCAGATCGCAGAATTCAATCGGTTGGAAAAAGAAGTCGCCGACATCAAGCAGTTGATCTACGAAGATTCTGACCACGAGGCTCGCGAATATGCGAAGGCTGAACTCGCCGAAGTCGAGCCGAAGTTCGCAGCACTCCGTGCCGAAATCGAAGACGTGCTGACAGCCGGCGACTCGATGACGCGCGGCTCGTGCATCGTCGAAATCCGAGCCGGCACCGGCGGCGAAGAAGCGGCGTTATTCGCTCGCAATCTTCTGGAAATGTACACGCGATTCATTGGCGCGCGCGGCTGGAAGATGGAACTGCTTGACCTGAGCGAAGCCGAAATGGGAGGCATCAAAGAGGTCACGTTCTCGGTCAGCGGCGAAGGTTGCTTTCACCAATTGCAGTTCGAGAGTGGCGGACATCGGGTCCAGCGCGTACCCGAGACTGAAGCTCAAGGCCGAGTCCACACCAGCGCCGCGACGGTCGCTGTGTTGCCGGAAGTCGAGGAAGTGGAGCTCAATATCCGCCCGGAAGACATCGAAATGGACACGATGCGCGCCGGCGGCCCTGGCGGCCAAAAGGTCAACAAGACCGAAAGCGCGGTGCGGCTGACGCACACGCCGACCGGCATCGTTGTCCGCTGCCAAGACGAAAAGAGCCAGCACAAGAACCGCGCAAAAGCGATGCGATTGCTTCGCAGCAAAATTTTCGAACAGCAGCAGCAAAAGCTGCACTCGGATCGTGCGACCCAACGCCGCACGCTCATCGGCTCCGGTGATCGCAGCGAGCGCATTCGGACGTACAACTTTCCTCAGAACCGCCTGACCGATCATCGCATCGGCCTGACTCTCTATAAGCTCGACAAGATTATGCAGGGGGAAATGGATGAACTCGTCAGCCAGATGCTGGAGTTCGACCGCAACGAACGCTTGAAAGGCGTCAGCCCTCAAGCGTGATCGGACAATTGGTCATTGGTCGTTGGCTATTACTCATTAGAGGTCCACCAATAACCAACGACCAATCATCAATGCTCCATCGTTCTAAATTCAGAAAGACTCGCCGAATGTCCGACGCTCCGCCGACTCCTGCCGGAGATGTCTGGACGGTGAAGCGGATTTTGGATTGGACGATCCCGCACCTGAAATCTCACGGCAGTGACTCGCCAAGGCTAGACGCAGAGATTCTGTTGGCTCACGCGCGCGGCTGCCCGCGGATTCAGCTTTACACGAACTACGATCAGCCACTGACGGACGGCCAACGAGCGACGATGCGTGACCTCGTGAAACGTCGCGCGGCTGCCGAGCCAGTCGCGTATCTCGTCGGGCATCGCGAGTTCTTCGGGCTGGAATTCCGAGTCACGAAGGACGTTCTGATCCCGCGTCCCGATACCGAGACGCTGGTCGTCGACGCGATTGAAACGTCAAAGCCACAAGCCGCACCGCGAGTGCTCGACATCGGCACTGGTTCCGGCTGCATCGCGATCGCGCTGGCGGTGAACTGTCCAAACGCCGAAGTCACCGCGATCGATCTGTCGCTGGCCGCGCTCGGCATCGCGCGTGAGAACTCTGAAAAACACAATGTCGCAGATCGAATTCGCTGGCTCCACGGCGACCTGTTCGCTCCGCTCACGGCCGGTGAGCAGTTCGATGTGATCGCCAGCAACCCGCCGTACATTGCCTCGGCCGAGATCGAAACGCTTGCGGCCGACGTGCGGTTGAACGAGCCGCGGTCGGCGCTCGACGGTGGCCCGGATGGCCTCGACCTCGTTCGCCGCTTGATTGCTGATGCTCCACAGCATCTGGTTTCGCAGGGGAGACTGCTGATTGAAATCAGCAGTGAGCAAGCCGACGCCGTCACGCAACTTCTGACCGCGAATGGCCGCTACGACGACATCACCGTGCTCAAGGATTTGGCCAAGCAACCTCGTGTTGTCCGAGCCGCCCGAAAGGACTAAAAGGCTCCCGAAATTTATGGGGGATTCTTCAGAAAAGGCGGGAGTCGGCGGAGCTGTGACAAGGTGACAAAGTGAAAAGGTGAAAAGCACAGGACAACATGGCCTGTCACTCCCTCACCTTGTCACTTTATCGCCTTATTACCCCTCCTTCTCACCGAAGCGGTCCAAGGATGGACATGTTCGTGGTTCGCGGCGGGAAGCCGCTGGCGGGACGAGTGCGGGTCGAGGGAGCGAAGAACTCCGCACTGCCGATCATGGCGGCGGCGCTGCTCGCTGACGGCGAGACCGTACTGCGCGACGTTCCCAATTTAGTGGACGTGACCACACTCGCGGAGTTGCTCCGCACTCTCGGAATGAAGATCGAGCGCCGACCAGATCGTTCGCTATCGATGGAAGTGGTCGATCAGCGGCCGGTGATCGCCGACTACGAACTCGTGCGGAAAATGCGTGCCAGCTTCTGCGTGCTGGGACCATTGCTGGCGCGGCGCGGCCGAGCGTGTGTGTCGCTGCCTGGCGGCTGCAACATCGGCGACCGGCCGATTGAGCTGCACCTCAAAGGGCTGCGGGCGCTCGGTGCAGACATTCGAGTTGAGAAAGGCTATGTCCTCGCCGAGGTTAAACGTCTGCATGGCAACAGAATTTATCTCGGTGGTCCGTTCGGCAGCACCGTCACTGGTACCTGCAACGTGTTAAGCGCGGCCGTGCTCGCCGAAGGGGAAACAATTATCGAGGCTGCCGCTTGCGAGCCGGAAGTCATCGATCTGGGCAACCTGCTCAACGCGATGGGTGCCAAGATCGAGGGCTTGGGGACACCGTTCCTTCGTATCGAGGGTGTCGATCGACTAATCGGCATTGAACATCGAATCATCCCCGACCGCATCGAAGCCGCGACTTTGATGGTTGCTGCTGCAATCACCGGCGGCTGCATCGAGCTAGAAAACGTCAATCTGAATCACCTGACGGCTGTCGTCGAGAAGCTGCGAGAGATCGGCGTGCGCATCGACTTGGCTGATGAATCGCCGACCCCGCTCGATCGGCTGAACGCGATCGATGCGCTCGTCGGGTCGTTGGAAAGCAACTCAACGGACATCGCGCCGCCACAAAAACAGACTTCCAAGGTTCGGACCGAGCAACCCGTCATCCGCATCGATGCTCCGCTGGAACTGCGAGCCGTCGACGCGACGGCTCTTCCCTATCCTGGTTTGCCAACCGACGTGCAGGCGCAGTTCATGTCGCTGCTGTGTCTGGCGAACGGCATCAGCGTCGTTACTGATAAGGTCTTTCCCGATCGCTTTCTGCATGCCGCTGAGTTGGCTCGGCTGGGTGCGACGATTCGCCGCGAAGGTCCCAGCGCGATCATCAGCGGCGTGCGACAACTCAGCGGAGCCTGCATCATGGCTTCGGACTTGCGGGCCAGTGCGGCGCTCGTCTTGGCGGGGCTCGCAGCTGAAGGCGAGACCGTCGTCAAACGGATTTACCACCTCGACCGCGGCTATGAGTTTCTGGAACGGAAGCTGAATTCCCTCGGCGCGGACATCACGCGCGTCGAAGACAATCCGGAGAACATGCCGCGCAGTCTGTGTTTGCTGGAGGCCACGGGCGAGCCGCCGGCGTCGTTCGAGGCTCCGCATTTTTTGAAGTCGCCGAATTCCGTGAAGTCCGGCACGACTCCGCCGCTCGAAGAACCATGATCCCGCGAGTTGGTTGGTGAGAACCGAAAGGCTCGGTAGAGTGCTGCTCACCTGTCTCCGGTCAAACCCTTCTCACCTCGGAATTCGATCATGTCTGAATCTGCTGAGTCGGCTGGCGTCCCCGTGGAATCCAATCCGAACGGCATCGCGAACCAAATTGGCCAGGCGTTCGTGGCGTTGAAACAAGCCGGCGATGCGGGAGCCAACTGGTTTTATTGGATCGCGGGCTTGTCGCTGGTGAATACCGCGATCGCTCATTCCGGGGGCGATCGGCACTTCATCGTGGGACTGGCCATCACGGCGTACGTAGACGCCGTGGCCGCGGCCATCGGCAAAGATCATCCCGAAGCGGCGAACTTGGCGATGGGCTTGGCCATTGGTTTCTCGTTGTGCGTGGTGATTGTGGTGATTCTTTTCGGATGGCTGTCGCGCAAGCGGTTGGTCTGGGTGTTCGGCCTGGGGATGGGTTTGTATTTGCTTGATGGTCTGGTCTATCTGCTCTTCGGCGATTACCTCAGCGCCGGATTTCATGCTTACGCGTTGTTCTCGATGTCGCACGGCTTTCGCGCCTATCGCCAGATGTCGCAGTTGGAGACGGCCCTGCAAGCGGAGCCGGCTTTGGCTGAAGATGGCGGTATCGGTGCATGACCGCGCCGTGAAGCGCTCTCGACGGCGAAATGCTGGTGAGACGAAGGATCGGCACCGTTGCTAGCGACTGGTTGCGCCACTGCTAAACTGCCGACGCACTCTCTTCGCAACTTGATGACCTTCCTCGGCGAGGCGACTGATCATGCAGATTTCGGACCCCCGTTCGCGCGTGCTGGCGTTTGATTTTGGAACCGGCGGACTGACTGTCGGGCTGTTCAACCCGCACGAAAACCACATGGTGGGCTTCGGCGGCGCGAGTTACGGCAACCTCTCCGGCCTCGCCGATCCAAGCTGGAAAGAGCAAGACCCGCGCGACTGGATCGCGGCCATTCCGGCCGCGATGAACGAACTTCGCAAGGCAACCAGTTTTGAAGCGGACTCGGTTGTCGGCATCGGGATCGGCGGGCACATGCACGCGCTGGTCGTGCTCGGCGAGGACAATCAGCCGGTGATGACGGACGGCAAACTGCTGTCCGGCGCGATCATGTGGGACGACCCGCGCGGTGAGAAGGAAGGCCGCAAGCTCTCGAAGGAACTCGGCGAGCCGATCGCCGCACGCATGACCGCCTCGCGCATTCGCTGGTTCGCGGCGCATCATCCCGAAGCGTGGAAGAAGGCGGTCAAGCGCGTCTGTGTGCCGAGCACGTTTGTCGCGCTCGAACTGACCGGCGAATTCGGTGTCGGTCCCGGCGAGGGGAGCGGCATGTTCGGGCAGCTCGATCGCAAGGGGCAGTTCGGTCACAGCAAGCTCGACAACATCGACCGCGAGCTTCGCAAACGCGTTCCAAAAGTCGGCGCAGCGGGAGAGGTGCTCGGTCGCTTGAACGCTCGCGGCGCGGAGTTGCTCGGACTGCCCGTCGGCATCCCCGTTGCGTACCCAGAAGGAGATCAGCCAATCGGCATGGTCGCGTCCGGCTGCGTGGATGGCCGAGCGTCGATTTCGCTGGGGAACTCGGTCGTGTTCAACGCCGTCGGCAGTAAGCCGGTGCTCAAGAAGCGGGGCCTCGTCGATTCCTTCCGCACCGCCGACAACCGGCATCTGCTGATGACCTGCATGACCAGCGGCTGCGTCGTCTACGACGAACTCGTCGATTGTTTTCTCGGTTGCGCGCAGTGGCTCGGCCAAAAGACCACGAAAGAGGACATCCGCAATTGGCTGACCAGCGAAGCGGCGAAGATTCCGGCTGGTTGCGACGGCGTGCTGGCTCTGCCGTTCTACAAAGGGGAGGGAGTCTTCAAGCAGCCAGCCGCATTTGCCTCATTCCTCGGCTTTCGCGACCGCAAGCGATCGGCGTCCGGCGACGTGACTTCCGATGCTGCGGCACTCAAAGCAGGCGTGCTGGCCCGCGCAAGTCTTGAAGCGACCAGCCTGACGCTGCGAGTCGGCTTTTCCGAGATGGGCCTCAAATCGCTGGATCAGATCGTGGTCAGCGGCGGAGGATCGCGCAACGCGCTTTGGCCACAGATCATCGCGGACGTCTTCGGAGTCCCGGTTGCAAAGCCGCAGAACGCTGACGAGGCCGCGACCCGCGGAGCCGCATACCTCGCTGTTCTGATGGCTCGTCGCGGAGCCGGCGACCAGATCGAATTGGCCGAGTTGTTATCGCAGTACGTCGAACTCACCGACCGCGTCGAACCAAAAGCTGATCACACCAAGCTCTACAAGAAGCAGTTACCAAAGTTCGCAAAGTCGCTTGACCGACTGACGCCGCTGTACGACTAGTTTCGTTCGCATGGCGAAGGACACTCGTTTCACAAGAAGCTAATGAATCGTTCAGACGGCCTGTCATTCCGCTTTCGATTTCGTCGCTGATTACTTGAAGAAGCTGTGGCGACCGGGAAATGACTTAACGCCGCGGTAACGGATTGTCCGAATCCGGTTGATTGAGAAATTCAGGAACGCTGCTGATCTTACGGAATTGCATGGCCGCTGCCCCCGCTAAGTTGAACGTTGGCAACTACACAGCCAAAACCCGCCTTGTTACGTTGAGCGAACAGGGGTGTTGCCTTGCATCGGCACGGTGCGCGAGGATCAGCTCATGCTCACCATTTTGGGAAAGAAACAGAAGTCGCTTTGCGATGGCCTCTCCCACCGCGCATTTCTGCAAGTGGGGACTCTCGGGTTCGGCGGCTTGACGCTGGCCGATTTGCTCCGGCTCAAGGCACAGGGGGAGCAGCAGTCTAAGTCATCGCGCAAGTCGCTCATCATGATTTATCTGTGCGGGGCTCCTCCGCACATGGACATGTATGACCTGAAGCCGCTGGCTCCGGCGGAGTAC